>NZ_JBMNVY010000013.1:0-68741 GCF_049745435.1 Lactiplantibacillus sp. YT640
AAGTTGTGGTGACTATATTTTACAAGGACTCAGGCTGTGAGTCTTCTTTTTGATCATTTGTTGCACTTCAATTGTAAATTCGTCACCTAAATTTAGAGAGGAGCAATAAAGATGGCAGAAGATAATCCAGTTCCAACACCTGAACCAGTGCCGGTTACTGATCCAGTACCGACTCCTACGCCAATTGATACTAAACAGGTAGCCACAGAAGCGCGTACCGAATTATTAAAGTCACTTGGGTTCGATAACGAAGATGACTTGAAAGGTGTCGTCGAACAGCATAATAAAGATGTGGCGGCTAATCAGAGTGCATTGGAGGCTAAATCCGGTGAGTTAGACAAGGCTACCAGTAAGCTTGCAAAAGAAACCAGTCGTGCTGACACTGCAGAAGCTCAAGTAGCTGCTCTTAAACAAGGAGTTGATGCTGACCATCTGAGTGATGCGCTGGCGCTCGCTAAAGCCGACTTGGTGAATAAAGCTAATGGCGTTAAAACAATCGATGAGGCATTAACAGGTGTTTTGGCACGGAACCCATCGTTTAAAGGTGCAGAAGCCGCACAAGGAACAGCCGTTGCTGGTCAGAACCTTAGCGGTGGTCAAGGTAACGTTGCGGTGCCAGATTTGTCAAAGATTAGCTATGGTGAAGCTGCAAAACTGAAACTAGAGCACCCTGATGTTTACAAGCAAGCTGTTACAAAACTAACAAATAATTAGGAGGAAATAACACATGGCAGATGAAACAACTGTATTAGATAACCTGATTGATCCACAAGTTATGACTGCGATGATTAGCGCTAAATTGCCTAAGGCAATCCGGTTTAGTGCTATTGCACCTGTTGACACTACACTTGAAGGTCGACCAGGCACTGATGTAACCGTACCTCGATACAAGTATATCGGAGATGCGACGGATGTCGATGAAGGTGGCGCTATTGATTATGCCAGACTAGCAACAGACACCGACATGTTCACGATTAAGAAAGCAGGTAAAGGTGTCAAGATTACTGACGAAGCCGCTCTATCCGGATACGGAGATCCAGTAGGCGAAGGCCAGCGACAAATTACGATGGCAATCGCATCTAAGATTGACAATGACATCTTGGCTACTGCAATGAAAGCACGGCTTACGCTAAGCACTGGCGTTGATGTTACGTCATTGGATATGGTTGATGCAATTGAAGCTGCATTTAATGATGATACGAGTGAATACGCGGTAGAAGATGATTCACCGACCACCGGCGTCTTGTTTATGAACCCTAAAGATGTCAATAAACTACGTAAGGCTGCTGCTGAGAACTGGACGCGAGCAACTGATTTAGGCGACAACATCTTGATTAATGGCACATTTGGTGAGTTACTCGGATGGCAAATTGTGCGGTCACGTAAGATCAAAGAAGGCTCCGCTGTGGCAGTTAAGCCGGGTGCAATGCGTACCTACATGAAGCGGAATGTTCTCTCTGAAAAGGGTCGCGATATGGATCATAAGATCACTAAGTTTAATGCCGATGAACATTATGGTGTTGCAATCTATGATGACACTAAGTTGTTAGTCATTAATCCATTTGATGTCGAAGGCGGTACTGTTATTAACCAAAACGTAACCAGCACTAAGGATGCTACGGTTAAAAAATCCAATAAGGGTAAAGCTGTGGCATCTGATACGCCGTCAAAATAATGCCACCGTCTAATGTTAAAGTAATGCCTACGAATGACGGTGCGAAGATCACAGCAAAGTAGGCAATTAAAATTAGGAGGAATGTAGAATGGCTAAAGTGTTGAATGCTTATCAAAAGGGCAACGAAACGGCAATTGCGACTGGTGATGCAACCAGTGTGGCAATTACTGGCTTAGCAGCTGGCACAGTTGTCGCTACTGGTGACTATCAGGTTGCCTATGTGGACGGTAGCCAAGTGAGTGACAAGGTAGATGTTCTGGGATTTACGGTTCTTGCTGCCAAGCCCGCTGATCCACAAAATGTTAAAGCTGCAGCAACCACTGATGGTGCCAATGTAACTGCTGGTTAGAGGTGATTAGATGCCGATAGTAGATCAAGATTTTTACGCTAACACTTATTTTGGCGAGCAAGTACCAGTAATTATAAATTTTGGACGTTTGGAAATGCGAGCCGAAGAGATGGTCAATCAATACGCAAATTATTATTTCGATTCGCATAATCTTGATGATTTGCCACTTGAGGCTGACCGAATTAACGTGAAGAAGGCTGTCTGCGCTCAGATTGAATGGTTTATTGATTCTGGTGGGGTTGAAGAGCTAGCTAACGCTAAACAATCGGCTAAAGGGATTAGTCATGTAACGATAGGCAAATTTAGTTATGAGAAATCAGCGCCCACAACGCTGCCACGTGGTACGGCACAACGCTCCAATGCGGCAATCAACTACTTACGACCAACTGGCCTATTGTATCGTGGGGTGCATTAAATGGATGATATTATTGATCCAATTCCCATCGAGTTGTTAGATGATGCCATCAAAGTGACACCCTACGACGCTAATAAAGCCAAACAGGATTCATGGATTATAAGCTCAGATAGTAATGGATCTGATGACTACACGATTAGACATGTACGAGTCGAACCTGCAACCTCAGTGTCGGTTCAATCCGTTGGTGGTAATGCTAGTGCACAGGTTGTCACCGGGGCCTATACACTAATTGTGGATTCAACTAACTCGACGCCACTAGATAGGTTGCCCAAGATTAACGACAAGGTTGAAGTACAAAGTACTCACCAATCGCTAATCGTGAAGAGTCTTGATCCTATTTATGATTTCGGTACGCATGTTCATCATTGGGAAGGGGTGCTGCAATGACTAACAAAGTAGACTTGTCACCATTAGTTACACGTTTGAATAATCTTAATGTGCTGACAAACCGACTAGCAGATGTGATTGTGCGTGATTCTGACCAATATGTGCCATTTCTAAATGGTTATTTAGCTGGCCATGTATCGAGAATTCAAACCGGTACTGGCGTTACTATTGTTTGGACAGAACCGTATGCGGCCTATATGTACGGTGGTAAAGTAATGGTGAAGGCACCTGATACAATGGGTCAGCGGAGAGGCTATCACAAAGTAGTGACGAATCGGCCTTTGAATTATAACCACACTAAGCATGCGTTAGCGCAAAAGGGTTGGGTTGATAAAGCCTATTTGGTTAATGGTCACAATTGGGCAGCGCTCGTGGCACACGGATTGGGGGCGACGTAGTGAGTCAAGTTGACCTTGATCTGGATGTTCGGGTTGCTAATTATATTAGTGCTAACGTTAAGCTGTTTGATACGTTAACACTTGGCAATGACTATGCTCCTGGAATGTCACTGAGTTATACATTGCAACCCGCTGGACCGGCAACGCGATATTATGACGGTCGCCGCCGCCGTAGTTTTGCATTTGCAATCACTGCTAAACATCCACACGGAATTGTTTGTATTAACACTCTCAGTGCCATTATGGACATCATGGAGAATGCAACGCCGATATCAATCAAAAGTGAGAATGGAAGTTTCAAATTCATGAGCGCTAAGATGACAACCTCACCGGAGTTTCTAGCCACTGTTCAGGATGACGATGGTCAAGATGCTCAAAAGTATGGCGTCTATCAAGGCGCTTTTAGTGTACAAGTAATTATTTAATTTAGGAGGAATGCAAAATGGCTGATGTTACAACGCCAACAAATGATCCTACCGATAAGAATTATCAAGGATCAATTCAAGAAAATTATTTAGATGAATATTGGGTAGGTAAGACTGGGACAGACAAGACGATTACTTGGATGTACTTAGGTGATGGTATTACAACTTTCACACCTAAATATACTGATAAGAAGAAATCTGCCGCTTATTATAATGGTGGCGGTCAGGAACGGCAGACAGTGACTGGGGTAACGTCATCGTATGATATTTCTGGTGACCGTTCAATTGGTAATCCGGCCCAAGATGATATTGCTGGTATGAAGCAAAAAACCGGCGGTCAACGTGAACGGATGTTCCGGAAAGTACAATGGTTGCAGGAAGATGATGGATCACTTACCCCTAACATGATTGAAACAGGGATGGGAACCTTTACCGATATTGATGATGGTGGTGGTGCCGCTGATGATAATGGTAGTTTCAAAACTACTATGACGTATAACGCTGCTCCAGGTTTAATTGCAAAAACACAAGCTGCTGATATGAAAGCTGCTTTAGCAGATACACCATGTCAAAATGCGCTTATCTTGCATGTCAAAGCTAATTTACCAGATGGCACGTCAAAATAGTAGCACCATCAAGTATCAATGCAATGCCTACAACTGATGGTGCAGTGGTAACAAGTATGTAGGCAAGTGGCGGAGTAATCCGTCATACATAGCACTAAAAATATTAGGAGGTACCAGCATGAGTGATGTAATTAAATTAGAGGTTCCTAGTGACAGTATGACTTTTGAAATTGGTGATAAGAGTTACACGGTGAGCTTTGCGGATAAATCGTTTGCTGTTTTTACAGATCAATATAATGATATTAAAATGGCTGAGGTGAAATTACAGCAGGAGTTACATCATCGATCAGTTGAGTTAACTGATAAAGAAGCTCAATTGGAAAAATATATGATTAATGAGCCAATGACGGCATTAGATCATAAGAAACAAGTCCTACAACGACGCTATTTGCGAATGTACGATGATATTCAGAACAAATATAAGATTGAAGCTAAGGAACGCTTTTATCAATTACTTGATGGCATGTTTGGTAAAGATGCTGGCAAGAAACTATATCATACTTGCAATGATTCCATGGTGGTATTTGCTAAAGTTGTCGCTCAAATCATGGTTAACGTAGAACAACATACGGATATTTCCGATTATCGCGATAAGTACTTACAGTCCATTACAGAATTGCGGAAGAATGAACAATGAGTTTTACCGAGATAAACACTAACAGCATCGTATTTCGGAAACATCGGTATCGTTTAGACCTTTCATTTCGCATGGTGTTGCTCTATTTTAAAGCGATCCGGGATGAAGGTCTCACTATACCAGAGCGTGTAGAAGTCAGCTTAAAAGCGCTGGTATTAGACGATACGAGCAAGCTACGTTTTGAGGACAAGGGTCAGTTACTGTCTGAAATATTTAATACAAAAATCAATAATGACCGCGATCGGGTTCGAGCTAAGGTGCTCAAGTCTGGTAAGCGGTCTTTTGATTTTGATGAAGACGAATCGTTAATCAAGGCTGGGTTCCAACAACAATATGGTATCGATTTAGATCGAGATAGTTCTAGTTGGGAACGATTTACAACAATGTTAGATGGTCTGAATGAAGATACGCAATTTAAAAAAGTTGTCAGATTTCGACTGGCTAAGGTTAGTGATGATATGGATGCTGATACGCAAACTTATCTGAAACAAATGAAGCTGATTTATGGATTAAAGCAAGCTCACACCGATGGCGACGGCAAGCTGACACCAGATGAACTATCTATCGAGCTAGCTAATTTAGATATGCCACACAAGGCGTTACGGATGAAAGAGTTACGGGAGCAAGGGAAAATATAGAAAGGATGTGTGTAGATGGCTGATATTGCTGGTAGTGTCAAGATTAACGTGGACTTAATCGCTAAAGAGGCACTTGCACAAGCCGAAGTTCTTAAGCGAACATTTAAAGACGTGGATGTTAGCCCGAAAGCAGCTACCAATTTAAAAGTGTTGAATCAAGGGTTAGAGACAACTGCAGCCAGTTATAGTAAGCTATCAGCCGCTCAAGAACAAGCAGGGCTGCACATGTCTTCTCAAGTTTCTAAGTTGAACTCTTATAAAGCGCAGTTGCAAGCTAACCGACAAGAGATGACAGCAACAGCTGGTGAAATTGGTCGTCTGTCACGAGCAGAAGGTGATAATTCTGCTCAAGTAGTAGCAGCTAAAAGTAAATATGCTGCCCTTGAACGTGAACAGCAAGCTCTGGTTTTGTCAGCAGGCAAGTTGCAAAAGGGTGTTGGTGCATTAACA
Organism: Lactiplantibacillus sp. YT640; assembly: GCF_049745435.1. Taxonomy (NCBI): domain Bacteria; kingdom Bacillati; phylum Bacillota; class Bacilli; order Lactobacillales; family Lactobacillaceae; genus Lactiplantibacillus; species Lactiplantibacillus sp. YT640. Next base: position 6,004 of record NZ_JBMNVY010000013.1, read on the forward strand.
CCTGAAATGGCTGCCGCAGCTGACAAAGCCATGATAATGGGTACTAAGATACAAAATGCTGGTGAAAAGATTAGCTCTCTTGGAAGTAAGGCCACTATTGGTTTTACGGTACCTATTGTCACAGCACTGGGTGTAGCAACTAAAGCCGCTTCCGATTATCAATATCAATTAGCTGATATCCGTAAGGAAGTTGTTGCACAAGGATACTCTGCTAGCCAAACAAGCTCAATTATGAAGAATCTATCTTCAGACACATTAAAATGGTCCAAAGAATTTGGTGTTGGTACCAAAGAAATCAATGATGGTATGTTTGAATTGGTTTCTAATGGTTACAATGTCAAACAAGCCATGGGAATGATGCCAGAGTTGTTAAAGACTATGACCGCTAATTCCGATCAGTCTGGGGAGTCTATTAAACTGACCGCTTCTATGCTTGAACAATTTGGTCAGAACTTGGGTTCAAACAGTACTGTAATCAAGAATGGTAATAGCTTGATGAATCAGATGACTGAAGCCACCCATAAGTCAGCCATGTCATTAGACGATTTGAAAGAAATTAGTGGTAATGCTGGTGCTGCAATGCACGCCATGGGCGTTAAAACATATGAATTTATGGCAATTGCAGGGCGCTTAAAGTCTGCTGGTATTGACGCTAGTTCTGTTGGTACGGGGCTGTCATCATTGATGACACGAGTTGGAACAGGGACAGGTCAAGCAGCTAAGGATTTAAAGAAATACAATATTCAAGTATTCGATAGCAAAGGCAAAATGAAAGACGTCTTTGATATTCTTGGACAAATGCAGGGTGCCTACCAGAAGATGAATGATAAGCAGCGCCAGTCATTTATGTATAACGTTGTTGGTCAAGAAAATATGAAGGTTGGTATGACCTTGATGGACGCTAATCTTGACCGGTACAAATCGTTATCTAATGAGATCGAACACAGCAATGGAACCGTTGATAAATACAACAAAACCATGCGTAACACGAGTCAGTTCACCATGGCCCAATTTAAATCTAGTTTAAACGCTTTAGAGATTGAATTTGGGCAGAAATTCCTACCAACCCTCACGCCCATTATTCGTGAGTTAAAGAATATGCTAGACCGTTTTAGCGACTTAGATCCGGCAACGCAGAAGCTAATTCTTAATACAGGCTTAGCTGTTGCAGCTGGTGGTCCATTGATTAGCATGTTTGGCAAATTGACCTCTGGTGTAGGGCTACTAACTAGTGGATCTATGAAACTATTGGTTGGTGCTGCTAAACTATCACCGTTATTTGGCACTTTAGTTAAAGATGGCGGTGCGGCCAGTACTGTCATTGCTGGCCTTAGTGGTGGCGCAGAAACAGGTTCAGCATCCTTGTTAGGTTTAGGCGGGTCAGCATTAGGTACAGTTTCAGGATTGGGCGCATTGGCTGCGGCTGCCGCCCCGGTCGTGTTAGGTGTAGCAGCTGTGGGGACAGCAACTTATTTTGCGATTAAAGCCGGCAAGGAGCATAGTGACCAGTTGAAGCGCCAACGTGCTTCGATGGACGAATATGGTGCCAATATTAGTCAAAACTCGCAAAAAGCAATTGGCTCATTCAACGAACTACATCAAAAAGCCAAGAATGATATGGCACTATTGGACACCGCGGTAGGTAAGCAGTCTAAACAATTATCTAGCGATGTGGTTACTAAATACAGTAAGATGGCTGATTTGGTTGAACAACAGTTTTCCAAGACTAAAAAGGCCGGGATGGATGCACTATCCGACTTATCCGGAAGCTTTGGAAGTGCTGGCAATAGCTGGGTAACGCAAGTTGAAAAGGGCGTTGATAAGCGGGCTGATGGGCAAACTAGTAAGCTTGAAAAAGCTAAAAAAACGATGGAGAGCATTTTAAAGTCAGTTGACGGTGACTTCTCAAAGCTGTCTACTACTCAAAAGGCTAAACTAAATGAGGCTGAGGCTTACATTGATTCGCAGATTTCTGCGTTTGGCTTGGCTTACAAGGACCAACAAGCCTTGTATAAAGCTTATGCGCAACAGCATGGAACTATTACAGATGGCATGTATAAGGCAGACGTGAAGTCAGCAGATTCGGCATACTCTAAGACTTACGGCAAGGCAAGTGATAGTTACAAGAAGAGTCTGTCTGAGCTGAAATCGCTAAGAAAAAATGACCAAATTAGCAAAGACCAATACGACCAAGCACTTGCCATGCTTGACGCTAAGCGTAACAAGCAACAAACTCAAGCTTCATTGGAATACATCAAAACTGAAAAGGCGGCTGGCGATGCGTATAACAACAATGGTCGTGAAAGCTTGCGTACTAAGCAAACGCTTGATGATGAATACACGAAAACGATTACCGATGAGAATGGCAAAAAGGAAAAGCTTTATTGGGACGATGTCAGCAACAGCGAAGAATCTGCAGCTAAGTGGATTGCTGATCATAAGAAAGACAATCAGAAGTACATTGATGATCAAGTCAACGCGCATGGGACCATTGAAAAGAATATAGCTAAGTTCCAGAAGTCTCAGGAAAAAGCCTATGAGGCAATGGGGATGGATGCTGACCAAGCTGTTGCTCAAGCCAAAGTTGACGCTGATGACTTACTAGCAACCACTACTAAGTCGGGTGCTGATAACGCCAAAGCGGCCGCTAAGATTCATAGCGATTATATTAAGGCACTGAACAACGGAAGCCTGGGCAGTGCTACGGCAGTTGCTAAGCAATGGGGTCTGGATCTTTCAGACACAACTAGCAAGATTGATCTTGGAAAGTATGGTAAGAAGACAGCTGCCTCGTTTTGGAGTGATATAAAATCGGGATCTAAAACTGGCTTTGAAGAAGCAAAATATTATTTTGCGTCTATTCTTCATGAATTTGAAAATGATGGAAAAGATCAGATAGGTGATTTGTCTAAAAGCGAGATTGAACAATTACGATCCGGTTTATCATCGGGAGTATTATCGCTTAAAAGTTTAGCACCTACGTTTGGTCATTCAATTGTTGGCTTGTTCCCCAATGATATGTCTAAAGTAAGCGATCAGGAAATGAAGACTCTAAAGCAAGGCCTCAAAGATGGCGTAATTACATTATCTGACCTAAATGGACAATTCAATGGAAAAATCATGGGGCTGTTTCCTAAAGACTTATCACAGCTGGGTAAAGATGATATTTCAACATTGAAAAAAGGTTTGAAAGATGGCTCAATTACAGACTCCGATTTAAAGGGTAAGTATGGCAAACAATATGCTGCTATTTTTAAGCAGGATTTATCTAAGCTGGGTAAGAGCGATATTCAATCACTCAAATTAGGCTTGGATCTTGGAATTATTACCAAGAGTGGTTTAAAGACACGTTATGGTAAAGCAATTTCTAATATTTTTGATCATAACTTGAAAAAGATTGGGCAAAAAGATATTGATACTTTAGCAACAGGTATTGAATTGGGTATCCCTGGTGCTAAATCTGCATTGAATAAGCTAAAGTCAGCTGTAAAGAGTGGGGCTAAAATCAATATCACTGGCGAAGGGTCATGGACCATGGATACCCTTAACAAGGCTTATGCTGATAAAAAAATTTCAACTGAAAACTACTTGAAAGTATTAGCAGCGATGGTTAAGGGGAAGACTAATATCGATATTGGTGAAAGCGGCCGTAAGACCATGGATAGTTATAACGATGGTATCAACGATGAGAAAAAGGTGCCTATTAATTCAGTTACAGGGACTGCTCAAACCATCAAAGATGTTATGACTTTGGGGCAAAAAGCTGTTGGTGCTGGTAACGATACAATGGAATCATTCAATCAAGGCCTAGTTGAGAAAGCTGCCGACCCCTTGAAGTCTGCTGGCGGAGTTGGAAAGGGTGTGGCTCATAACCTCGATCAAGGTGGAGCTAGCGTTAATGCATTGTCTAAAGCTGTTGGTGGCAAGAGTTCTTACACAGCAACTGAAAACAAGTTAAGTATAACGACAGGGATACCACATAAAACCGGTACTAATGGTAAAATCACAAGTCCTGAAACTGCAATAGTCGGTGATGGTTATAAGCCAGAATTGATTGATTACGGTAATGGATCATTAGGACTGTCACCGGCTGTTCCAACTGTGACCCACTTGCCTGTCGGTGCTCAAGTCTTTTCAGGTGAGGATACTGAAAAAGCGGCACCATTCCTTAAAATGATGGGGTTACCGATGTTTGCGACTGGTTCTGGTGGTAACATCGTTGATTGGATCAAGAACCTATTTGGTGATGCTATGAAGTTCATGGAGCACCCGATTAAGAACTGGGAAAAATTAATAGATTCAAGTTTTGATATGAACCTATTTCCGGGTGGCTCACAGAACCAGTTTGGCCCAGATACTAAGGACTGGGAAAAGAAACAAACCAATTGGCTAAAGAAACTAGCCATTGAGGGTGCTGGTAATCCGGGTGGCGCTGGTGTAACACGGTAGATTCCGTACATCAAACGAGCCGCCGCTGCTATGCACGTATCGATGCCTGAAGATGGCGTTAAGAAAATCCTTAATACCATCAATCACGAGTCCGGTGGTAATCCAACAGTATTTCAACATGGCTATGTGGATGTCAATACTGGTGTTGACCCTGCCCAAGGGTTGCTTCAATTTATTGGACAAACATTCCGGTATTACGCGGTTAAAGGCCATGGAAACCGTGCTAATGGTTATGACCAATTATTGGCGTTATTTAATGATTCCAACTGGTACAACGATTTGATGTGGAATCGCGGCTGGGCGCCCAGTGGTCATCGTCGTTTTGACAAGGGCGGTGAGTCCTATGAGAAACAGTTAGCATGGGTATCTGAGCATAACCAACGTGAAATTCATATCCCGGATGATCAGTCGAATTACAGCAAGTATTTAACGGACCAAGCTGTCAAGATGTCATTTGGTCAGCAGGCCTTCGTTGCTACAAGTGCGGAGCAGGCCGCTGGATTAAATAGTACCATCCCCTTAGATGTTCCTAAGAACGGTGGGCCCGTCGCAGTCAGTGGTACAGTGGCGAACGGAACTGGTGAGGTATTAGGTGTGGTCAAGTCATTAGTGGACGCAATTACTAGCAAGACAGTTAACATCACTGCCAAACTAGATAATGGCGTCCTTTTTAATGCCCAGTATCCGTTAATTAAGCTGGCTCTAGGCCAAGATGTTGTCATTGATCGAGCGAGAGGAGGCAAATAGATGGAGTTAGATATTCAAGTGATTCAACAGGATGGCAGTAATTACTGGCTATCTGATTTGGGTATTCAAGTAGAAAAGTTTTCACCACCTGCACCAACGTTCACTCGAACTTACACGTCAGTTGGTAAGTACAATGTAGCTTCATCTGAAACACACACGAGTGAACGCAAGATACCGCTAGTTTTTGACGTTAAAACAATTGACTCAGTTGACCAAGAACTAATGCGGTTGAAGCTGTTTGATTTATTTCGTGGTTACGAAGATTTTTATGTTGTTAGTAGCGTCATTCCATCGATTCGTTGGCCAGTCCATGCGGATGATGGTTTTAATGTAGACCCTTATGAAGCGTCACCTATTATGACGGAGGATATCACAGTTAACCTAGTTGTTACTGGTGGATTTGGTGAGACGATTAACACTACTGCTAACATGGAGAATAACATTCCATTAGGATTTGATATTCCGTTTGCATGTTTGCCGCCGTATCGTTTCACCAATCAAAGTGACGTCAAGGTGTTTGTTGGTGGCTCAATTCCGCTGCTGGCTGATGGCAAGACGGCCACATTAACCTTCCATGGAGATGTGGCTAGTCAATTATCGATTACTAACAAAACTACGGGACAAGTGTTTCAGTTAAATCAAGCGTTGAAGAAATCCCAAACTCTAATTTTATATGGCATGGTTCCAGTTGTGGATGGCGTGAATGTCTACAGCAAGGGGAATCATGCCTATTTAGATTACGTCAAAGGGATTAACGAGCTACAAATTGCAGGCGCAACTAATTATGATTTGGAATTTGATACACGGTATTACGTTTAGGAGGTGTGAAAGTGTTTTATTTACGTGATGTAACAGGTAACGAACTACCAGTTATCCCAATTTCAGCACAATTGACTGAAACCGTGAATCAAGTGGCGCAGTTGGAATTGACGTTCATTAACACGGGTACGAATGCGTCTGCCGTAGGCATGTTGCAACCACGCACGCTTTTGCTAGATTCTGATAGTGGTGAAGCTTATCGTATTCAGACCATGAATGGATCTAACATCGGTGGTAGTCGCAATGTTAAAGCAACGTTTCTAGGCGCTGTGCACGATTTAAATGACCATTACGTTGAGAAGAGTATAAAGGGATCCCAGTCGCTCGATAGCTGTATGCAGCTAATTACTGAAGGCACTGGTTTTACGTATACGATTCATGATGATTTCAATCATTATGATTTTCCTGAAGATTTCGGTACTGGATTAGCATTTGATTTATTCTTAAACACTTTGATGTCGGACTTCAATTTCGAATGGACTAGTACGGGCAAGCACATTGATATTTATAAACAAGTCGGTAAGCGTGATGCTTTCGTTTGGTTAGATGGATTGAATCTTAGCTCGTTGACCGATGAGAGTGATTACACGACGATTGCAACTCATATTAAAGGTACAGGTAAGTTAGACGACAAAGAAAAGCCATTGGCTACTGCTGAGTACACGAGTCCTAACGCAACAACGTGGGGTGTAATTGATGCAGAGCCAATTTCTGATGAGCGGTTCACGAATAGTGATTCCCTATTGGCATATTTGAAATCAAAATTACAAGATGTGCCGTTGATTCAGCGAACTGCGACATTGAATGATTTCAAGACTAACTCGGTATCTGGAATGATTAATAACAGTGAGGTTGGAAATTATGGCTATATTCGGGATCGCAATGGTGTTGATGTTGAAACTCGAATCAGTGAAACCGTGATTGATTTGGTTAACCCAGCGACGACTAGCGTGACATTTGGCAATATGACCAAAAGCTTTACACAAATCACCGCGGGATTGCAGACTGCTCATAGTGATTCTGGTAAGCAAATCGCACAGCTAAAGGCCGGGCTTGATGCTGTAGACGGCAATGATTTGATTACTGATGCGAGTACACTAGCAAGACTTAATGCATTGGGTGGTGCCGCGAATGGATAAAATGACGGTGCAACAGGCTATTAATATTCTTTCAATGCAGTTTCCAATTAGCTGGGAGAAGATTGCCAATAAACCAGAGTTAGTTACTAGTGATGACTTGGACCAACGACTAAGTTTAATTGGGCAGTTGACGTCACCAGATGGAACGGTATGGGAACCTGCCATTGATAATGACGGGAAAGTGACGTGGCAAAAGAAGGAGGCGGTTGAATGAGCATTAAATTATTCGCTAATGAATTATCTGCTGTGTATGATGCTCCGCTACGGGAAATGCTGATATCTAATTTTACGATAATTCAAGATGCTTTAAATGAAAACGACTGGGAAACAATCAAATCCCAAGTTAATGATTTAGAAAAAGAGGTCAATCAATTAATTATCCAGCCAGAACAGCTTGAAGCGTTTAAAAACGAGCTATGGGGAGAAATACGAGCAATTGTTTTGCCTGACTTATCACCACTTCAAATTACACAAGAAGTGTTGACGTTTAGAACTGATTCACAAGGCCAGCAACAAGCTTCAATGAGTGACCGGCTGATGGCTGAAATTAACTATCTTAAAGGTATCACCGAGATATGGCAACGACCCATCACGGTTGACGATGCGGGCCGAATTAGCACTGATTACTTGGCGCTTTCTACTACTGTTAAAAATGCTAAAAATATTGGCATTATCGGCGATAGTGTCGCACATGGTCATCTTGCTGACGTCAACTTTGGGGATGTTTTAGTGAAAGCTTCCGGGGCCAAGATTAATAACGTATCAAGCAGCGGTGCTCATATGATGAACAATGATGATAACAGTATTTACGCTCAGAGTAAGCAAATTGCTGGCTGCGATTTAGTAATCATTCAAGGAACTGATGATGATTGGTTAGCAAATTCCCTCGTCGGTACTAAGTCAGACGATGAAAAAACTTCTTACATTGGTGCCTTTTACCGTGTCGTTGACAATATTCGCTCGCTTAATCCACAAGCTAAAATTATTGTCATGACAGCGACACTGCAAGTACCGGTTAATGGTACTACAATTCGACGGACAGACCGCACCAAAAATGATCTAGGTAAGGATTTGCATGATTACATGGACGCACAAAAGTTAGCTTGCACCGATTTGGATTTACCATACGCCGACTTCATGCAACCGGCATTATTTCAGCCGATGAACCCAGCCTTTCGGAAAAAAATGATGCCAGAAGGCTTACACCCGAATAGTGTTGGTCATCAGCTTATTGCCCAAGAATTAGCCAAGCAACTATATTATTTCTATGGATAGGAGTGAACTAAATGGCAAACCAAGATTTAGTGTATGACATTACTAAAGTACCAGATAACCAAGTGACCAAGCAAGCCATTTATGCCAGGGTTGGCGATGGTGGCCTCAAGGCTGTTACCGTGAAGCTGGTTTCTAATGGTGGAAATTATGATCTGACTGGAATTAACGTCGTGTTTGAAGGGGTCAAAGCTGACGATACTCATATTATTGATAATAACGGTGGAACTGTCTTAGACCCACAAGGCGGCATCTTTAGGTACGTATTCCCGCCGCAAGCTTTTACGGTTAAGGGGGATTACAAACAAGCATTTTTCAAATTAATGCGTGGCGATCAAGTCGATACGACCGTTGATGTGGCCATTCATGTTGATTCAAACATTGTTGAAATGGGGATTAATAGTAAAGATTATCTCAGCGATTATGATGCTTTGGTTGCGAACGTTCAAGCCAAGTACGATGCTAGTCTTAAAGATTTACTAACACAAGAAAATAATTTTGCCACCCAAGTCAAGGGTGTCCAAGACGCTGCCAAGAATGCTCAAGACGCAATTGATAATTTGAACGTTCAAATTAAGGCTGGCAACATTGTCAAAACCAGCGATTTAGACACTAAATTAGCTCCATTTGACACGGTAATTTCTTATGATCCAAATCAGAGAAAGCTAGTGTAGGAAGGAAGTTTTAGTAAATGACACAAGAATATTTCGATCAACTCGTCGATAAGGATGGCAATCCAACCAATCCTTATACCTTAACGCAAGCGATTAAGGACGCAACTGATAAATTAGTCATGACTAGCGGTAACCAAATGGCGATTGGTGGGACGAAGAACTTCACCGATCAACTAACGGTTAATGGGCGTAATGTGCTACTAACTGGGGACGCTTTCAAGGATGCGGTAGCCGTGCCAAACAATGATATTCAAGCGATTAATGAAAGTGGTTTATATCACTACCACAGCACTGAAAATAATTTGCCACATATGGATAATGAATATGCTAATGGATTTATTGTAGCTGTGTTTACTGATGACGGTGATTATGGCATTCTGCTGTTTATTGGTAGTCTAACCTATATTGAAAAGTATCAGGGTAAGTGGCGAGATCCTCATTCTGTTATGCCCGTCAAATTGTGGGAAGGTTCAGCTAAGCTTGGCGATACAGTTAATTTAAAATCATCTATCAATGAATTTGATGATTTACAATTTTTTGTGAATACAGCATTAGGTCAAACACGCCTGAGAACTTCAGCAACAAATGGTAAAACGCGTTATATTACACAAGTCGGCCAAACTCATGATGGTAAAAATACCCGTTCACTTGAGCTTACGATAGACCAGAGTGATGATGGTAACAGTATGACGATTTCTCAAGTATTATTTAATCCGTCACCAGGAAATTCAACTCAAGTTACAGATACGGTTTTACAACGAATCGAAGGAATTAGGGGGTAACGTGATGCAGTTATTAGTCGATCAACAACAACAAATTACGAGCTATGCGTCTTTTGGAAGCTTGACAGGGGGAATCGATTATACGGGTCAAATCCCGGACGAGTTTACGGTTGACTTTCAGCCTGGACGGTATTTATTAAAGCAGAATTTGATTGTCATTAATCCAGACTACACGGCGCCAACAGAGACACCGGCAATGCCCACAACTGAGCAACAATTACTGATGCAACAGGAAAAAGACATTATCCAATTAAAACAATTAGCCATGGATCAAGAAGCAAAGATTGCAACTTTAAGCAAAGGGAGTGCTAAATAATGACTATTTATGAAGAATGCCAACTGTTTAAATCTTGGGGTCAAAATGACGCTAACTACTATAAGGTGTTTGTGGGATTCGGCTTGACAGCCGATCAATACAAAGAAATCACTGGTGAGGATTATGTGGCACCAACCACTAAATAACAGGAGGCGATGACATGACAAAGACACTTGAATTTGCGTATGAAACACCGCAAGAGGTTAAAGTCGGCGATGATGAAACCACGTTTACGCTGGTCTGTAAAAATGAAGACCTACCGGTTGACCTGACAACGGCGAAATTAATTACTGTCAAGATTGGTAACCGTAGCGGTTATCTACGTGGACAGCTAATTAGTATTGATAGTTTAGCAAAACTACCAATTGGACAATTCAATTTTAGCTTTGACAAGGACACGCTGGATAATTTTCCAACCGGTAATTACTGTTTAGAAGTCTGGGTGACGGACGACCAAGGGACTAGCATTTATCCTAGTGGCAACCCACTCAACTTTATAGTAACAACCAACATCGAAAATAGTTCGGGTGCCACGATTACGACCATTACATTTGACGATTTTGTGGAAGAACTGAATAAAGCCGCAAGCACGATTGCCAAAGGTGATAAAGGTGATAAAGGCGATAAGGGTGACAAGGGCGATAAGGGGGATAAAGGTGATACTGGAGCAACTGGTATTCAAGGTCCTAAGGGTGACAAAGGTGACAAAGGCGATACAGGGACTGTTGATAACACTGGGTTAATTAGTGCACCGGCATTCCAGAGTTTGCAGAGTCAGGTTAATAACTTGCAGGTCGGCGGACAAAATTACCTTTTAAATTCTGCCACGTTAAATCCCAATTGGTCTCAAAACTTACATGACAAAGCAGAAATTTTTGAATTAATCACTGAAGCTGGCGTCGATAATACAGTATTGCATATCAAAAATAGTCTTGGAAGCGCTGCAATTGGCTTGTATCAATACCCGACTCATAAATTTGAAGTTGGTGAAGCTGTTACCCAAAGTGTTATGGCTCGTGGACATGGTCAATTATATTTAAGTTTTGACGGTATGGCTAAAACGTTTACGATTGATAGTGATATCTATACTAAAATTTATCTGCCCGGAATAGTAACAGATGATACGGTTGGTGTATTTAAGCTGTATGTGAATGATATTGGTGAAATTTGGTGCCACTCGCCAAAAATCGAAACGGGTAGCTTAGCTACCGATTGGAGTCCTAATCCAGAAGAAATTTTGACGCAATCGGATTACGCAAAAATAAAAGCGGCTATTGTAGCGCTAGGGGGGTCTTTGTCATGAGTTTTGATTTGAGCGAATTTTTAACAGAAGGATTAATTAGCAGTATTAACAATGGATTGATTCCATCGGACTTAGCAACTGTATACGCTGGCAATTATCTAGTAAAATCACTGATTACCCAAACTCAGGTTACTCAAGTATCCGATGCAATTACAGCCTACAAAGCTGCACAGGTATCAGCTACCGCAGATAATAGCAGCGTACAATAGGAGGCAGACAATTGAATAAGCGCAAGTTGAAGGCACTCATCTTAATGGTGGGCGCCATTTTTATGGCCTTTTTGATGGTCAATGCTACCAGTCAGGCTTCAACTAGCCGTGACCAAGGGGTTGATTGGTCTAAATATAACGGTAATAGTGGGACATTTGGCTACAACACTGATAAGTTTGTACTATCACAGGCAGGTGGCTTCTATGGCGGTACTAATATCCCTCAAACCACGTATAACAGCCAAGTTAAAGCAGCTCAGCAGGCTGGTAAACGGGTACACACCTATTTGTGGGATGGTGTCGGTGGCAATATGACCAATGCCAAGGCTATGATGGCCTATTACTTGCCACGTGTTAGGACGCCCAAGGGTAGTATTGTAGCGCTAGACTATGAGGACGGGGCTTCTAATAGTGTGACAGCCAACACTAACGTCATTAAAACTCAATTTAAGTTAATTAAGGCGTATGGCTATACCCCAACGCTTTATGGTGGCAAAGATTATTTAAATGCACATGTTAATGTGAGTGCCATTGTACGTGCCTACGGTAGCTGTTTATGGCTAGCTGAATATCCGGACTATCTGGTTAGAACTAGTCCTGATTATAACTGGTTTCCTAGCATGGACGGCGTGGCTATATTCCAGTTTACGAGTATGTATCGGATTACTGGCTATGTGAATGGCGTTCCACAAGGATTAGACGGCAACGTTGATTTAACGGGCATTACCAAGTCAGGCTATACAACTGCTAGCAAGGCTAAAGCTCAGGCCAATGTTAAGCAGGCTCAAAAGGCTCAGGCAGCTAAGAAGGCCACCTTTAAGGTTGTTAAATACAACCAATGTGGGGTGTTCTATCCTAATCGGACTCTGGCCGTACGATATACGGATAGCGACAAAGTTAGTCAAGTGGCTACCTATTACAAGGGTGAGAGTGTGATTTACAACGCGGTTATTATTGAACACGACTATGTATGGGCACGCTACACCCGTTCAAACGGCCTGTATGGCTTTATCAAGCTAGGTGTCACCAATGGGCCAGCTTACGGGAAGCGAGTTACTGGTCAGCTGGTTAGTCATACGTATTACACAGTCAAGTTTGGCGACAGCTGGTGGTCAATCGCTCAGCACAACGGCCTAAGTATGACTACATTAGCTAGTCATAATGGCAAGACAATTTACACCACTATCTATCCTGGCCAGAGATTGGTGGTGCGGTGATTGCATACACTATTAGGTTTAGGTTGGGATGAATGGGGATCGATTGCTGCAATTGTCACTAGTATTTGTGTATTAGCTAATTGGATTCTCAATAAGACGGTCCGCATTCCACTTAACAATTTAGGCAAGCGGCTTAGCCGTTTTACTGATGAAAGTTTAAAAGTACGACAGCAAAACGCCGAAACAATTAACGCAATTGAAAATCGGGTCATTAAGGTAGAAGACCGGTTAGATGGTCATGACATTGAACTTAAACATCTATATGAAAAGGAAGCCAAATCAAATGAAAAAGATTAGTTTTAAGAATGCCGATGGAAGCTTGAATGGTAAGTTGATTGCTGGGATTATTTCGTTGCTGATCGTTTTAATTCAACAGGTACTAGCTGTATTTGGCATCAAGTTTGCCGGTGATTGGTCAGCCATTGTTGCTGTTATCAACACTGTATTAACGATCCTTGGTATGCTGGGCGTTATTACTGACGTTCAAACGGTGACGGCACCAACGACTGATAACGATGAGGAAAGTCAGGTTGAAGCGACCGCTAATCAGGCCGCTGACGAATTACAAGCACCCACGTCTACAGTCGCTGTAGTGAATAGTTCTGCATCATCTGATACTGAAACGGCGTCAGAATCCGCCTCACAAGCGGCAAAATAGTGCTATAATAACTACTGGCTATAACTTGATATAGAGTTTCATTAATTGTGGAGCTTGATCATTGTGCAACTTTTCCCCTGCGCTTCGGCGTGGGGGATTTTTTGCGTAAAAAGCCGCCTGCTGTAAAGGCAGACGGCTAATACATAAGAGAAAGTATCTTAGCGAAAGAGGAAACCAGATTATTACTAGGTTCCATTATTATCATAGGAATACATGAGAAATCGTGCAACTTTAATACTCACTACTGTGAAACTACATTACTGGCAATTGGCAGGTGGTATTCTAAAGCTGGTTATTCTCACACGTATTATACAGTCAAGTACGGTGATTCATGGTGGGCGATTGCTCAACGCAATGGCTTAAGCGTCTACGCGTTGGCAGCGCAAAACGGTGATAGTATCTATTCAACGATTTATCCGGGCACAAAATTGATTATAAAATAGACGAAATCCCTACACTAGCAATTGCTGGTGTAGGGATTTTTTAGTTTGTTGTGAAATTTATGCTTTCATTGTATAAGTGTTGTAATGATGAGAGAATGCTGGTGCAACAGCAAAAATTAATTTTTAACTACGAAAGTTGTAATTTTAGACAAAACAATAAAATCCCACACTGACCTTAATTGGACAGTTTGGAATTTTTGATTTATATGTAAGATAAGACTTTTTGACATAATGTATACAGGGGGTGTATACTAATTTTGTATCAATTATTGTCTAGGAGGAATACATTATGTCTGTGAAGGTGAAAATTAAGTCGTTTATATGCTTTTCAACAATAAAGTTTTAGAATGGGGTGGATTATTATGTTGTTATCCGCAAAGATTGTTAAATTAGGCAACTCGCAAGGAATCAGACTAAAAAAGTCAATCCTCAAAGAGATTGGAATTGTTAACCCAATTAATACGCCAGTTCAAATCTCTGTAGAGGATGGCAAGATTTTGATTTCACCACAAAAGGAAGAGTCACGATTGATGCAACGGTTTGCAGGGTTCGATGTACATGATTATTTGGCTAGTCAGGATCAAGCTGAATTTGACTGGGGTGACCCAGTAGGAAATGAAATTTTTTAACCAAAAAAACACTTGCCCAAACATGCTGGGAGTTATTGATGTTTGGGCAAAAAAATAAATGGAATCAGGTGTTTGAATTGGAAAAAAATTTCGAACGTGGAGCGATTATTTGGGCAGATTTAGGTCCAGTGAGGGGGCATGAGCAGGATGGACGACGACCAGTACTAGTGCTATCTATCTCAGATTTTGAGAAAGTAAGCAGATTAGTACACGTGGTACCCATTACGACTAATACTAAGAACTTCCCCTTACACCTGCCTTTAGATAGTCGCACTACTACCAGGGGTTGTGTTTTAACGGAGCATTTATTAACGCTTGACTTGAGTAAGCGTAATCCCGAATTTATTGAAATGTGTCCACCGGATATTTTAAAAAAGGTGCAAACTATGATTAACGAGACATTTCAGCAATAAAAAAAGCGATATCCATTTGAATATCGCTTAGCATATGTATGAGAGATAATTCCTTGACAAGATTATCTTCTCATACTTTTTTTTTATTAGCAAGTTTAATTTTGTTAGTGTAATATCAATAGATCATAATTTACACTGGCTATGTTCTTTCTTTACCTAAACAAGCGTAAGCCTGTTAATTTGAAGCACCGGCAATATAATAAAAATTTATTTTAACTGTATTCTGGTACGGTTCTGGTACAGTCCCTGTTAAACTACTGTCATAGAAGCAAATAATACTGTTACCCTTAAGTAATTATTTACTTAACGGAACGTCATCAGACCACACCCTACTATGGGGTGTGGTTTTTTTTATCTCTGAATGTGGCTTTGGTGTGAATCATCACGTGCATGACCACGCATATAACGATTACTGAGAATTTATACTTAGGCTAAGTGTTAGTGCAATTTGATATCAACCACCGTATGATTACGGTGACTTGGCGTTAGAGGCGTAACCGTATTGGATTAAGCAAGTCAAAACAAGCCCAACAGAACGTCGCATAGTACGTCTGTTGGGCTTGTTTTAAAATTTCACTTGGGTTGAACTTCTGGTCAACAGGGCACTATCACTTTTGTGGCTGCTGCGTGATAGGCTGAATACGATGATCAATGATCGTTAGTGACTGACCTGACTAGTGCCATCAGTATAGTTCAAGGTCATACCGGGCTGGATATTGAAAATATAGACATTAAAACTAACAGTATTGCTACCAACTGACTGACCACGCATTTGAACACCGCGGGCTAACAATTCGTTACCTTTGAAAATGGGGGTCACTTGGTAGCGGACGTAGTTTTTCGGACTTTCTTTCAAATAGGCCGCAACTTGGTTTTCATAGGTCGTCATTTCAGGGTCATTCAAAGAACGGGTTCCGGTCATGAGGTTCTTGATATTGTTGTTCTGCCCCGTTAATTGATAGCCAATCAGATGACTGCGGTTGTAAAGCCAACCGCTACTGATGCGTTTGTTATGCCAACCAGTTGGTCGAACATTCAAGGCCTCACGTTCAGCTTTGGGCATCAGTGACTGATTTAAGAGGGCATTAGCAGCCGTCACCCGGTTAAGTGAGTCTAAATTGCCATATTGTTGCCAGGCACCCTGACTCGTACTGAGCTCCTTAGCGGTAAATGCGGGCTGATTCTGATTAATCGTGATCGTTTGTTGACCGTTGTAAGTTTTACTAGCCAACGCATTGTTACTTGGGTTATGGTCAGAATTGACCTTGGTTGGTGCTGTTGTCGAAGTTGCGCCAGCTTGCTTGTTCGTAGCCTTGAGCTTGTCAATATGTTGTTGACTACTCGAAAGTTTTTTCGCAGCCTGCTTTAAGCTGCTAGCAGAAGCACGATTGGCAGCTTGAAGTGCCGTCAGTTGCTTGTCATTATTAGCCGTTACTAAGTGGGTCTTAGTAACGGTCTTTGTCTTCACAGTTGGCTGAGTGGATTCATCAGATGTGCCGAGAATACTAAAGCTGACGAGCAATGCGATAATGGCCGGCCAACTATGCCGCCACCATTGACGCCCACGGTAGCGCCGATGTAAGCGCCAGAACCAGTACAGGGTTGCAAATAATAAGATGGTGCCGATCAATGCCATGAAGTGATCCTCCTATCGAAATGACTTACGGAAACCAGCGGCCCGCGCCGCGTCTTCCGTACTAAAGTAAACGGCATTTTTACCGGCCATCCGGTAGTTTTGATCCGTTTCAACGTGATAAATTTTGGAATTACGGTTACCCACGATGCGTCCAGTTTGGGCGGTATCGGTATCGCCAGAAAAATTATTCTGCCGACTCGTGGTTGCGGTACTAGTTTGAGTTTGTTGACTTTGAGCAGCTGCTTGACTGCTGGCCTTGACCGCTTGCTTAGATTGGCTAGCGGCTGCGACGGCCGAAGCGGACTGGGCTTCTGACTGGGAGCGTGATTGTGCGGCCGCTTCACTAGCAGCTGATTTGGCGGCAGCCTGTGACGCTGATTTTGATGATGCCATTGCGTCGTCATGTTTTGCTTTTAGTTGTTCGGATTGACGCTTAGCCTGACTAGTTGCAATTGCGAGTTGGGTCGTGTTTGAACTAAGAGCTTTGGCTGAGGCCGCGTTAGCCCGACTAGCGGCCCTTGCTTTTGCCCAGGCGGCTTTATTAGCAGCAGTCCGTTTCTCAACCCGAACCGTCTTGGTTTTGACACTGGTATGGTTGGCGGCTTGTTGATTACCAGTGGTACAGCCGGTTAAGATGAGTAGACTCGTTAGTGCAACGACGAGTTTTTTTGCATGGTGCATAAGAAATTCCTCCTTATTTATGTATCACTTTAATTATACATAAACGGTAAAGGTTGGTAAAGCAAGTTTGGTAACTAAAAATCAATTAATATTGGTTTATGCTGGTATTAATTTCGACAATTAATCATAATTAGTGCTAACTACTAACACCCATTCGGAACAATTTAGTAGTAGATATTTAAAATGTTCATAGCTTAATACGGCGACAAATCAGACCTGTGGGGGTTATTAACGACCTATAACGGTTGTATAAACAGGCTAAGATTGCGATAATAGAACAAACACACCAATGGGGGAATTTTTTTGAAGGCAACGTTACAGAAAATCGGGACGGCACTCAATAAACGCATGGGGATCATCAAAGCATTATTTGTATTCTCTGTCCTGTTATTTGTGATTACGGAAGTCGGCAAAATTGCGAAGGAAGTCAGTGGCGCGCAGTTGGCGAATGCGCTTGCTTCGCAAAGCTGGTGGCATCTGTTAAGCATGGTCGTGATTGGTATTATCGCAGTGACACCAATGCTGACGTATGACGTCATGATTACAAAGTTTTTACCCAACCACTATTCACTTGGCTATATCTTAAAAGCTGGATGGATCACCAATACATTTACGAATATCGGTGGTTTTGGGGGCGTGCTGGGCGCCTCACTGCGTGCTAACTTTTATAATCGCGAAGCCACTAAGAAACAAATCGTGTTTGCCATTTCCAAGATCGCTTTGTTTTTAGTTTCGGGATTGTCATTATATTGTATGATTTCACTCGTGCTAGTCTATGGCTTTGGCATTGGGAACATGTATGGCAGTTACTGGATCTGGCTCGTCGGTGGTGCACTGTATTTTCCAGCCATCTTTATTTTTACACGAGTCAACGATTCGGAATTCTTCGATGGCCTTACGCTCGGCAACGTCGTTCGGTTATTGAGTGGGTCGTTTGGTGAATGGACTGGCTGTGTGCTGTTCTTCTTATTAATTGGAAACTTTATGGGATTACCCATTGATTTTGCAGCGGTCGTGCCGTTATTCGTGATTGCTTCGGTTGTCGGTGAAGTGTCAATGGTACCCGGTGGTATTGGGTCATTCGACGTTTTCATGATTTTTGGCCTCGGTGCGGTCGGAGTTTCTCGACCAGACGCAGTCGCATGGCTCTTATTTTACCGGTTATTCTACTATATTATCCCGTTTGCCATCGGGTTGGTCTTATTCATCCATGACACCGGCCATCGCTTAAACGTGCGCTTAGCGGGTATTCCTAAGCAGGCATTACAACGTGTTGCTCAGATGGTACTGACGGTTTTTCTCTATTTTTCTGGTTTTCTGATGTTGTTGATGTCAACGGTCCCTAACTTTGCATATAACAATAAACTCTTCTTACAGTTTTATCCGTACACCTTTTTCTTTATCAATCAGGCCAGCAGTATTATTATGGCCTTCTTACTGATTGGGGTGGCGTTGGGAACTGCTGGCCGGGTCAAAAAAGCTTTTTGGCCAACGGTGATTGTCCTGCTGATTGCAATTTTGAATACGATTCGCTGGCTCGTCGTTTATGATGCAATTTCGATGAAATTTGTGATTTTCTTGATTGTGATTCTAGCGCTAGTGGCTTTGTCGCGGCATGCTTATTATCGTGATCGGTTGGCTTTTTCGTGGGGGCAAACGTTGTGGGTTAGCTGCGTGTATGTGGTGACCTTTATCTTGTATACGATTGTGGGAGTCTATAACGCGCCCCAAATTCATCATCGGCATGCGGTTCCTGAAGCTCTGTTCTTCCCATCACAAAAGCTCTGGTTATTTGGAGTGATTGGGTTAGTCTTAGCGGCAATGATTTTGATTATTATGTACCGCTACTTTGCGAGTGGTTATAACGCCCGATTACGTCAAAAGATGGATGCGGCTCGGGTCAAACAAGTGATTGAAACTTATGGCGGCAATGAAATCTCACACTTGGCTTATTTGAATGATAAGTTAGCATATTACTATCAAGTCGATGGGGTCGATCAACTGATTTTCTTATACCAACAGAAGGCCGATAAACTGATTATTATGGGAGAGCCATTCGGTAATCAAGCGGTATTACAAACTGCCTTGGAACAGTTATTGGATGACGCAGATAGTGACGGTTGCTCGCTAGTCTTTTACGAAATTAGTGAGATGCTGACGATGCGCCTACACGAAATGGGCTTTGACTTTATCAAAACTGGTGAAGAAGGGCACGTTAAATTGGCAGACTTTAGTTTGGCTGGTAAACGGCTACGGGGTGAGCGGGCCCTAATGAATAAGTTTACCCGTGATCACTATGAGTTTACCATCTTGCAGCCACCGTTCAGTGCCGACGTTATGGCTGAATTACGAGCCGTTTCGGATAGTTGGTTAGCAGGTGAGACGGAAAAAGGATTCTCGCTCGGATTTTTTGATGAGCAGTATCTCAATCAGGCACCCGTAGCGGTCGTTTATGATCCTGACCACCGAATTGTCGCGTTTGCGAATATTATGCCGCAGGGAAATCATCAGACGACTTCAATTGACTTAATGCGGTCAAGCAAATCGGCGCCATCCGGCATTATGGACACGGTCTTTGTGCACCTATTTGAACAGGCGCGTGACGATGGCTATGCTTATTTCAATATGGGAATGGCACCATTATCCGGTGTAGGGGTTTCACGCTACAGTTTTATTCAAGAAAAAATTGCTCATTTAATTTACGAATATGGCTACCAGTTATATGGTTTTCAGGGATTACGGTCGTACAAAGAGAAGTATGTGACTGAGTGGGAACCGAAGTACATTGCGTACCGAAAACGTAATTCACTAATCTTCACCATTTTACAATTGCTACAAGTCGTTAATACCCGGGTACACAAGTCTGAGCGGCACCGGCCAGTATGGTTGTTGAAACGATTGAAATAACTGAATAGTATGTCATAAAGTAAGTATCGTTAATGACATAGCAAAATGCCCCATCACTGCGAGAAGCAATGATGGGGCATTTTATGATGACTTTAGAATTCAGCCGACTAATATGATGAGGGCTGAACTAATTGTGGCAGAAGCACTAGAGCTGTTTTGCGTAGGCTAGATTATTTAGTTCGTATACTTAGGCGGTAACACATGTTTGAAATCATGGAAACCAGCGAAAATTTCATCAAGATCATGCCCATTAATGAATAGGTCGAGGTTAGCCTCGGGGGCAAACCCTAAATCGGCGGTCTTTTGTAGCATGGCGACTAGATCGTCGTAGAAGCCGTCGATGTTGTAGAGCGCAATCGGCTTTTGGTGAATATCCATTTGACTCCAAGATAACATTTGTAAGAATTCTTCAAAGGTGCCAAACCCGCCAGGTAAAACGATAAAGGCGTCAGCGAGGTGAAGCATCTTTTCCTTGCGTTCGGTCATCGTGCGCGTTTCGATAAAAGTCGTGACGTCCTTAAATGCAAGTTCTCTTGCGACCAGAAAATGCGGGATGATCCCGATAACGCGGCCACCAGCATCCATAGTTGCTTTGGCGACTTTCCCCATTAAACCATGGTCGCCACCGCCATAGACGAGTTGGTAATCATTAGCGGCCAAGTATTGACCGAGTGCCACCGTTTTCTCACTAAATGCGGGATCTAAACCAGAATTAGACCCACAAAAAACACAGATATTATGAATTGCCATTCTAAACTACCCCCAAGATAAAATTTTCTAGCAAAAATGCGGCCCGGATAGGCGCCGCATTTTTGTGAACTAACGTGTTGATTAATCGTCTGGATTACCAATATCGTAGTCGGTGTCTTGCATTGCTTCAACTTGACCCAAGCGGTAACCATTCCCAACTTGTGAGAAGAAGTCATGGTTAGAAGTCCCCGTTGAAATCCCGTTCATGACGACCGGGTTAACGTCTTCCGCAGTATCTGGGAAGAGGGCATCTTGGCCGAGATTCATCAAGGCTTTGTTGGCGTTATAACGACTAAAAGTCAAGACTTCATCAGACCAACCAATTTGATCGTAAACTAAATGAATGTAGTTTTCTTCATTCTCATAGAGTTTGTATAAGAAATCGAACATCCAGTCTTTAAATTCTGCCTGCTGCTTTTCAGAACGGTCTTTGAAGCCTAATTGGAACTTATAACCAATGTAAGTGCCATGGACACTTTCGTCCCGCAAAATCAATTTAATGATTTCGGCAACGTTTGGCAATTGGTTGTGGCCCAAGTAGTACAGTGGCGTATAGAAACCAGAATAGAACAGGAAAGTTTCCAAAAAGACGTTCGCAACTTTTTGCTTCAATGGATCTTCGTCGATGTTATCGTAAAGCTTGTAGATCCATTGGGCTTTTGCTTGCAAGAATTCTTCACTGTCACTCCAGTCAAAAATTTCATTAATTTCGTCCGGCGTATTCAATGTTTCAAAAATTGTTGAATAACTCTTTGCATGAACGGATTCCATGAACTGGATGTTATTCAATACGGCCGTTTCATGTGAGGTTAAGACGTTGCGGCGAAGTGCTTGCAGACCGTCTTGTGATTGTAACGTATCCAGCAGCGTCAAACCGCCGAAAACGTGTCCCACGACCCACCGGTGATCATCATCTAATTCACGCCAGTCTGCCATGTCGTTGGAAACTGGAATCCGGGTGTCTAACCAAAATTGTTCGGTTAACTTTTCCCAAGTACTTTTATCAATTGCATCTGAAACTCGATCCCAGTTAATTGCCTTATAGTTGCCATTACTGAGCAGTTTTTGGTAGTAAGCCAAGTCTGTTGCCATTTGTTATCCTCCTAGAGATCTAAGATACTAAATTACGCAGCTTTCACATTCGTTAACACCGACTTCGCCATCGTCGTCCGTAAAGGTCCGAATATAATAAATCGATTTGATCCCTTTGCGGTAGGCGTAGTTCCGTAAAATGTTTAAGTCCCGCGTGGTCATCTTATCAGTGCGACCATCTTTCCATTCGTATAAGCCAGCTGGAATAGTTGACCGCATGAAGAGGGTCAAGCTCATTCCTTGGTCAACGTGTTGTTGAGCAGCCGCATAGACATCGATAACTTTACGCATATCAGTATCGTATGCTGACTTATAATAGTTAATTGTATCATTAGATAGGTAAGGAGCGGGATAATAAATCTTACCAATTTTCTTTTCTTGTCGTTCTTCGACCCGGTTGATGATTGGGTGTAGGCTGGCAGTCGTATCGTTGATGTACGAGATTGACCCATTTGGGGCGACAGCCATCCGGTTTTGATGATAGAGACCATCACGCATAACGGCTTCTTTGAGGTCTTCCCAATCAGCTTTGGTTGGAATGAAGATACTGTCAAACAGTGCAGCGGTCTTGTCATATTTTGGTTGCCAATCTTGGGTGGTGTACTTGTCAAAGTAAGAACCATCGGCATACTTGGATTTTTCAAAATTAACGAAGGTTTCGTGACGTTCACGCGCAATTTCGTTAGAAGCTTTTAAGGTCCAGTAGTTTAAGAGTAAGAAGTAGATATTGGTAAAGTCAACGGCTTCTTTACTGCCGTATTCCATCTGATTCTTCGCGAAAAAGGCATGGAGCCCCATGGCACCTAACCCAATGGTATGGGCTTGACGGTTCCCTTTTTGGATGGAAGGAACGACGTCGACGTTAGAGTGGTCAGTAACAAAAGTTAACGCGCGCACCATGGCTTCAACAGAATGTCCAAAGTCTGGAGAGGCCATTAAGTTAACAATGTTAGTCGAACCAAGGTTACAACTAATATCAGTTCCCAACTTCTCATACTGTTGTTGGTCATCAATTAATGATGGGGTTTGCACTTGCATCACTTCTGAGCACAAGTTACTCATCACAATTTTACCGTCGATAGGATTTTCGCGGTTCGCGGTATCAATGTTGACGACGTATGGGTAGCCAGATTCTTGTTGTAACTTGCTGATTTCATTTTCAAGGTCACGCGCCTTGATCTTAGTTTTACGGATGTTCGGGTTCTTAACCATATTGTCGTATTCTTTGGTGATATCGACATATGAGAACGGTACCCCGTATTCGCGTTCAACGCCGTAAGGACTGAAGAGATACATATCAGCGTCAGCCTTGATCAACTCGTAAAACTTGTCGGGTACGGTGACACCGAGTGAAAGCGTCTTGAGCCGAATCTTTTCGTCGGCGTTTTCCTTCTTAGCAGAAAGAAAGGCAATAATATCTGGATGAAAGACACTAAGGTAAACGACCCCGGCACCTTGACGTTGACCTAATTGGTTAGAGTAGGAGAAACTGTCTTCTAATAATTTCATGACGGGTACGACCCCACTAGCAGCGCCATCGATATGCTTGATTGGATCACCGGCACCCCGTAAGTTGCTGAGGTTAATACCGACCCCGCCACCGATCCGAGAAAGTTGTAACGCGGAGTTAATCGTCCGGCCGATTGAGTTCATATCATCGGTCGATTGAATCAAGAAGCAAGAAATCAATTCACCACGCCGGGCCCGGCCAGCATTGAGAAAACTGGGGGTGGCTGGTTGATAACGTTGGTGAACGATTTCGTCGGCCAGGTCCATCGCCAAGTCTTCATTACCATCAGCAAAGTAGAGGGCGTTCATTGCCACACGGTCAATAAAGTTTTCCAAGTAATAGTCGCCATCATCCGTCTTTAAGGCGTATTGGGCATAAAATTTGTAAGCCGCCATAAACGTCTTGAAGTGGAAGTCTTGCGACCGCAAGTAATCGTAAAGTTTTTCGATAAAGCTAAAATCATACTTATCAATGGCAGGGGTTTCCAAATAGTCGTGTTCACGTAGGTAGTCAAAGCGCGCCTTAAGACTATCAAATTTCATCGTGTTCGGTTCAACATTTTGTTCAAGGAAAGCGGCAAGTGCCTCCTGATCCTTGTTGAGCGGAATCTGATTGTTAACGGGAATATTGATCTCATTATTTAAGTCGTAATACGTGACGTCTTTTAAATCTTTTAAGGTCATAAGGAATCCTCTTTCTATCAGTATAATTGTGGCTGGCAAAATCGACGACCCACAATCAGTAGGTTGATGATTGTGGGTCGTTTATCATATTTTAAAGGGTAAACCAGCTATGTAACCACGCAAAAAAGCGTGAACAAACTAAACAGCTAATTGTTTTAAAGCATCCGGACGGAAGCCGGCAATGCTGTCTTCGCCATTGATTTCAACGACCGGAACAGCATGGAAACCTTGATTCTTCAGGTAATCGACGTATTCAGGATTCGTATTGATGTTCTTCTCTTCAAAGGCAATATTGTGCGCCGTGAGGAACTTCTTAGTCATCTTGCATTGCATGCAGTTGTTTTTAGTAAATACAGTAACTTTTTTCATTTTTCATCATCCTAACTCGTTTTTCTGATAAATTTAGTATACAACATGTGGTGAAAAAAACAATCAAAAAACACAACATCTAGGGTGTGGTAAAAATCACAAGTCCTAGATGTTGTGTTAGTGTCAGCTTTTAACCGACTAAAAAGTTTTTTAAATTATTTGTGGTTCACTCGCTGAATCAGTTATCATAGATATAGACCAGAAATTTAGAGGAAAATAAATATGACCAACTATTATTATACACACAATCCGGATATTGTGCATGATGAAAAGCAATGGAATTTTGAAATTTTTAATCACTCGTTTAAATTTACGACGGACAACGGTGTCTTCTCCAAGCGTACCGTGGATTACGGCTCACGAACACTACTTGCAGCGTTTGATCCAACTGATTTGCCAGCGGGCCCAATGCTAGATTTGGGAACCGGATATGGTCCCATTGGGATGGCGCTCGCGTATCAATCACCCGAACGAACGGTTGATATGGTCGATGTGAACGAGTTAGCGCTAAGCTTAGCGCGTAAAAATGTTGCTTTGAACCAAATTACGAATACCAATATTTTTACGTCTGATGTCTATCAACAAGTGACCGCGACTAATTACGCGGCGATTGTCACCAACCCACCGGTGCGCGCAGGTAAGGCAGTGGTGGATGCGATGTTAACGGGGGCCGTTTCACGGCTAGTCGTTGGTGGAACACTCACCGTCGTTTTACAGAAAAAGCAGGGCGCACCATCTGCGAAGAAATTGATGCAAACGACCTTTGGTAATTGTCAGGTGATTAAGAAGGACAAAGGGTATTACATCCTACAAAGTGTAAAGGAGGGATAGTCGTGACGGAACCAACAGCGGAAGACTGGATGCAAGAAGCATTACATGAAGCGCGGATGGCCTACTTAATTGGCGAAGTGCCGATTGGGGCCGTGATCGTTCACCAGGGTGAAATTATTGGCCGTGGTCACAATTTACGGGAGCATGGTCAGGATGCAACGATGCACGCGGAAATTATTGCGATTCAGGAAGCTTGCGAATATTTGCATAGTTGGCGATTAGCCGATTGTCAGCTATATGTCACCTTGGAACCATGTTTGATGTGTAGTGGGGCTATTATTAATGCACGGCTACCTGAACTCTACTTTGGTGCCCGTGATCCCAAGGCTGGCGCCGTTCGTAGTTTGTATCAGGTGATGGATGATACCCGGTTAAATCATCAAGTAACGGTTCATGAACGCATCTTGGCACGTCCGGCCGGCGAGATGTTGGAAAACTTCTTCCGTGGGATTCGTAAACGGAAAAAGGCGGCTAAAAAAGCACGACGTGAAGCTGCTGAAAAAAATTAGGCCGATGGCTGGTAATTGTGGCGCAAATCATGTATTATAGTATTTGCCGCAAGGCCAAAAGGCAAGGGTGGATTTACGAATCGTGTCAGGTCCGGAAGGAAGCAGCACTAAGTTTGCTTCATCTTGTGCCTTTTGTTTTTATGAAATGTAACAGCTCTTAGCCATTCGGTTGAGAGCTTTTTATTTAAATTAAATATTGAGTGCTAGTTTTGAACGTGCTGATAGGTTGGTTTATTTTTATTTACCTATTATTATAGTAGTAATACGTTATTTGGGTGATGCTTTTCAGGCTGATAGTTAAAGCCACTGCTTGTTGAAGGAATAACCAAACGCCTAACAAAGGTGGTTAAAGGCCTGGGCATCGACTCGTTGGCAAGTGCGCTTAGATGCTTAATTTGCATAACTGACACTGATCGTTAGTGGAAGCAGCACAACCAGGAAGCTAACTGTTCAGGACGTTTAAACAATGGCTTATAATAAGTAATGATAACCAAAGTATGACTGATGTAAGAAAGGAAGAATCGCATGTATCGGGCACTATATCGGGTTTGGCGTCCCCAACGCTTTGATGAGATTGTCGGGCAACAGATGATTACCCAGACACTAAAAAATGCCATTATGACCCACCAGACGAGTCATGCGTATCTGTTTACCGGTCCCCGGGGAACTGGGAAAACGTCGGCAGCAAAGATTTTTGCCAAGGCAATTAACTGTCACCATCTTGTTGATGGGGAACCTTGCAATGAATGTGAGACTTGTACGGCGATTACCAAGGGGCAACTAAATGATGTCATCGAAATTGATGCGGCTTCTAATAATGGCGTGGAAGAGATTCGTGATATTCGGGACAAAGCGAAGTATGCTCCAACGCAAGCGGACTATAAAGTCTACATTATTGATGAAGTTCATATGTTATCGACTGGCGCGTTTAATGCGTTGCTCAAAACGCTAGAAGAACCCCCGGCTAACGTTATATTTATCTTAGCGACAACGGAGCCCCATAAGATTCCATTAACGATTATTTCACGGACGCAACGGTTTGATTTTCGGCGGATTACGGCTAAGGATAGCTACGATCGGATGGTGTACATCCTCAATGAGAAGGATGTGACCTATGATGAAAAAGCGCTACGCGTCATTGCAGCGGCTGCTGAAGGTGGAATGCGGGATGCTTTAAGTATTCTGGATCAAGTAATTTCGTTTGGGGATAACACGGTTACGTTGGATGATGCGTTAATGGTGACGGGAAGTGTGACCAAGCAGTTGCTGGCTAACTATGTCAGTGAGGTCACCGACCATGATACGAAGCCGGCACTAGAGACGATGCGACAAATCTTACAAGAAGGTAAAGATGCGAACCGTTTCATTGAAGATTTGATCAGTTATACGCGTGACGTGTTACTCTATCAACAGGCCCCTGAAATGGTCGATAGTGTGGCGATGGGCGAGGATGATCAACAATTTGAAGCATTTGCCAAGCAAATCGATGCTGAAGTCCTGTACCAAATGGTCAAGACGTTGAACGATATTCAACAACAAATGCGGTTCACGACGCACCCCGACGTTTATTTAGAAGTGTTGACGGTCAAGCTAGCTCAGTTGGATGGTCAAGCGGCCGTTCAACCGGTAGCTGCGGCAACGGTCAATCCTGAAGATCCCACTGTGCATAAACTGGCACAACAAGTTGAACAGTTGCAAAGCGAGGTCAAAACGTTACGTTCTCAAGGTGGTAGTATCACTAAACCTGCACCGGCTAAGCCGCGGTCGAGTAATGGCCCGGTTGTTAAGAAGGTTAATGTCAGTCAGATTTATCCTATTCTGGGAGCGGCAACGAAGAATGATCTCATTAAGGTGCGCGATGTTTGGACTGATTTGATGAATATTTTGAGTGTGACGCAGCGGGCCCTAATGCACGTGGCCCAACCAGTTGCGGCCAGTTCAGAAGGTGTTGTGGTTGCGTTTGACTATGCGTTTGTTTATCAAAAAGCGATTGATGACCAGACCTTGATCGATGCACTCGGAAATGGTTTGGATCGGCTGATGGGACAGGCACCCAAGATTGTCTGTGTGCCTAAAGAACAGTGGCCACAAATTCGTAAGGATTATTTGGCCACTCACCAGCCAGGAGGTGCAACATCAGAGCAACAAGCACCGGCCAAAGAACCGGTCGTTGAAGAAGCTAAGAATATGTTCGGTGATTTAGTTGAAGTACAGCCGGACTAAAGACGAAAGGAACTGATAATTATGATGCGTGGAATGGGCAATATGCAAAGTATGATGAAACAAATGAAGAAGATGCAGGCGCAAATGACAGCCGAACAAGCGGCTTTAAATGAACAAACCTTCACGGGTGCGGCGCCAGACGACATGGTCAAAGTCACTTTTACTGGTGATAAGAAGATGAAGGATATTACGATTAACCCTGATGCTGTTGATCCTGATGATGTGGATATGTTACAGGACTTAGTCGTTGCTGCGGTGAACGACGCATTGACTAAGGTCGATGAACAGACACAAAGTACAATGGGAAAATATACTAAGGGATTACAGTAAAAACGAGGTAAGTACATGCAGTATCCAGAACCAATTGCTAAGTTGATTGATAGTTATATGAAGTTGCCCGGCATTGGTGGCAAGACTGCGACGCGGCTGGCGTTTTATACAATTGATATGAACGGTGATGACGTCACCGAGTTCGCTAAGTCGCTGATTGCGGCCAAACGGGACCTGCATTTTTGTAGTATTTGCGGTAATATCACCGAAGATGATCCGTGTGTGATTTGTAAGGATAAGTCGCGTGATCAAAGCACCGTTCTGGTTGTTGAAGAGGCCAAGGATGTCATGGCAATGGAAAAGATTAAGGAATACAACGGGCTGTATCACGTCTTACATGGGGTATTGTCACCCATTGATGGCAAAGGTCCGGAAGATATCAACATTGCCAGTTTATTGAAACGGCTACAGCAAAATGAAGCCATCAAGGAAGTCATTATTGCCACCAACGCTACGCCTGAAGGTGAAGCAACAGCGATGTACATCTCGCGGTTAGTTAAGCCGGCGGGAATCAAAGTGACCCGATTGGCGCACGGTTTGTCGGTTGGTAGTGATATTCAATATGCGGATGAAATGACCTTATTCAAAGCCGTTGAAGGTCGCCAAGAAATGTAATTGGAGGTGCCACCATGTTTAAACGTAAACAGAAGATCAAGCATCCCAAGGAAGTTTTTGATGAACAGTTATTGTCGACCCTGAATGCCGCTAAGTTGGACTGGGACCGTGCGAAGCAGAACCAAGAAGCGGTTTATGATAATAATACGAGTGAACTAGTTACGCAGACCGCCTTAGCGCGTGCTAAGTATTTATATCTGTATCGTGAAGCACGTTTACGTCAAGTTCATGGGCAGACGATTCAGCGCTCGGTCATTGATAAATAGACTGTTAGTGATTTAAGAGATAACTTGTTTCAAAATAAAGACGCACGTCGTTGATTTTTGTAAATCTACGGCGTGCGTTTTTGATTTAGAACCCTAGCATTATTTTACCAGTTAATCTGTCATGCATTGTGATTAAGACATGCTAGGTGCGGCAATTGGAATAGAAGATGTGTATCTACTAATGAATAACAAACTAAAATCGGTATTTATCAATCGTGGGTAGTACTACCTAATAACTTTTTAGCAATTCACCGAATAAATCATCAAAACCACAATTGGTAGTAGCCGACCCACGTAAAAATCGTGAAAAAGTACCCTCACTAGTGGTAACCGTATTAGACAGGTACTCAAAAATCAAGTACAATTGCTACATATAAGAAAATAGATGGGATTGGGAATGTTGACAGGAAAATTAGTTACTTTTGAAGGGCCAGACGGTGCCGGCAAAACGTCAGCTTTAAACGCGATTGTGGCCAAATTACAGCCACAATTAGGGGATCGCTTAGTTGTGACGCGTGAACCGGGCGGGAATCAAATCTCAGAAGCAATTCGAAAAATCATTTTAGACCGTCATAATACGGCGATGGACGACCGTACGGAAGCGTTACTCTATGCGGCAGCACGGCGACAACATATCGTCCAAACCATTCAACCAGCATTGCAGAACGACCAACTTGTCTTGTGTGATCGCTACATCGATAGCTCGGTCGCTTATCAGGGGGCTGGTCGTGGTATTGGGGAACAAGCGGTTTATGATATGAATCAGTTCGCGACCGCGGGGCTAACCGCAGATTTAACGTTGTATTTTGACGTAGATGCTGCCGTTGGATTAAACCGCATTCAACAACATCGCCAAAATGAAATTAATCGCTTGGACGTGGAAGCCTTAAGTTTCCATCACCGGGTGCAAGCAGCGTATTTGAGATTACTGGCTGATCATCCTGACCGTATCAAGCGCGTCGATGCAAGTCAGCCATTGGACCAAGTTGTGACGCAGGCCTTAGAGATTATGGCGTCACAGTTACCGGCTTATGTGGCATCCAAGGGAGGGGAAGACCAATGAAATTAATTATTGCAATCGTTCAAGATAAGGACAGTAACCGGTTGAGCAGCCAGTTCATTGAAGCCAATGTTCGGGCCACGAAGCTCTCAACGACGGGGGGATTCCTACGTTCAGGTAATACCACTTTTATGATCGGTATTGATGATGACCGTGTGGATGAAGTTTTAGCCATGATTAAAGAAACGAGTCATGCGCGGGAACAGTTTATGACACCACCAGTCAATCTAGACGTGACGATGGATGGCGCAGCTGCCTATCCAGTTGAAGTTCAAGTCGGTGGCGCCACGGTCTTTGTTCTACCAATTGAACAATTTCACCAATTTTAATGAAGGATGATTATTAATGGCAACAACCGAGTCATTTGCGCAAACGTTAGCGGCGAAACAGCCCCGCTTATTAGCGGCATTTAAACACAT
Organism: Lactiplantibacillus sp. YT640; assembly: GCF_049745435.1. Lineage (NCBI taxonomy): Bacteria > Bacillati > Bacillota > Bacilli > Lactobacillales > Lactobacillaceae > Lactiplantibacillus > Lactiplantibacillus sp. YT640. The sequence goes on from NZ_JBMNVY010000013.1 coordinate 36,955, forward strand.
CATCGCCCAGAACCATCTGGCCCACGCGTACTTATTCGCGGGGATGGAAGGCGCTGGACAACCAGAACTGGCCCATTGGATTGCGCAACGGTTGTTCTGCCTGCATATTAATGATGGTGAACCAGATGGCACTTGTGAGGAGTGCGTCCGGATTGCTAATGGGTCGCACCCTGATATTGTGACAGTGGCTCCCGAGGGTCAGCGAATTCACGTTGATCAGGTTCGTTACTTAAAAGCTGAATTCTCTAAGAGTGCGGTCGAAGGTAACCGGAAACTGTTCATCATTAATGATGCGGAGAAGATGACAGCGAGTGCTGCCAATAGCTTATTGAAGTTTATTGAGGAGCCAAGTGGTAACGTCACGGCCTTGTTATTAACGACTAATAAGCAACTGATGCTACCAACGATTATTTCACGAACCCAGGTGATCGAATTCCCACCATTAAATGCGCAGGCGTTACAGCAGACGTTTGAACAGGCCGGGATTGCGCCAAACCAAGCGCAGATGTTACGGGGCCTGACAAATAGCGTGACCCAGGCGCAGGCGTTGCTAGCGGATGATTGGTTACCACAAGCTGCGCAAGCATTGTGGCGGTGGTTTGACCAGGCTGTTAAGGGTGATCCACGGAGTTTTGTGGCTGTGCAGGTCAATTTAGTTGGTTTGGCTAAGGACGCTGATCATCAGCTGGTTATGTTGGATTTAATTGCGGCCTTGTTCCAAGATCTATTGCAATTACATTTTGAGGTGGCAACGACAGCGTTAACCTTTGGTCAGTACCAAAAAGAATTGGCCGGGTTAACGGCTGAAGTCAGCGATGAGCAGTTGATTGCGGCGACAGAACTAGCTTTAACGGCCAAGCGCCAGCTAGCTAGCAATATTAGTTTTCAAAATGTCTTAGAAGGCTTAACGTTAAAGTTATGGCCGATTTTTCAAACAAACGCTTAAATAAAGGAAAACGAGGGTGAGCGCGTGGATAAGCGTGATTTATACGATAGTTTCGGTGAGATGGAACAACAGATGCAACAAATGCTAGACAAAATGGCTAAGTTACGCGCCGATATGACAACGGTGTTAGAGAAAAACGCGGAATTGGTCATTGAAAATGAACATTTACGTGAACACATGGTCGAAATTGAAAATGAATTGCCGAAAAAAGCGGCTAGCACGACCACGCTCTCAAAGTCACGGCAAAACTTGGAAAAACTCTATGATGAGGGCTTCCACGTCTGCAACCAGTTTTACGGCAAACGGCGTGACGATGACGAATCCTGCGTTTTTTGTTTGGAAGTCATTTATGGTGAACGTGAACGCGCATAGTCGAAAAAGTCTGGGAGTAGTCCCAGACTTTTTGTGCTTTTCACCACGAGTCACTCATAGGAACAAGTCACGGTCGAGAGGATTGTTAGGAGGACGTTTTGGAAACACAACAAAGTTTTGCAGATCATGCGGGTATCGGGACCTTGTACTTAGTACCGACGCCAATTGGCAACTTACAGGATATGACTTATCGGGCAGTGGCGACGCTTAAAACGGTTGACCTAATTGCCGCAGAAGATACCCGGAATACCCAAAAGTTATTGAATCATTTTGAAATTACAACGAAACAAATTAGCTTTCATGAACATAACACCCAAGAACGGATTCCCCAGTTAATTGAAAAATTACAGACGGGCGTTAACTTAGCACAAGTTAGCGATGCGGGGATGCCGTCAATCAGTGATCCCGGCAAAGAACTTGTGGCAGCCTGCATTGCCGCGAATATTCCAGTCGTGCCACTACCAGGTGCCAATGCCGGCCTGACTGCGCTGATTGCTTCTGGCCTAGTGCCACAGCCATTTTATTTCTACGGCTTTTTACCGCGTAAGAAGAACGAACAAAAAGCTGATTTAGCTAAATTGGCTCGGCGACATGAAACGGTGGTCTTGTACGAATCGCCATTCCGTGTTGCCAAGACCTTGACCCTCCTAGCGACCGTCTGTGAAGGGACGCGGCCAATTGTGGCGTGCCGGGAATTGACTAAGCGTTACGAGGAGTTTGCGCGCGGAACCTTGACTGAAATGGTGACGTGGGCGCAAGATCATCAGTTAAAGGGCGAATTTGTCCTTTTGATCGGTGGTAATCCGGATAAGGATGAACCAGAAACAATGGACGAATTGGCACAGTTGCCAGTCAAAGCCCAAGTCGAAGCGTTGATTGCAGCCGGAGATAAGCCCAACGTGGCCATTAAGACGATTGCGAAGCGACGGAATATTCCCCGGCAAAGCGTTTATAATCAGTTTCATGAACTAAATACCAACGATGAGGAGTCTTGATGAATGGCAACTTTAGGCGCAAATGCGAGTCTTTACAGTGAACAGCACCGGATTACGTATTATGAATGTGACCGCACTGGTCGCGCAACCTTAACGACATTAATTGATATTGCCGTACTGGCATCAGAGGATCAAAGCGACGCCCTTGGTTTAACGACGGAAATGGTGCAAAGCCATGGTGTCGGTTGGGTCGTCACGCAATATGCCATCGATATTACACGGATGCCCCGCCAAGACGAAGTCGTTACGATTGCCGTTCGGGGTAGTGCTTATAATCCATATTTTGCTTACCGTGAATTTTGGATTCGGGACGCAGATGGTCAACAGTTGGCCTATATTACGAGTATCTGGGTCATGATGAGTCAAACGACCCGGCGAATCGTAAAAATTTTACCAGAACTGGTCGCGCCGTATCAGTCGGAAGTCGTCAAGCGCATTCCGCGCTTGCCACGACCGATTAGTTTTGAAGCGACCGATACAACGATTACGAAGCCGTACCATGTCCGCTTCTTTGACATTGATCCCAACCGGCATGTTAATAATGCACACTATTTTGATTGGCTCGTAGATACGCTACCCGCGACGTTCTTGCTTCAACATGATTTAGTTCACGTTGACGTTCGCTATGAAAATGAAGTCAAGTACGGGCAAACGGTGACTGCTCATGCGAACATCTTACCGAGCGAAGTGGCCGATCAGGTCACGACGAGTCATTTGATCGAAGTTGATGATGAGAAGTGTTGTGAGGTCACGATTCAATGGCGGACTTTACCAGAGCCGATTCAGTAATTTGCTGGGTTGGTATTTACACTAGTGTGTTAATGATGTGGTCATGAGCGACTTGGTCGATTAGAACGCACGTTTTTATTAGAGTCGCTAGCGATTCAGTATGCTATGATTAATACATCCATACAGGGGAGGTTCATTATGTCAATTTTAGTTTTAGGGGGAGCTGGCTACATTGGTTCTCACATGGTTGATCGGTTAGTAGAACACGGTACGGACGTCGTGGTCGTTGATAATTTGGTCACGGGACACCGTGCTGCTGTTAATTCGGCGGCCAAGTTTTATCAGGGTGATTTGCGGGATGCGGATTTTTTGAATCACGTTTTTGATACTGAGGATATTGAAGCTGTCGTGCATTTTGCTGCCTTTTCAATCGTACCAGAATCAATGAGTAAGCCACTGAAGTACTTTGATAACAATACTGGTGGGATGATCACGTTACTTGAAACGATGCAGGCCCATGATGTGAAGCAAATCGTCTTCTCATCAACGGCCGCTACTTATGGGACACCTAAGCAGATTCCAATTAAAGAAACTGATCCACAGTTACCAATCAACCCGTATGGCGCTAGCAAGTTAATGATGGAACAGATTATGCACTGGGCGGACGTCGCCTATGGCATTAAGTTTGTCGCGTTACGTTACTTTAACGTTGCGGGTGCCAAGCCAGATGGCAGTATTGGCGAAGATCATGGCCCCGAAACACATCTGGTTCCAATCATTTTACAAGTTGCGCAAGGAAAACGCGATGAACTTAAAATCTTCGGCGATGACTATAATACGCCGGATGGGACGAATGTGCGTGACTATGTGCATGTTATCGACTTAGCTGATGCACATATCTTGGCTTTGAAGTACTTGGCTGCAGGAAATGAAAGTAATGCCTTTAACCTGGGTTCTTCAACTGGTTTCTCTAACAAACAAATGTTAGCGGCTGCTCGTGAAGTTACCGGGCAACCAATTCCAGCTAAGCTAGCGCCACGGCGGCCTGGTGATCCAGACTCATTGGTTGCGGCGAGTGATAAGGCGCGTGACGTGCTAGGTTGGCAACCAAATTATGACAATGTTAACGATATTATTGAAACAGCGTGGGCTTGGACGCAGAAGCATCCCAATGGCTACGATGATCGTGACTAGTATCGGTTAGCTGATAATTGAAAGCGGCTTTGAAATCTCGTCAATAGATTTCAAAGCCGCTTTTGTGGTCGTCAAAAAAGGTGCATGTCAGGATTGAGTCCTTGGCACGCACCTTTTAGATTGATCAATGCAGTTAGCGGTGAAGTTGTTGATAATCACCGATAATTATTAAGAGTCGTTGAATATCAGTTGTATCAACATCACCGATGGTACCAATTCTGAAGCTAGGGATATTTGAAACCTTCCCAGGATAAATGACGAAGCCGCGTTGCTTGATGAACTGATAGAAGTCAGCAAAATCAAAGTCGCCGTTCGGGTATTTGAATGACGTAATGATGGGCCCTTGAATGGCTGGATCAATCACTAATTCAAAACCTAGCGCTTGTAAGCCGTCGCTAAGGAGTTGTTGACTAGCACGGTAACGTTGGTAGCGTGGTGTCACGCCGCCTTCTGCTTGCAATTCAATGAGTGCTTGCGCAAAGGCATGTACCACGTGGGTTGGCGAAGTGAAGCGCCATTTTCCTGGTTGCTTGGTCATGGCTTGCCATTGGTCGTAGAGATCTAGACAAAGTGAACGAGCGTTGTCAGCAGTGTGGGCCAAGGTCGCTTGTTTTGCAATGATGAACGCAAAACCGGGCACGCCTTGCACACACTTGTTGGCACTACTAATCAAGTAGTCACAATCCAATTCATCAATGCTAATCGTGACGCCACCTAAACTGGACATGGCATCGATGATCGTTACGATCCCGTGTTCATGCATGATGGGCATTAAAGCTTCGATTGGGTTGAGAATCCCAGTTGTCGTTTCGCTATGAACGGTTGCGAAGTGGGTAATCTCCGGATGATCAGCTAAGGTTGCTTCAATCCGAACCGGATCGACGGCTTCATCTTCGTTGAACACAACGTCGATATGTGGAATATCGTAATATTCTGCGATTTGACTGATTCGATGCCCATATGCGCCGTTAATGCCAATCATTAAAGTTGCATCGGTCCGTGGTACTGCTGTGCCAATGGTGGCCTCAACACCAAAACTGCCGCTTCCTTGTAGTAGGACGGTCGTATAGTTTTCTGGATTGGCTTGGGCCATAGCTAAGATTTGTTGCCGAATGGTTTCGGTGACGTGCCGATAGTCACTATCCCAAGTACAATAATCAATTTGCATTGCGTCCTTAACACTGGCAGTCGTACTGAGTGGACCGGGTGTTAGGAGTAAATAAGGTTGTTTCATAAAAATCGGGCTCCTTGTCTGCTAATGATCAGTGGCAACCGGTTGATTGATTTGATCAAGCAATGCCGGTAATTCAGCCATCGATTGTAAAATGTAATCGGCACCAGCGCGTTGATAAGCGGCAGTGACGTGGGCTCGTCGTTCAGCTTGTTCGGCCGGGCTAAGGGCGTTGAAGGCTAACTCCGAAAGTCCCATGATGTTGCTACCATCAATAATCCCTACAGAGACTGCGTCGGCGTTGTTGCCTTCTAAGATATCATTAACGGAATCCCCAATTTTCATGACGGTCGTTGGATCAGTGACTGTGAGCTGTTCAGCTGCTAACGCAAGCATTGCCGGCGCTGGTCGACCAACACCGCCAGTTTGTTCTGAAGTGATGTTGACGGCGGGACGATAGCCTTGCTTAGCTGCGATCGGTAAGACCAGGGCTAACATTTCAGCGTCATAGCCGGTGGTCGTGCCATAGCTGATATTGTGAGCGGTCAAATAGTCAATTACAGCTGACATGCCGGGCTTTAATTGTCCGAATTCAGTCAGGGAGCTAAGCAAGATTGCCTTGAAGTTGCTAAAGATTTGATTGCAGTCGTCTTCAGTCGGTAAGACTTGGAAACGCGCCTGCCAGTCGTTTTGAACGGCCGGTAAATCCATGATTTTATGGATATGGGTGTACTTATCTAGTCCCATATCTTGGCGAATCTCAGCTTCAGAGATTTGAATACCAACGTTGGCAAAGGCTTTTTGGAAAGCCACGATGGGCGCCCGGCTGCCATAGTCAATGGTCGTGCCGGCCCAGTCAAAAATTACTGCTTTAATTGTCATTGATGAAAACTCCTTTGAATTTACTTAGTTGTTCTTTAAGTAGTGGCCACGTAACCGCATAGAAACCAGTTCGAGCACGATTGCGACACCCAAGAGTAGGTAGACAATCAAACCAACTTCATGGAAATCGAAGTAGAAACTGCCAGCCATGAAGAGGTAGTAACCGATATCGTCAGCACCAGCTGCAGCACCAACGGCGACCGCATTGGCAAAGTTAATTTCAAACCGGATAAACGTCCAGCTAAGAAGTGCTGGAATGATTGACGGGAGAATGGCCTGAAAAACAATTGGCCAAAAACCCACGCCACTCGCCTTTAACGCTTCAATCGTATCTTGCGAGGTTTCTTCAATACTTTCAGAATAAGCCTTAACCAAGTACGCTACACTGTGGAAGGTCAAGCCGACCACGGCGGCACTAGCACCTAATCCCATGACTACGGAGTAAATTAACACCCATAAAATCGTTGGAATGGCACGAATAAAGGCCATGACTGCTTTAATACTAGTAGCTAACCAACTGGGTGCTAAGTTACGGGCAGCACCGACGGCAATGAAGAAGGCGATTAGCGCTCCTAACAAAGTTGTCAACATCGCTAATGAAACACTAGTCATTAGGGCCCGTAAGAGTTGCCCCAGTGTGTCTTGACCAACGCTAGGGTGTAAGAACATAGCATTCAGGTTGAGACCTAAGCTATGCAAAGCGTCAATGATGTTCAGGTTGGCATTATTGAGTGTGACTAATGAATAGACACTGATAAGCGTTAGGCCAATCATAACGGCTCGCAGGATTTTGCGGGGCCGAGTCACCAACGAAATCGACCGGGTTGGTGGTGCTGACGGTTGAAGTACTTGTGTTTTGGGTTGACTGTTTTCAATCATGCAATTGCCCTCCGAATTCGATTAGATGTCAATTCTAAAACAATGACTAAAATCGCAATTAACAAAACAATTAGACCAGCAGCGTCATAGCGGAACGCCTTAAAATAGTAGTCAAAGAGAAAACCAACACCCGTACCCGTCAAGAGTCCGACCAAGGTTGCGTCCCGTAAGTTGTTTTCAATCATGTAGAGAATCCAACTAGTCAAGGTACTAGCGGCTTCGGGTAACACCCCACAGAAGACACATTGGAAATAGTTGGCGCCAACGGCTTGCAGTGCTTGAAGCTTTTCGGCATCGAGGTCCTCAATAGTTTCAGTAAAGGCCCGTGTTAGATAGCCTAGCGTCATAAAGAACAGTGCCAAGAAGCCCGTAAAGTCACTCTGTTTAAAAGAAAACAGAAGAATCATCGCCCAAGCGACCACCGGAATATTACGTAAGAGTGAAGCACCAAAACGAATAATCCAGCGGAGGACAGGCGTTGGGGTGGTCGTCTTAGCACCGAGAATCGCAAAGATCAGGGCGAAGAGACTAGCGACCATGGTTGATGAAATTGCCACGAGCAAGGTCCGCCACAGCTGATAAAGAATCGGTCCCAGATAAGAAATCGAACGACTTGTCGGAATAAAGTTGGTAAATAACCACATTAAGCCCGCTGGAATCTTACTGATCGAAGCCCACGCCTGAAAATTAACGAGGGCCATGGATAAGACGTAGATGCCAATTAAAATGAGCAAAACAACTGATAATCGCAACCGACGTTGCCGAAAAAAGCGTTGCGGTGTCATTGGATTAGTTTTCATTGGCAGCCACCGCCGTTGATTGGTCAGGTTGGCGATAAATGTGTTGTAAGACCGCGTCGTCAACTTCATTAGTGGCGCCTTCGAAAACGATGGCGCCGCTGTTAATGCCGACGATATGGTCGGTGTACGCCATTGCGATATCGACCTGATGTAGATTAATGAGGATAATCAGTTGTTTTTCCTTTGCCAATCGCCGTAGAATGTCCATGACAATGGTCGTTGATTTGGGATCTAGGGAAGCAATCGGTTCATCACATAAAATCATCTTAGGATGTTGCATTAATGCCCGTGCGATCCCGACCCGTTGTTGTTGGCCACCACTTAATTGATCGCAACGTTGGTAGGCGTATTCTTTTAACCCTACTTCGTCGAGTAGTTGTAGCGCCTCTTGTTTTTCGGCGCTACTGTAAAGGCCGAGCATGCCAGCAACCGTTGATTTAGCGCCTAAGCGGCCATGCAGAACATTTTCAAGGGCCGTTAACGGACTGATCAGATTGTAGTTTTGGAAAATCATGCCGATATGATGACGAACTTTGCGTAATTCAGCTTTGTTCGCTTGACGAATGTCAGTGTCATCGAGCAAAATTTGACCACTATCATCGCGGATCAACTGATTGATACTCCGTAAAATAGTTGTTTTACCAGCACCAGACGGGCCGATGATGGCAGTTACTTCGCCCGGTTTAGCTGTGAAGTTGACTGCTTTGAGCGAATGCTTATTGGAACCATATGTTTTATCTAGCTGAATAACCTTGAGCATTGGCAAATCCTTTCATTGTGAACTAATGGTACGTGGTTTAGTAACCTACTAACTTATGCGTTGGCGCGTACCACTTGTCGGTAACATTAACTAATTTGGACTTTTCTGATTTCTTAGGGAACATCATTGGTGTCTTCGCATTTGGTTCAGAGAAGATCTTTTTGTTTTGGGCAAAGGACTTCGACGTGAACTCAGTGGCGATCTTCTTTTGATCATCCTTGCTGAGGGCCTTGGTATTGTATACCCATGGGCCTTGTTGAACAGGCATCATGGCAATGTTAACGACCGACTTGCCGGCTAAACTTGTAAATGGCGCTTCGGCGTTATCCTTAACAGTGAAAGTTGAGCCGACCTTGTCCCATGATCCCTTGGTAACGTTTAAGTATGGCATTAAATCAGCATCATCAAAGGCAGCGACATCCGCATCCCCCTTGATTAAGTTGACCGCGGAACCCTGATGAGAGCCACCATAGAGCACTTTACTAAAGAATGATCCGCTTTGAGTTAATTTATCTTGGTCAGCGGTTTTGATGTTGAATTCACGTGAGATTTCAGCCGTTGGTACTAAGAAGCCTGAAGTTGAACTGTTGGAAACATAAGACATCTTCTTGCCTTTGACGTTCTTAATACTGTACTTACCGTTTTCTTCATACTTTTTGGCATCTTTTTGTTGTACCATTAAGTAGGAGTTATAAGTAGCGTCTTTCAAGGTACCTTTAGCATCAGATTGTGCGGCAAAAGGTACAACATCTTTGCTCTTGTGGTGTGCTTGGATATAACCGTTAGCCCCCATGTATGCGACTTGAGCTTTGCCGGATGCAATTGCTTGAATCGCAACGTTATAGTCGGTCGTGGTTTGTAATTTAACCGTCTTACCCGTTGCCTTTTCAACTGCTTGCTTAATGGCCGTACGGGAACCAGCAAAACTCTTGGCTGATTCGTTAGGATAGAAGACCACCGTGATGGTTTTGCTGCTATCCGTACTGCTACCACCAGATTTAGCACTGGTTCCGCTAGCGCAACCTGCGAGTCCTAAACCTAAAACCGAAATGAATGAAAGACCTAATAATGACTTACTAACTTTTGACATAGTTTCCAATTACCTCCAAGTAATTTTAGTTACTTGTGTAGCATAACAAGGTATTGTAAATGTGCGGACAAGGATTAGTGAAGTATATGTATAAGTTATGTAAATAATATTTACATTCGGTTTTCAATTCAGTGATTGGTAAGTATGAGTGGAAACTGGTCAGGATAGTTGTTGATTGTTTCTGGATTGAATTGGTTGGTTACTACCGTAAAGCTTTCAAAGTAAGTAAATTATGATAAGATATGTGAAGTAATTCAAAATGAGGAGTTTTTTAAAATTATGAAGTTGTTGGCGATTGATACTTCGAATCGGCCATTGAGTGTCGCGGTATTAGAAGATACCCAGATCTTGGCCACAACGACCACTAATGTTGGCCGTAACCACAGTAGTACATTATTACCGATTATTGAACAAGCCATGGCTCAAGCTAAATTGGCACCAGCTGATTTAGACCGGATCGTCGTTGCTGCCGGACCAGGGTCGTATACGGGGTTGCGAATTGGCGTGACGACTGCTAAAACACTTGCCTTTACATTAGATAAAGCCTTAGTTGGTGTATCGAGTTTGGCCGTGTTAGCTGGCAACATTGTGACGGAAGGCCAATTAGTGGCGCCGTTATTTGATGCGCGTCGTGACAACATCTTTGCCGGGTTATATCGGATTAAGAACCAGCGTCCAGTTGCCGTTATCGCTGATCAACATATCAGTGTGACCGAGTGGGGCCAACGATTAGCTAGTTATGATGAACCAATTACCTTTGTCGGCGCGGATGTCGATCAATATGCGGATGCTTTGCAGCAATCGTTAGCCAAGCAGTTCGTTCGTGCAGCCCCACAACTTGACTTGCCCCAAGCCGTAGTACTAGGTTTGATGGGTCGAACGCTGACACCCGTGAGTGAAATTCATAACTTTGTGCCGAACTATTTGCGTTTAACGCAAGCTGAACGTGATTGGCAAGCCAAGCACCCAGAAAAGGAACATGCGCCCTATGTTGAGAAAATTTAAGGAGTACTTTCAAAAAATGACCACCGGTGGCAATCAACGTCGCCAACGTGTATTGGCCATTCAAAATCACATCGTTAAAGTGGGCGAAGTCAATTACTATGTCTCACGCGCACTGATTACCGATGTGCCCGAGATGCTAGCCATTGAACGGGCCGTATATGCGGGACAGACACCGTGGGATGAAAATGCGTTTAAGACGGAACTTCGCCGACAGAGCGGTCGTTTCTATATTGTGATGCGTCATGAAGATCGCCTCGTCGCTTTTTGTGGTTGTGTCTTTGATGATCGCCGCCAAGATGCACATATCACCAATATTGCTGTACATCCTGATGTTCAAGGCCAAGGACTAGGCCATTTTATGATGCAAGTCATGATGAAGCGGGCGCGTAAGTTGCATTACCAAACGGTGACCCTTGAGGTTCGTTACAGTAATACGATTGCGCAACAACTTTACCGCGATTTAGGGTTTGAAAAGACTGGTATCAAGAAACGGTACTATTTTGGCGACCATGAAGATGCTATTGATATGACTTATCGTATTCCGGTAGCTACGGATGACTGAACGACAGCTTGTCGCCAGTACGCAGCTTGACGCGGGTCGGGCCGTCCAAGTTTGTTACCAGTTAGCGACATTAGCATATCCCGGTGGCGCACCTTGGCGGCAAGCGACGTTTGCGGCGGACATGGCGTTACCAACGGTACACTATGATTTATTACGGTGGCAGGATGAACTGATCGGGTTTGTCAGCCGCTCGACAGTGCTTGATGAGACCGAAATTACGAATATTGCAATTGATCCGGCCTATCAGCGTCAAGGGCATGCGCGGTGGTTATTAACAGCCTGCTTAGCACAATTATCGGCAGGGTCCGTATTCCTAGAAGTCCGGGCTAGTAATCTCGCCGCCCAGCGCTTGTATCAGCAATGCGGCTTTGACCAGATTGCCACGCGTAAGGAATATTATCATGATCCCGAAGAAGATGCGTGGATCATGCGTAAAATGATTAATTAAAAGGATGGGAACCGTGGAAAAACAAAACTTGATTTTAGCGTTTGAGTCCAGTTGTGACGAGACTAGTGTGGCAGTGATCAAAGATGGCCATGAGATTTTATCCAACGTGATTGCAACGCAGATTAATAGTCACAAACGGTTTGGTGGCGTGGTTCCTGAAGTTGCCAGCCGTCATCATATTGAACAAATTACAATTTGTATTGAAGCCGCACTTCAAGAGGCACACGTGACGTATGCTGACCTTGATGCTGTTGCCGTGACGTATGGCCCCGGTCTAGTGGGGGCACTGTTAGTCGGTGTTAATGCAGCTAAGACAGTGGCATACGCGCACCAATTACCGCTGATTCCAGTTAACCATATGGCCGGGCACATTTATGCCGCTCGGTTTGTTAAGCCATTCGAATTTCCGCTAATGGCACTATTAGTTTCTGGCGGTCATACTGAATTGGTCTACATGCAAGCAGATGGGCAGTTTGAGATTATTGGTGAGACACGTGACGATGCGGCTGGAGAAGCTTATGATAAAATCGGTCGGGTATTGGGTGTTCCATATCCGGCAGGTAAAGTCATTGACGAGATGGCACATGCAGGTCACGACACTTTCAAATTTCCGCGAGCAATGATTGATGAAGATAATTACGATTTTAGTTTTAGTGGGCTGAAGAGTGCGTTCATCAATACGGTCCATCACGCAGATCAAATTGGCGCGACTCTGGATAAGAACGATTTAGCGGCTAGCTTTCAGGCCAGCGTGGTTGATGTTCTGATGAGTAAAACGTTACGAGTCCTCAAACAATATCCAGTTAAGCAATTAGTCTTAGCCGGTGGCGTTGCAGCTAATCAGGGGCTACGTGAACGGTTACAACAAGATTTACCAACCGCTTTTCCTGACACCGAACTAATCTTAGCGCCTCTAAAGTTATGCGGTGATAATGGTGCCATGATTGGTGCTGCGGGCTATGTTCAATATCAGCATCACCAATTCGGCGACGCGGCGCTGAATGCCGATCCAAGCTTAGAATTTGATTGGATGCCAGGTATGTTGAAGTAATGAAGCAGTTATAAACGGGTGTGAAAAGTCAGTCCTTTTCACACCCGTTTTAGTATCTTTTCATTAATTATGATTGAAAGGTGCCGGTTAGGTGGATTCCTGTTCGTCAGCAATGCGCGTCCGATTCCGACCTCCGGGGCTGGGTGACAATTGCTGGAACGTAAGCCGACGTCGATTTGAGCTAACGCATAACCCGCGTCATCTCAAATACGAGTCTTATTCTAAGCCGGAAGCAACCCACTTCCAGCTAAGAATAATTTGGCTACTGAGCATTGTCACCCAGCCTCTCCAGTCGGGAAGCCGCTCGAATGGCTGATGAACGGCCACTGAACTCAGTACAATTTGTCGTTGGCTATTTTGATACTGAACCCTTTAAGTTAAATATCAGAGTGCCTTCTCCACTTTTTCGAAATATTCAATTATTACTACGGTAATTCAGAAATAGTGAGTTATCACAAGACCTTTTCAATCTGACAGTTGATTGATAAAATTAACGTTTATGAAAAACAACGACAAATTCAGCAAAAGTTGGGTATATCCTTGTCAGCCATTCGAACGCTATCCCGACTGGAGGTCGGTGTAGGACGAACTAACTAAGCAAGTTTACACTAACTTGAACTGTTTCCAGCGGGCTTAAGCTGGTCATTTTTGATTCTAGGAATCATCCTCTTTCAATCATGATTTATGCCGCGGATAGGGGCAAAATAATAGTCGCCTCAAGAATTATATTAATTCTTGAGGCGACTATTATTTTTATCTGATGAGTCGTTGGAAAATTAGCTCAATTCTTCTAAAGCTTCAGCTTGTTCGGTCCATTCGGTTTCAACTTGTTCTTGTTGAGTATTGATGGCTTCAAGTTCTTTTTGTAGGTCTTGTAGTTTACCAACATCGGCCGATACTTCAGGTTGCGCCATTTCAGTTTGAATCTGTGTGGCTTGTTCATCTAAGGCAGTCATCTGTTCTTCCAGGGCGGCAACTGAGCGCTCAAGCTTGCGTTTTTCACGTTGTTGCTGCTTGCTGGCTTGGTAATTTTGCTGGCCTTTGGAGCGGGGAGCAGCAGTTGTGGCACTGGTTGAATCCGCTGCACCGGCTTCAGCAGCTTTTTCGGCCGCTTGGCTAGCAGCCGCAGCCGCGATTTCAGCTTGCTCTTGTTTCTTGTCGATGTAGTAGTCGTAATCACCTAAGAAGAGTTCCGTGCCTTCCGGAGAAACCTCTACGACACTCGTGGCGACTTGGTTAATGAAGTAGCGGTCATGTGACACGAACAAAAGGGTGCCGTCAAAGTCGTTGAGGGCGACTTCCAAAACTTCACGGCTATCGATATCCAAGTGGTTAGTTGGTTCATCTAAGATTAAGAAGTTGTCATTTTGCATGGCAAGTTTGGTCAACAGTAACCGGGCTCGTTCTCCACCAGATAGGGCATGAACGGGTTTATCAACATCTTCACCAGTGAAGAGAAAACTGCCCAAAATGGTACGAATGTCTTTTTCAGGAGTGGTGGGATGTTCATCCCAAAGTTCACTGAGGACGGTTTTTTTGTCGTTTAAATTACGTTGCTCTTGATCGTAGTAGCCCGTAACGACGTTGGTGCCAAAAACGGCCTGGCCTTTAATGAATGGAATCTGTCCCAAAATACTCTTTAGGAAAGTCGATTTTCCAATACCGTTCGGTCCAACGATGGCAATAGCTTCATGTTTCTTAATATTCAAGTTGTCGGGTTCCGAAAGAATCTGACCATCATAGCCCACGGCTGCATCTTTGACGGTCAACACAATGTTGCCGCTTTGTTTAGCCGCATGAAAGCCAAAGTGGGCAGTCTTCTCGTCACTATCAGGGCGGTCAAGGCAGTCCATCTTTGCTAACTGCTTACGCCGAGCCTGGGCCCGTTTTGTCGTAGAAGCACGCACGATGTTACGATTAACAAAGTCTTCAAGCTTGCTGATCTCCGCTTGTTGCTTTTCATAATGTTTCCATTGTGCTTGGATTCGAGCCGCTTTTTCTTGCACAAACTGGTCGTAGTTACCAGTGTAGTGCACCATTTCATGGTGTGATAAGTCATAGACTTCGTTAACGACCCGGTCTAAGAAATAACGGTCATGGCTAACGATTAGCAGCGCACCAGAGTAAGACTGGAGATAGCTTTCCAACCAAGTAAGGGTTTCGACGTCCAAGTGGTTCGTCGGTTCGTCAAGGATAAGCAAGTCCCGTTTTTCAAGTAACAACTTGGCCAAGGCCAACTGGGTCTTTTGTCCACCGGATAGTGCCGTCACCGACTTATCGTACACATCGGCGTCGAATTGGAAGCCGTGCAACACGCCCCGAATCTCAGCTTGGTAGCCGTACCCGTTTTTTTGTTGAAATTCAGTTTGAATCTGATCATAGGTTTTCAGGGTCTGTTGATAAGCCTGCTCATCATTCATGATTGCGGGGTCGCTCAATTGATTTTCGAGCTGGTGCATCCGTTTTTCGATGGCATGTAACTCAGCAAAGACACTACTCATTTCTTCCCAAATCGTATTGTTACTATCCAGTCCTTGGTCTTGCGCCAAGTAACCGATTGTTAAGCCCTTGCGCATTGAAATATGGCCTTCGTCCGGTACCGTTTCGCCGGCAATCATTTTAAGTAAGGTTGATTTTCCGGCCCCGTTTCGACCGACAAGGGCCACCCGAGCGTGTTCTTGAATATCCATTTGTACGTTATCGAACAAGACATCGGCGCCAAAACGCCGCATAACTTGCTGTACTTGTAGTAAAATCACGCTTTATTAAGCTCCTTTCACATTTAATTCGTGACATAATTGTAGCATATTGTAACGGCCTGACCCAATTATTCGGAATAATAAGTAATTATTATTTCACAAAGTCACGCGTTATGCTAGAATAGTGTCAGCAAATTCACAAACTTTTAATTAGGAGGACACGTCCGAATGGCAGAAACAAAAATTCCACGGGCAACGGCAAAACGGTTACCGATTTATTACCGCTATTTAAATATCTTGCTAGATGCAGATAAGAAGCGGGTCTCATCGACCGAGTTGTCCGAGGCGGTTAAAGTAGATTCAGCAACGATTCGGCGAGATTTCTCGTATTTTGGGGCGCTCGGCAAACGAGGGTATGGATACGATGTTGAAACGTTACTTGCATTTTTCAAAAAGATTTTAAATCAAGACACCTTAACGAATGTTGCTTTAATTGGGGTCGGTAATTTGGGCCACGCCCTACTGAACTTTAATTTTCACAAAAACAGTAATGTCCGCATTTCAGCAGCATTTGATGTCAACGAGGCGATTGCCAATACAGTCCAAAGTGGGGTTCCAGTGTACCCAATGACGGAGCTCAAAAAGCAATTGATCGAACAACAGATTGAGATTGCTATCTTAACGGTGCCAACCACGGTTGTTCAGAAAATTACCGATGACTTGGTTGATGCAAACGTCAAAGGAATCATGAACTTTACGCCGTTACGAATCTCCGTTCCTGAGACAGTACGGGTTCAGAACGTTGATTTGACCAACGAATTACAAACATTGATCTACTTCATTGAACATTACGGTCAGCAATTAGGTGACAATGGTAATGACGATGAAAATGAGACTGAAGATTAATAACTCGCTTTATCTTTGAAATTAAATGGCTATAAAAAGGCCTCTCTGAATTATTCAGGGAAGCCTTTTTAACATACTTAGATCACGAATCATTGATTGTAACGTATAAATATTCGGTGAAAATTAACGTTGAAACGCTAGGTTAGCGCTACCTAGTAATGATACTAGTGCAGTAAGCCTAATAATGTGGGTAACACAACCGATGCGTTCATTAGGATGTGAGCCGTCATCGATGTTTGAATCCGACCGGTGTGCTGGTATAACCAGCAGAATAATAACCCGATAAAGGCATAGAGGATAAAGTGACCATCCGCATGTGCAAAGCTAAATAGCACACTAGAAATCAAGGCCGCCCCAATCTGACCAGTAACCGCACTTAGATTGCCAAAGATAACTTTGCGGAAGACGATTTCTTCCATAATCGGGGCACCGACAATGATGGCTAAGAAGAAAGCGGGATATTGTTGCCCAACAGTTAAGAGGGTGGTCGTGTTGGTTGACGCTGTTGACTGTCCCAGTAAAGCCGTCATTTTTAAAATGATGACTTGACCAACGATGACTAGGACAAGACCGATCAATCCCCAGATGAACGTCATGAACCAGTTACTTGGTTGTTTTTCAACAACGTTTTTTGTCCGCATGCGACTCGCCAACCAGATGAGTAGGATTGCACCGACTAAGTAGTCGACCGTTTGAATCACGAATACTTGGGCCCCTAGCTGATGGAAAGCAGTCACAAGGACGCTCGGTAGTGCGTAAATAATAAAGTAGATGATAAGAATAAAGATTGATTGGCGGCGATTAACCATCAAGTCACGTCCTTTTAAAAGTTTGATTTAAGATTTATTGATACTTCAATAGTATTCATTATAGTCGATTTGACATTCTTTGACTAATAATTGACAAATCACTTGCAATCTTGAATTAAAATGATATAGTTGACAATGTAATTAGCACTTGAGGTTGAGGAGTGCTAAAAAAGAATAAATGGAGGGATTCACGTGTTAAAACCATTAGGAGATCGCGTTATCTTGCAACAACAAGAAGAAGAAGAACAAACAATTGGCGGTATTGTCATTGCCAATAACGCTAAGGAAAAGCCCCAAAGCGGTAAGGTTGTTGCCGTCAATGACGGTCGTGTTTTAGATAACGGGACAAAAGTTGACCCCAGCGTGAAGGTCGGCGATCAAGTATTATTCGATAAGTATGCCGGTACCGAAGTCAAGTATCAAGGTGCTAAGTATTTGGTATTGCACGAAAAAGATATTGTTGCAATCGAAGACTAATCCATTTAAATTGCGCAACTTAAAATAAATTAAATTCATGAGGTGAATAGAGATAATGGCTAAAGAATTAAAGTTCTCTGAAGATGCACGTTCAGCGATGCTAAAAGGTGTCGATCAATTAGCTGACACAGTTAAGTCAACGTTAGGTCCTAAGGGTCGCAACGTTGTTTTGGAACAATCATATGGTTCACCAACAATTACTAATGATGGTG
This sequence comes from Lactiplantibacillus sp. YT640, assembly GCF_049745435.1. Classification (NCBI taxonomy): domain Bacteria; kingdom Bacillati; phylum Bacillota; class Bacilli; order Lactobacillales; family Lactobacillaceae; genus Lactiplantibacillus; species Lactiplantibacillus sp. YT640. The sequence goes on from NZ_JBMNVY010000013.1 coordinate 54,942, forward strand.
TAACGATTGCTAAGGCGATCGAATTAGACGATCATTTCGAAAACATGGGTGCTAAGTTAGTTTCTGAAGTTGCTTCAAAGACTAATGACATCGCTGGTGATGGGACGACTACTGCAACGGTCTTAACACAATCAATCGTTAATGAAGGTATGAAGAACGTTACGGCCGGTGCTAACCCTGTTGGCATTCGTCGTGGGATTGAAGAAGCTACTAAGACGGCGGTTGACTCATTACACGCTATGGCACACGAAGTTAAGACGCAAGAAGATATTGCGCAAATCGCTTCTGTATCTTCAGCAAGTGAAGAAACTGGTAAATTGATTGCCGAAGCCATGGAAAAAGTTGGTCATGACGGTGTTATCACGATTGAAGAATCACGTGGTGTTGATACTAGCTTAGACGTTGTTGAAGGGATGCAATTCGACCGCGGCTACTTATCACAATACATGGTTACTGATAATGATAAGATGGAGGCGGATCTTGACAATCCATATATCTTAATTACTGATAAGAAGATTTCAAACATTCAAGATATCTTACCACTATTACAATCCATCGTTGAACAAGGCAAGCCATTGTTGATCATTGCTGATGACATTTCTGGTGAAGCTTTACCAACCTTAGTCTTGAACAAGATGCGTGGGACGTTTAACGTTGTCGCCGTTAAGGCACCCGGTTTTGGTGATCGGCGTAAGGAACAATTACAAGATATCGCTATCTTAACTGGCGGGACGGTTATCACTGACGACCTTGGCCTTGAATTGAAGGACACGACCATCGATCAATTAGGTCAAGCCAACAAAGTTACGGTTACTAAGGATAACACCACCATTGTTGAAGGCGCTGGTTCCAAGGATGCTATCTCAGAACGGGTTGAATTTATCCGTAACCAAATCGGTGAAACAACTTCTGACTTTGACAAAGAAAAGTTACAAGAACGTTTAGCTAAATTAGCTGGTGGGGTTGCCGTTGTTCGTGTCGGTGCCGCTACTGAAACTGAATTGAAGGAACGTAAATACCGGATTGAAGATGCTTTGAACGCAACTCGGGCCGCCGTTGAAGAAGGCTTTGTTGCTGGTGGTGGTACTGCTTTGATTAACGTTATCAAAGATGTTGCTGCATTGAAGGAAACTGGTGACGTTCAAACTGGGATCAACATTGTTAAACGTGCTTTGGAAGAACCAGTTCGCCAAATCGCTGAAAATGCTGGTTTGGAAGGCTCTGTTATCGTTGAAAAGATGAAGGAACAAAAGCCAGGTGTTGGTTTCAACGCCGCAACTGATGAATGGGTTGACATGATCAAAGCTGGTATCGTGGACCCAACTAAGGTAACGCGTTCTGCTTTACAAAATGCCGCTTCTGTTTCAGCCCTTCTCTTAACGACTGAAGCCGTTGTCGCTGAAAAACCTGAAGAAAATGCACCAGCTGCACCAGCCGCACCAAACCCAGGTATGGGCGGTATGATGTAAACAAATCGTAACATTAAGCACTTACTCGGCTGAGTAAGTGCTTTTTTAGTGCTGTTAGGGTGTGAATCGACTAGAATAAAGGTATTGATTTATCCATATTAGAGCGGTAGGATTAGTCGTTAACGCAAAATGTGGGTGCGGTGAAGCACCCGACATTTAACTGGTAGTATTTGGCAGGGTAAAGTAGTAGAATCTACTTTGACTCAGTTTACTTTGGGATAATTATTTTGGAATAAAGGAGTTATTATCATGTGGCGTTATTTAAAGCGGTTAGTTATTGGGAAACCGTTAAAAACCATGGACGAGGGTGGGCAAGCACTCACCAAGTTCAAGGCACTGGCGCTGCTATCGTCAGATGCGCTATCATCGGTGGCTTACGGTACTGAACAGATTACGACCGTTTTGATTACACTTTCAGCGGCCGCGTTGATGTATCAATTGTACGTGGCGGCGCTTGTGTTAGTGCTGTTGTTTGCTATTACGATGTCGTACCGACAAATTATTCGGGCTTATCCATCTGGCGGTGGCGCCTACGTGGTGGCAAGTACGAACTGGGGGCGGCCAGCCGGATTAGTTGCCGGGGGATCACTGCTGGTTGATTATATGCTGACCGTAGCGGTTTCCGTCACTTCTGGTACTGAAGCAATCACGTCGGCGATTCCGGCGCTAGCTAATTATCAAGTATTGATTGCCGTACTGATTGTCATCGCCATCATGGCGTTAAATTTGCGTGGAATGCGCGAATCCGCATCATTCTTAACGTTTCCCGTTTATTTTTTCATTATTATGATTATCGGCATGATTCTATGGGGCGTTATGAATATTGCGAGTGGTAACTTAACTTACCACGCCTCCGCAGCAGTTGGAGCACCGGTTCAAGGGATGACCTTGGTGCTGTTCTTACGGGCCTTTTCTTCCGGTTCGTCTTCGCTGACTGGGGTGGAAGCAATCAGTAATGCGGTGCCAAACTTCAAACGACCGAAACGCAAGAATGCGGCGAACACGTTAGCAATTATGTCATTAGTCTTGGCCGTCTTCTTTGGTGGTATTACTTATTTAAGTTATTACTTAGGCGTTAAACCACAAGTAGACAATACCGTCTTGTCACAAATTGCTACGGCGGTCTTTGGTCACGGCTTATTCTACTACTTGTTACAATTATCGACGGCGTTAATTCTGGCCGTTGCGGCAAATACTGGTTTTTCAGCCTTTCCAATTTTAGCTTATAACTTGGCTAAAGATAAATTTCTACCACATGCTTACATGGATCGTGGGGACCGCTTGGGCTACTCCAATGGGATTATCTCATTGGCGGTCGGGGCAATTGCGTTGATCTTTATCTTTCATGGGAAGACGACGCTTTTGATTCCACTTTATGCGGTGGGGGTCTTTGTCCCATTTACTTTGTCGCAATCTGGTATGATTATTCATTGGTTCCGCGAACGGGGGCAATGGTGGTGGATGAAGGCGGCGGTAAACTTACTTGGGGCGTTGATTTCGATTCTCCTAGTGATTTTCCTATTCTTGCTACATTTCGGCAATGTTTGGCCATACTTAATCGTTATGCCACTCTTACTGTACATGTTCTACCGAATCCACGTGCACTATAACCGGGTTGCGGCCCAGTTACGCGTGGTTGCCAAGGAAAAAGCGACGATTCATGATTATGACGGTGCAACGGTGATCGTCCTCGTCTCGAATGTGACGCGGGTAACTGCTCAAGCAGTCAACTACGCGCGATCCATCGGAGATTACGTCATTGCGATGCACGTGTCCTTTGATGAGAACCCTGAAAAGGAACACAAGACGGCGGCAGAGTTCAAAGAGACCTTCCCAGACGTCCGTTTCGTGGACATCCATTCGTCGTATCGGTCGATTGCAACACCGACGTTACGATTCTGCGATGTGATTGCTAAACGAGCAGCGGAACGCAACTTCTCGACAACGGTTCTTGTCCCACAATTCGTGCCGAAGAAACCATGGCAGAATATTTTGCATAATCAAACGAGTCTCCGATTACGAGCGGTATTAAATTCTCGTGAAAATATTATTGTTTCAACTTATAATTACCATTTAAAAGAATAGTGACTTAGTATTGAAACCCGGTATAGCTACCGGGTTTTTATTTTTGTGTCATAATATGAGTAACTAAGGTTATAATTTAGATACTTAATCAGCCCAGTGACCGGCAAATGTGAACGAATTGTGTTGCCTTTACTAAGTTTTAGTGAAGCGAGTTGTCAAGCGTCACTGGGATTTGTATAATTATCGTAATAGAGTGAGAAGGGAGTTACGCACAAATGATCAGATTTGAAATCCTAGTAAGCCTAGTGGCGACCATGATACTTTCTGCGATCTTGACGCCGTTTGTGCGGAAACTTGCATTTAAAATTGGTGCCGTGGATAAACCAAATGTACGACGGGTCAATAAAATTCCAATGCCGACAATGGGAGGCTTGGCTATTTTTATCTCTTACACCGTTGGGACGACTGTGTTGTATCTCATGCACCAGTTTCCCAGTCGCATTTTTTTCGCACTACTCGGTGGTGAGCTGATCATTATTGCGACTGGTGTTATCGATGATATTTATGAGCTAAAACCACGGCAAAAAATGTTAGGGATTACGTTAGCCGCTTTGGAGGTCTACTTTATTGGTGGTATCCGAATGACGACCTTCACGTTCCCGTTGCTGGGGCTGATTCACTTTCAGTGGCTGAGTTTACCGGTGACTTTACTGTGGATACTGGCTATCACGAACGCGGTGAACTTAATTGATGGACTGGATGGGCTAGCTACCGGTGTTTCGATTATTTCGTTGAGTACCATGGGGATCATCGGGTTGTTCTTCTTGAATGCTAATATGTTCGTTTCGTTGTTGATTTTTACTTTAGTTGCGGCGATGATTGGCTTTCTTCCGTATAATTTCTTTCCAGCTAGAATTTATCTCGGTGATACCGGTTCGTTGTTTATCGGTTTTATGACGGCTGTGTTCTCATTATTTGGATTGAAAAATGTCACCTTAATCTCAGTTGGTATTCCGGTTATGATCCTGGGAGTGCCAATTACGGATACGGTGTATGCGATGATTCGACGGATCCTGAATAAGAAGCCCATTTCGCAAGCGGATAAGCATCATTTGCACCACCGCTTGATGCAATTAGGATTGACCCATCGACAGACTGTGATGGTAATTTATGGGATTGCACTTATTTTCTCATTTATTTCATTGCTCTATCCGATCTCATCTATTTGGGGTTCTGTGTTATTGACGATTGGTTTATTATTTGGGCTAGAGTTATTCGTTGAAGCAATCGGATTAGCTGGTGACAATCGGCAACCGCTACTGGATTGGATCAAACGGACCGTCGCGCGTTTGACCTCCAAGAGTAATCATTAAAAACCAAATAAATCATTGAAAATTATTAAAGTGTTACAGGCATCTACCGTGTGATTAGCGGTGATGCCTGTTTTTAGTTGGTCATCAGTTGGTTCATCAATTTTAACTTTACCAAAACTATACAAGCAATTTACACAATCGTCATTCACAATTTACAAACGATTAGTAATATTAAGCATGTTCCGAAGCAATCAATTACGTGTAACCGTCGGATGGTGATGTTGCTCCATCACTAGTCGTAGCACTCCTACCCAGTTTTGCTATGATGGTTGCCGGGTTGGTTGCTTAATTTTGATAGTCAATTGAAGAAGGGGAGTTTCAATTATGAAAAAAGCACTGACACTCGGCGCATTGGCAGTAACGATGACCATTTTACTAGCTGGTTGCGGCAGTAGCTCAGCCACAAGTACGAAGAGTACTAGTAGCAGTAGTGGTAGTTCCAAGACTACTAAGATCGTTGCAACTGGTTCAACCGCTTTACAACCATTAGTGGAACAGGCTGGACAGGCTTACCAGAACGAACATGCTAACGTGACCATTAACGTTCAGGGTGGTGGTTCAGGAGCAGGCTTAAGTCAGGTGGCGAAGGGTTCAGTCAATATTGGGAACTCTGATTTATTTGCACAGGAACAAAAGGGGTTAAACGCCAAAGGGTTAGTTGACCATAAAGTGGCTGTTGTGGGGATGGCACCCGTTATTAATAAGGATGCCGGTGTCACTAATATTTCAAAAGAACAACTTATCAAGATTTTCCAAGGCAAGATCACTAACTGGAAAGATGTTGGCGGTAAGGACGAAAAGATTACCGTCGTTAACCGTGCTCAAGGTAGTGGGACCCGGGCGACGTTTGAAAAATGGGGATTAGACAACGCGAAGGTCGCAACTAGCCAAGAACAAGATTCGAATGGGACCGTTCAAAAAATTGTTAGCACCACGCCTGGTGCCATCAGTTACTTAGCATTCTCATACGTTAAGAGTGACGTTCAGGCGCTTTCTATTGATAACGTCAAACCAACCGAAGCTAACGTAGCGACGAACAAGTGGAAGATTTGGGCTTATGAACACATGTATACTAAGGGGCAACCAACTGGGGAGTTGAAGAACTTCTTAACTTACATGACTTCTAAAGCCGTTCAAGGTAGTTTAGTTGAGAAATTAGGATATATTCCATTGACTTCGATGAAGGTTGATCGTGGCCAATCTGGTGCAATCACTAATTTAAAATAAATAACAGACAAAAAGTCGAGCGATAGCTCGACTTTTTTTATGGGCCGCAATTAGTGCAACGCGGACTTTAACAATGAAAAAACAAATCATCGGCTCAAGTGCTGGGTGTTATTGTTAAGACGAGTTGGCTGTTTCGATTTTGACTGCCAATCAAAGTTTGTGAGGCTCCCAATTATATATAACCAGCAATCTAGTTGCCAGGCGTAGTGACCGGAATTTCTGTAAATTGTTCACCTTGCTCCGAAAAGGTAACTTGACCGCTCAAGAGGTTAGTGATGTCCTGCTGAATCGTTGCAATTTCGGATTGAGTGACTGCGATGATTTGTGTGACTTGAACACCGTAGTCGGTATTCAGAGTCGTTAGCTTATTTTGTTGTAAATAGTAGGTTAAAGCATCGACGTTACGATAGTCGAGCGTGATGGCGATGCGGGTTTGTAAGATTCGCTGAACCTTACCACTGACTTCAATTGCTTGCGCGGGGGTGCCATTATAAGCTCGGATCAGTCCACCGGCGCCAAGCTTGATACCACCAAAATAACGGGTCACGACCGCAAGCACGTCGTGTAGCTCGTTGGTCTTGAGCACTTCTAAGATTGGTGAGCCCGCAGTTCCGACCGGTTCACCGTCATCACTCATCCGCTGAATATGATCATCATCACCAAGCATGTAGGCGAAACAGTTGTGGTTGGCCTTAGGATTATCTGCTCGAACAGCGGCAATCTTAGCTTGAGCATCCACTTCGTCACTGATGCGGTATAGATGAGCGATGAAGCGAGACTTTTTGATGGTTTGTTCAAATACCGTGTCTTGGGTGATGGTGTAGTAGAGTTTAGTCAAATTAATCGGTTCCTTTCGTGAATAAATCGTTAAATGGCGTACTTGATAACTAAGGAGGTGCGCACGATGGAAGCACAAGTCTTATACGGTCGTCAGCTCGCATTATCTGCAAATGAGGCTGCCGCAGTACCTGCTGGCACGCAGATACTGCCAGCCATGCAGGTTGATGAACATCAAATTATCTGTCAGCGTTGCGGCAGTCACTTGGACCGACTGCGAGCCCAATTACCCAATCAGCAATATTACTGTTATCAATGTTTAAATTTAGGTCGAGTGAGTACACTAGTTAAACTCTATCATATGCCAGAACCGAATGCTTTTGCAACGGTCCCGGTTTGCACGTGGCAAGGAACCCTAACGCCCCAGCAAGCGGACTGCGCGCAATCAATCAAAGCTAACTTCATGGCGCATAAACGGCAATTATTATGGGCGGTGACGGGAGCTGGAAAAACTGAAATGCTGTTTCCAGGTATTGCGTGGGCGTTAGCGCATCAGTGGCGGGTCGCCATTGCTTCACCACGAGTCGATGTTTGCTTAGAGTTAGCACCCCGGCTCCAGGCGGCCTTTGCTGATGTTCAAATTGCTGTGCTACATGGCCGCAATCCCGATCCCTATCAGTATACGCAGCTGACGATTTGTACGACGCATCAATTGCTACGTTTTCGTCAGGCGTTTGACGTATTGATCATTGATGAAGTTGACGCGTTTCCGTTTGCTGCCAATCCCCGTTTGGCGTTTGCAGTGAATCAGGCAGCTAAGGTGGAGGGGGCCATTCTTTATTTGACCGCGACGCCCAGCCAAAGTTTGTTGTCCCAAGTTCATCGTGGTGAGCTTGCAATCAGTTATTTACCATTGCGGTTTCACCAACATTTATTACCGGCAATTAAGGTTAAGCTACAGCCAAATTGGGCTCGGCTGTTGCAACAAGGAAAATTACCACGAGACCTTATCCGGCAACTCCAACAGTATCAACAACAGCACCAGCGCTTTTTACTATTTGTCCCGCGCATCCAACAATTAGCGCCAGTGTTTGCGGTACTCCAACACTATTTTCCCCATATGACCGGAGAGACGGTGTACTCAGCCGATCCTGAGCGACTGACTAAGGTTCAACAAATGCGGAACCAGCAGTTTCAATACTTAGTTACGACGACGATATTGGAACGAGGGGTGACGTTTCCGGGAATCGATGTGATTGTGCTTGGTGCGGACGACGAAGTGTTTTCTACGGCGGCCCTCGTCCAGATTGCAGGACGGGTCGGACGCAGCAGTGAGCGTCCGACTGGCCTCGTCTGGTTTATTTGTCACAGTCATAGCCGCAATATCAAACGCGCTCAGCGCCAGATTCGGGTGATCAATCGAAAGGGGCGACAATTACGTGCTAGCATGCCTACTGTGTCACAACATTATCACGACTAAGTTTACGTTGCCCTGGATTCTTAGTTGGCAGCCGGTTATGCGGCCGGTCGTCTGCTCGGTTTGTTGGCGGCAATTTGTACGCATCGATCGGGCAACGGCATGTTCCAAATGTGGACGTGCTCAAAAACGACCACAACCGTGTACAGATTGTCAGCGGTGGCCTGAAATCGGTCCCTTTCATAACGAGGCGTTGTTCGAATATAATGATGCGATGCATGATTATTTTCAACGCTATAAATTTCAGGGTGATTATCAATTACGCCAAGTTTTTGCGAAGATCATGCAACAAGCAGTGGTACAACGGTGTGCTGAGATATGCTTAGTGGTACCTGTCACGCCCACAACATTGCAAACACGGGGCTTTAATCAAGTTGCCGGCTGGTTAGCCGCACCCCTCGCGCCCGGGTTAATGACCCAGGCAACAGCGAAGTCAGTGCCACAATCTAAGAAAGACCGGCAAGCGCGGTTGAGAACACCACAACCATTCAAGATGGCTCCTAATACGATTTTGGCCGGCCGGCGGGTATTATTAGTAGATGACATCTATACTACCGGCCGAACGATGCGCCACGCGGCAACGCTACTTTTGGAAAACGGTGCCAAGAGCGTGACGGGGCTAACGCTAGCACGTTAATTTCGAGGGAAAGTGGTATTTGGATTGTTTATTATAGCGCTTTCTATTATAATGAATTTAAGCAAAGTAATTAAAGAGTGGTCCTTTAATTACTTTGGGTACACAGCAATGTGTGTGAAGGGAGAGAAGATCTATGCTAAATTTTAATATTCGCGGTGAAAATATCGAAGTGACCCAAGCAATTCGGGACTACGTTCAAAAACGGGTGGGTAAGTTACAGAAGTACTTTGACAATAATGTTGACTCAATTGCCCATGTCAACTTAAAAGTTCACCCAGACAAGACGGCTAAAGTCGAAGTCACCATTCCACTTCCCTATTTAGTTCTCCGGGCAGAAGAAACTTCTCCTGATATGTATGCTAGTGTTGATTTGGTTACTGACAAGTTGGAACGCCAAATCCGCAAGTATAAAACTAAAGTTAACCGCAAATCCCGTGAAAAGGGTTATAAAGCGATTGATTTTGCAGCGACTGATGAAACAGTTGCCGCTGCCGACAATGATCAGGACGATAAGTTAGACGTTGTACGTACGAAGCGAGTGGCTTTAAAGCCAATGGATAATGAAGAAGCGATTCTGCAAATGGATATGCTCGGCCATGACTTCTTTATCTACGAAGACGCGGAAACGGACGCAATTAACATCGTCTATCGGCGTAACGATGGTCGTTACGGTTTGATTGAAACCGACGACAATCACTAATTTTAAAAGCGCAACTTATAAGGACTGGTCAGTTGACCAGTTCTTTATTTTTATCCCGGAACGCCCGTATAACATATTGTGATCATGAGAGTGACTTAGCCCGCGTTAGTAAGCTGAAGTTCGACTCACGGCACGTTTTTGCCAGCGACTCAAGACAGTTAAGCAAATATTGATAGAATTAAAGAACACGGGTCAGTGATTGTTGGGCTGTGGTTAAAGACTAATATTTAGTTAAGGATGTAAATAAAACGGTCGACGGTATCGGTTACATAGGGGCCTGTGGTTTTCATTGCTAGTAAATAATGGTAAAATGACAGATGGTATTTTATTTTGAAATGGACAATTGAAATTAAAATTAAGATTAATTATTTGGAGAGGATACGTAAATGGCCAACATTTTAAAACGCTGGGTTGAAAGCGACAAGCGGACTATTCGGCGTCTGGATAAGATTGCTAATAAAGTTGAAGCTTATGCCGACGAATACGGCAAGTTAAGTGATGCTGACTTGCAAGCGAAGACCCCAGAATTTCGTGAACGGTACAAGGAGGGCGAATCGCTCGACGATTTGCTGCCCGAAGCATTTGCAACGGCGCGTGAAGGTGCGAAGCGGGTACTTGGTTTATACCCATTCCACGTTCAAATCCTCGGTGGAATCGTTTTGCATCAAGGTGACATTGCTGAAATGAAGACTGGTGAAGGGAAGACCTTAACGGCCACTATGCCAGTTTATTTGAATGCCATCTCTGGTAAGGGTGTTCACGTTGTGACAGTTAATGAATACTTATCAGCGCGTGATGCGACTGAAATGGGTGAACTGTATAACTGGTTAGGGATGAGCGTCGGAATCAACGGGGCTGAAAAGTCGCCTGAAGAAAAGCGTGCCGCTTATAACGCCGATATTACTTATTCGACGAACGGTGAAATTGGGTTCGATTACTTACGTGATAACATGGTGGTCTACCGTGAAGACATGGTGCAACGACCACTTAATTTTGCCATCATTGATGAAGTTGACTCAATCCTAATTGATGAAGCCCGGACACCATTGATTATTTCTGGTCAATCAGAAGGTACAACGGGAATGTATAAGCGGGCTGACCGTTTTGCTAAGACGTTGAAGAAGGATGAAGATTACAAGGTTGACTTGGAATCTAAGACGGTCGCATTATTAGACGAAGGGATTCGGAAGGCTGAAAAATACTTTGGCTTGGAAAACCTTTACGATACTGATAATACGGCGTTGAACCATTACTTGGATGAAGCTTTGCGTGCGAACTACATCATGTTGAAAGATAAAGACTACGTGATTTCAGACGGTCAGGCGTTGATCGTTGATTCCTTTACGGGGCGGATCATGGATGGTCGGCGGTTCTCAGACGGGTTACACCAAGCAATTGAAGCTAAGGAACACGTTGAGATTCAAGAAGAAACCAAGACGATGGCAAATATCACGTACCAAAACTTATTCCGGATGTACAAAAAGTTATCTGGGATGACTGGGACGGCCAAGACGGAACAAGAAGAATTCCGCGAAATCTATAACATGGAAGTTATTACGATTCCAACAAACCGCCCGATGATTCGTGATGACCGTTCAGATTTGCTTTACCCAACGTTACAAAGCAAATTCAACGCGGTCGTTAAAGAAATCAAACAGCTCCATGAAAAGGGCCAACCAATGTTAATTGGGACCGTTGCCGTGGAAACGTCAGAATACTTATCGCATCGTTTGGATGAGGAAAACATTCCACACGTGGTCTTGAACGCCAAGAACCATGCGAAGGAAGCTGACATTGTTGCAAACGCCGGTCAACGTGGTGCGGTTACCATTGCCACCAACATGGCTGGTCGGGGGACCGATATCAAGTTGGGACCTGGTGTCAAAGAAGTCGGGGGGCTCGCCGTTATTGGGACTGAACGTCATGAGTCCCGCCGGATCGATAACCAATTGCGGGGCCGTGCTGGTCGTCAAGGTGATCCTGGTATGTCACAATTCTACCTCTCACTTGAAGACGATTTGATGCTACGGTTCGGTTCAGAACGAATCAAGAACTTCCTGCAACGGATGAATGTTGAAGATGATGATGCGGTTATTCAATCACGGATGATTACTCGACAGGTTGAGTCCGCTCAAAAACGGGTTGAAGGGAACAACTATGACTCCCGGAAGAACGTTCTACAATATGATGATGTTATGCGGGCTCAACGTGAAGTGATTTACGGCGAGCGGCAACAAGTCATTATGGAAGAAAAATCTTTAAAGCCCGTTATCATGCCAATGATCAAGCGGACCGTTGAACGGACCGTTCAGTTACACATGCAAGGCGATGCCAAGGACTGGGATTTAGATGCAGTTGTTGACTTTGCCCAAGCTGCTATGGTGAAGGAAGATTCAATTAGTGTGGCTGACTTGAAAGGTAAGTCGCCAGCAGAGGTTGAAGCTTACTTGATGGACCGGGTCGATAAGATTTATGCGGACAAGGCTAAACAGCTTTACGATGCGGGTCAGATGCTAGAATTTGAAAAAGTCGTTATTCTGCGAGTGGTCGATTCTCATTGGACGGATCACATTGATGCGATGGATCAATTACGGCAATCGATCGGTTTACGGGGCTATGGTCAATTGAATCCGTTAGTTGAATATCAACGAGACGGTTACCAGATGTTTGAAGAAATGGTTGCGGATATTGATTATGATACGACGCGACTCTTCATGAAGTCTGAAATTCGCCAAAATATTCAGCGTTAAAATTTAACGTTAGTGCTAGCGAGTCTAAGACTAAGGTCTTAGGCTCGTTTTACAGTTAAACCAGATATTAAATAATTAATAAATAAGTTGAAAGAAGGGTCCTTTGTGGAATTAAGTGAATATAAACACCTGATTGAAGAAATGCAAAGTGCTGTCGACGACTTTAGGGGGTCGCTTTGACTTAGATGCTTTGAACGAAAGCATTCAAGAAAATGAAGCTCGAATGGCCGAACCCGGTTTTTGGGACGACCAGGCTGCCGCCCAGAAAGTCATCGATGAGAATAACGTGTTGAAAGGAAAGTATGATACGTTTAAGCAATTAGCTGATGAAGTCGGTGACTTGGCAGTCGCTTATGAGTTACTGAGTGAGGAACCCGATGCTGAGATGCAGGCTGAGTTTGAAACGGACTTTCAGCACGCTGAACATGATTTACAACAGTACCGGCTCAACTTACTTTTGGACGGTCCGTACGACCGCAATAATGCTATTTTAGAAATCCATCCCGGAGCTGGTGGGACCGAATCCCAAGATTGGGGTGCGATGCTACTAAGAATGTACACGCGCTGGGCTGCGAGTCACAATTTCAAAGTCGAGACTGTTGACTACCAAGCTGGTGATGAGGCAGGCATTAAGAGTGTGACTTTATTAATTAGCGGGCACAATGCTTATGGTTATTTGCGGTCAGAAAAAGGGGTTCATCGTCTTGTTCGGATTTCGCCGTTCGATGCGGCTGGTCGGCGCCACACATCTTTTGCGAGTGTTGATGTGATGCCTGAGTTAGATGATACCGTGGATGTTGATATTCGACCTGAAGATTTGAAGATTGACGTTTATCGAGCCAGTGGGGCCGGTGGACAACATGTCAACAAGACTTCTTCAGCGGTTCGGATTACCCACGTGCCAACGGGAATCGTCGTTGCCAGTCAAGCACAACGTTCACAATTACAGAACCGACAAACAGCATTGAACATGTTGCGAGCGAAGTTGTACGAACGTGAAGAAGAGAAGAAGGCTAAGGAACGGGCGGCCATCCAAGGTGAGCAAATGGACATTGGGTGGGGCTCACAAATTCGCTCCTACGTTTTTCATCCGTATACGATGATCAAGGATCACCGGACTAATTATGAATCACATGATGGTCAGGCTGTCATGGATGGTGATCTTGATCCGTTTATGGATGCTTACTTACAATGGAAATTAGCCCAACGTAATCCGCAATAGATTGCACAAATACTAAGGTGACCTATCATTGCGCAGGTCGTCTTAGTATTTTTTTGGCTACTAGGGTCCGTCTTAAAACTACTTAAGTAAGATGCAAATTGAGGCAATGTAGACCGTAGCCAGATAAACATGAGCGAGCTTAT
>NZ_JBMNVY010000014.1:0-68372 GCF_049745435.1 Lactiplantibacillus sp. YT640
AGAAATTCTAAAGCGACAAATCGTCCGGTAGGACGGAATTTGGTCGGCAATTAACCACCCAGCTGGCTTGTTTTCACGGGCAAACTGTTCAATTTTACGACTGCTGAAAATGCCATAGCTGTACGCTAAAAGGACCAGTTTTAACATGGTACCGAGGTTATATTCCCGCGGACGGCCAAACTGGTAATCATATTTTAGTTTTAAACTCTCAACAAGCTGGTTGATGTAACGAGCAGAATGATGCTCTTCTGGTTGGTAATCCAAGGCAATACTCAAAGTGGTTTGATTCATGTTATAATAATCTTGCATATTAGGAATGTCCTTTCGAGGATAATTTCATAGAGTATCGGGTGCGACCGATGCTCTTTTTTTATTTTCTATTATATCAAAANATTCATGTTATAATAATCTTGCATATTAGGAATGTCCTTTCGAGGATAATTTCGTAGAGTATCGGGTGCGACCGATGCTCTTTTTTTATTTTCTATTATATCAAAAACAGGTCTGGAAAAATCTTCGGATTTTTCCAGACCTGTTTTGTTTCTAGAGACTTATGTCACAGCCTCTCAAACTATTTTCCAAGGGTTGCCATAATCGGAGAGAAGTTGCCACGACTTGCTGCTACCTTTTCAATTATCGTTGTAGCTGGTAAATATTTGCGCAAAGTTCGTCCACAAGTACCGAACCCCACCATAAATTTATCACTGATAAAAACAACTCGTTGATATGATCGTTGAAGTTGCTTCAAAAAAGTAACTACCGGGCGAGGTAAATCTGCATACCAGATTGGCGATACTAAAATTAACATACTGGTATCCATTTTAAGTTCAAGCGGCCTAATTGGAACCTCAACATGCCGAAACCGTTCACGCTTTGCCTGCGTAGTTAAAGCAGCATAACTAGTCGGATAGGCGTTAACTGGTACGATTGGTGTTGCAGTGATTGTATAATAAGCAGCAATTTTTTTAGCTAAGCGTTCATTATTACCACTATTTGAAAAATAAACGACCTGCGCGTTCACTTTGATCACCTCACTGTATTACGACTTACCAAGCGACTTTCCCAGATTCACTAATCAGTAGACCAGAAGGACCATCTGCAGGTAAAGTTGCCAGTTTAATCACAATTTTTGCGCCTTCCGCGACACTACGTGGGGCATTAAATCCGTTTAAGTCCGTGGCAGTCCACCCAGGATCAGCCACGTTTACCTTAATATCAGTATCGGCTAATTCGCGAGCAAACATCACCGTCAACGCATTGACGCCGTTCTTAGATGCAGCGTAAGCCGGGTTAATTGGTGCACCTTCAATAGGATGACTTTGCCATTCTAAGGAACCAACCGAAGAGGAGAGGCTGACAATTCGACCAGCATCAGACTTCCTGATCAATGGCAGCATAATTTGAGTAACTACGAAACTCCCAAAAAAGTTGGTATCAAATGTTTTACGCAGAACCTCTTCACTCACGGTACTTGGTAGTACGTCGTCCGCCATGGCAATGCCAGCATTGTTAATTAATACATCCAATTTATGGTACATCTTATTAATTTGACCAGCTGCGTTTTGAATCGTATAGCGCTGAGTAACATCGATTTGAAGGGTATCAGCAGTAATATCCATTGCTTTTAGTTTATCCACTGCGTTTTGTCCACGCTCTAAGTTGCGACTACCGATTAACACCGTGTAGCCCTGGGCACCTAATTCTTTGGCAGTTTCAAATCCAATTCCACGGTCGGCGCCCGTAATCAAAGCGACTTTTCCATTTGATTCAGTCAATATCAACCAATCCTTTCTTCGTCATTTGAGTTGGTTACTTTTTATTAAAGGTTTTCTTTAAAGAAGGCCGCAGCCTTTGCAACTGCTTGGTCAACGTATTCTGGTTTGTCATACAAATCAACGTGAGTGGCACCTTCAATGGTAAATAGTTCCTTATTCTTTGAAGCCGCTTTTTTAAGTAAGTCTTCAGAGAAACGTAATGTGTCGGCATTAGTACCAGCGATCATCAAAATCGGTTGCGTCAAATAACGATCAGCAAATAGGAAGGTTGAGAAATCCGTCATTTTGTCAATTGACATCATTGATACTTGGTTAGTTGAACGTGGGTGTTGACCACGGGCCGTCCGGTAATATTCGTGAGCCTCTTCCAAAGTATTAGGCATACCCTCAGTGACTTCTTCTGGAACAAAGGTGCCATAAATTGGGTCAGCGCCATTAGCTTCACGAGTCCGTTGGTTTGAAGCCTCTTCTAGTAGTGCCAATTGTGCATCAACGGGACTTTTACCATCAAATCCGTCACGAATCCATGATGCTGGATCACTCATACTTGCAACGGCAACGGCCTTAATGCGACGATCCGTCATGGCTGTGTGCATCGAATAACCGGCACCAGCGCATACGCCAAACTGACCAATCCGCTCATTATCAACGTAAGGCAAGGTTGTTAAATAATCGATAGCGCACTTAATATCTTCTACACGTTCATAAGGTGCTTCTAATTGACGAGGATTGCCGCCACTTTCACCTTGATGTGAAGTATCAAAGGCTAAGGCAATAAAGCCGTACTTAGCTAATCTTGAACCGTAGTTAGTTGCAATTTGTTCCTTCACAGCTCCAGCTGGCGATGCAACTGGGAAGGCGGCATATTGTTTAGTTTCATCAAAGTCATCTGGGAAGAATAAGATACCAGCCATATCGTGTTCGTTATTCTGAAAAGTCACTTTCTTTTGCATCATAATATCTCCAGTCATTTTTAGTAGTATGCGAATAAAAGATTGTGAAATTTAGCTCTATAATAAACGAATAGCCGTTCACTATAGGAGCGAAATGAAAGTGCTATTTTTTAATAGCACTCCAGGCTAACCTAATCAAGGCTTCAATTCTTTCCTCGGTAAAACTTGATTCTCCTCTAAAATAACGCTTGGCTAATTCGGTAATTGGCGGCTCAATATAGGCAAATAATATATCATTGTCCACATCTTTAAATGTTCCCTCCTGTCGGCCGCTTTTAACTATTTGATACATGGGCGTAAAGTAGTTGCTTGCTTCCTGATCATCAAATTCACTCATATAAGGTGAATTCGTAAATTGCTGCAAGAAGAGAAAAGCATCTTTATTATTCACAATATAATCAATATAGTTACGAATAACCTTGGCAAGACCAGTTTTTGCATCACTATCTGTCGTGTCAGAAAACATTTGGGTACTCATTTTCTGTTTAGTATCCAAGTATAACTTCTTCAGCATATCATCTTTATTCTCAAAATAGATATAAATTGTTGAAGCTGAAACACCAGCATGCTTAGCAATTTTTGACATTGAGGTTGATGAAAAGCCGTCTCTATTTAAAAGCAGAATTGTTGCTTGATAAATCGCTTCTTTTTTGTTGTTATCTTTGTATCGCATGTCTTTTATAATAAACGTCTATTCGTTTATAGTCAAGCCTAAAGTTTAAAAACTTTATATCATTTCTGATTGCAATTGCAAATCATGCATCTAGAGAGTAGCTCAAAAGATTTAGATATAAACTTCTACAACTTTCTAGAAAATCATTTTACAATATGTCAATGCAAACTTAATACTCACGTACTTCAACAATACCATGGGGCTCTTTTCAGACCACATTTAACTCAGGTTGAATGCCAGTATTCGTTAACAAATGATTGCAAGTTTCAAATTAGACTCAAACCCCAAAAAGTCCACCAGCACGTACCGTGACCACGAACAGTTGCCTTTTTAATGTCATTTTATGAGTGGCTCTGCGTTTCAGTCGGGACCAACTTCGTAAATTCATGTAGAAAATCTGCCGTCTTCTTACCCGGGAACTTGGTGCTTAATAGACCATACGGTACTGTTACGGACGTTTTCAGCGGTACTGTAACTAAATTCGGATGAATTCTTTTCCACGGCGTAAGCGAAATCATTGCGATATTCTCCTCAACGGTCTCATTAAACGTATTGATGTCATAACGCCCGCTAGTATCAATTGGCTGAATACTAGGTTCTGCCGCCAACATTTCACTCCGAACCAGATCATTTTTCTCACTAATTCCCGTTGACACCATCAGAACTTTACGATGCGCAAGGTCACTGTACATGATTTCATCCAACTGGGCTAATGGATTATCACTACGGACAGCAATTCCAAAGTGATACGCTCCCAACTGTATCGCACTAAAGGACTGCTTCAAAGTTGTGCTATCGAACGTCCCAACGATTAAATCACTACTCCGACCAAGCATCGCATACTCACGATTTCTCGAATTCAAGTCTTCCTGCAATTGAACTAATCTAATCTGAAATTTAGGCATCTTTGGTGCCAGTTCTTTCCATAATGACATGAAGGCATCAGCAGGATGTAGTAAGGAAGTTCCCAACAAAATCAGTTGCTTATCGTCTGAACGGACCCGTCGCGTCTCTTCAATGGCCGTGTTTAGTAAATCGAGCAACTGTTGCACATACGGTTGGAACTTCTTACCCTGTGGTGTGAGTTGGACCCCGGTCGCAGTTCGGACGAATAGTTTTAGGTTAAGCTCCGCTTCCAGCCGGTTGATCTGTTTCATCACCGCAGTACCCGATATAAAACTCTGTTCCCCCGCCTTCGTAAAACTACCATACTCACTAACTCGTAAAAACGTCTGTAATTGATTAAAATCCACAACGGTCACCTCCTAGCCTTCTAGTATAAACTAAAAGTTAATACTAAGCTAACTAACGGATTCTTCTCAGGAGGCACGTTGCTGGCTATACTAGTCATTGTAGTTGAGGCACAGCACATCAGAAACGAGATGATTAATTGAACAAAAAGTTTATGCAAACTATTTTTCAAATTATTGTTACCGTCGCTGCACTTGTCGTCATCGTCTATGCAGTTCAGCAACACTCACCAACCACCGACAAGTCTAACCAAGCCACCAAGCAACAGACAAGTGTTACCCATTCGGACAACTCGCATCTGACCGAAGCGGATGTCGTTGGTGTTTGGATCAATCACCACAACAAAGATATTCACCAACAAATCACTTTCACTGCGGATCACAAGTGGAAGGAGAACCAACATCACGTCACTAATATTTATTCCGGTACTTGGAAAATTATTGGGCACAATCAAATTTCACTATCACCCTATGGTGAAAAAATCCAGCTTTCCGGTCATGATTTTTCCACAATGGACGTCTTAAATTACCATCACATTTTAAATAAACAAAAAAATTAATCAGGAGGAAACAAATATGTCAGTAAAAAACAAAGTTATCGTTATTACAGGAGCCTCATCGGGTATTGGCGAAGCAAGTGCCAAATTGTTAGCCAGCCATGGTGCCAAAGTTGTTTTAGGTGCACGGCGTGAACAACGCCTACAGAAATTAGCCAATAAAATCCAGCAACAAGGTGGGCAAGCCACTTACCGCGTAACGGACGTGACTAAGCCTGAAGACTTAACAGCGTTAGTTGCTTTAGCAAAGCGAGAATTTGGCGGTATTGATGTCATTTTCAATAATGCCGGTATCATGCCGACTTCACCAATCAGTGCACTAAAAACTGATGAATGGAATGCCATGATCGATGTGAACTTAAAAGGTGTTTTGAACGGTGTCGCCGCAGTAATGCCTGATTTCACCAATCAAAAGTATGGTCAAATCATTACGACATCTTCAGTAGCTGGGCTTAAGAGTTTCGCTGGTTCCGGCATCTATGGTGCAACTAAATTTGCAGTACGCAATTTAATGGAAGTAATCCGCATGGAAAGTGCTCAAGAACACACCAATATTCGGACCACCAGCCTCTATCCGGCAGCTATCAACACTGAATTATTGCACACCATTACCGATACCAATGCTAAGCAAGGTATGAATAAATTATATGCATCCGTCGGTATCACCCCAGATGCAGTGGCCCGTGTCGTTGACTTCGCAGTTGCACAACCAGATGACGTCAACGTCAATGAATTTACCATTTACCCGACAAAGCAAGGCTAATCGATGACGACAATCCACGATCAATATTAGAAAGCAGCGATTCATGAATGGAACGGTCTATCAATAAAGCGACGATTTATCACAGTCTAGTTTTAAGCCTAATAATCATTCAGTTACTAAGCTTAATTGTCCCCGTCAACTTGACGCTATTAAATGCCGTGCTTGCAATCGGGGTCTCAATTCTCGGAATTCAAAGCTTAAGCCGCTCTTTTCAAGTCGCGACATTGATCTTTTTCATTGCTGGGTTGGGACTGCTAAGTACTACGGGTTTATCAATCAACGGTCTAGCCATGGCAATCACTTCAATGGTCGATATCGTGGTGTTACTAGTTGTTATGCAACTTTTCTTAATCCCTGTCACCATTGGCAACTACCAAGCTACTGTCGAAGCATTCATGCAAAAGCACATTCGTGGCCCCAAACAAACCTTCACCTTTGTCATGATTGTCACGCACCTACTATCAAGTATTCTCTCCATGGGGACCGTTGCCATTGTCCTATCAATTCTAGGCGACAGTATCAAGCGCCAAGTCAAAGACGCCACCCGTTTTTCGGCAACAGCCGTAACCCGTGGATTTACGCTCGGCACATTATGGGCACCTGGAGCAGCAACAATCTTTCTAATCAGTACCGTTACTAAAGTCGGGTGGACCCAATTATTCATACCATGCCTGATTTTAGGCCTGTTAGGATTATTGCTAGCGTATTTGATGGAATATAACCAACCGTATATGCGGATTCAGCCCGTGACAACCAATACTAAGCAGCAGACTCGTTTTACCGAACACGCATCACTTGTCAGTTTAGTGGCGGCCGTTATTGCCCTACTAATACTCAGCTTTGTTTTAATGGAAAGCAAAGTCGTAAGTTCAATGAACGCTGTTACACTTTCCGGTTTACTAATTGTCCTGATTTGGGTCACGGCATTAGGGCTCAAGCCGACTACGGGCCAAACAGCCTTCAAATTTGCACTAAAAAAAGCTAGCCTTGATTATTGGCAACACGGAATTGCAAGCGGTGCAGCGCTTGCGCCGTTCTTTGTTGGAATCGGTACGTTCACGTACGGTTTTCAACATTCCACTATCAGTAGCGAACTAACCCACGCGTTAGCACCAAGCTTTGCTCACCTTGGCTGGTTATTGATCGTTTTAATTCCCATTATTGTCGTATTGGTTTCCCTAATTGGCATTCACCCACTAGCATCAGTAGCACTAATTGGCAAGATTATTATGACCATGCACATTGCCCTTTCACCACTATTAATCGCATTGAGTCTGAATATCGGAAGCGTCGTTGCATACATGTTATCACCGTTTGCAGGTATCGTCATGATTGTCGCGACCCTGTTACATGTCAGCTCAGCAACTGTCTCGGTACGTTGGAATTGGCAATTTTGCCTCATCTTCCTCGTACTTAGTTTGGGCGTAGCAACTTTATTAAGTCTTATTTTTTAAAAGAGAGGTTCTTACAATGAAAAAAGTTATTTTATTAGGTGCTACCAGTAACATTTCAAAATATTTAATTCCACGCCTACTTGCAAAAAACGATGTTGAACTCACACTATTTGCTCGTCAAGCTACTCGACGGCTTCATCAGTACGCCGCCCAATCGCAGGTTACCCTCACGAACGGCAATTGGAATAATTCCGCTGATCTTACGGCGGCAATCGCGGGTCAAGATATCGTTTACTTGGCAACGGGGCATTTCACCACCGCCAATCAAAATGTTGTCGATGCGATGAAGCAAAATGGTGTCGAGCGCCTAATTGTCGCAGGTGGTTTAGGCATTTACGATGAAGTCGCTGGTAAATTTGGTATTTGGAATGCCCAAATGATGGGTGATTATACTGAAATCAAGCGAGCTGCTGCCGTGATTGATAATAGTGGACTGAACTATACATTTTTAAGAATGGCCTGGCTATATAATAATGACCAGCATACGGACTACAAGGTCATTCCTCAGGGGATGCCATTCAAAGATACGCAGGTGACACGCCAAGCCGTTGCTGACCTGATTACTGAAATTATTCACAATCCCCAATTATATCAGCGAAGTAGCATTGGCGTCGCTGAACCCAATACTGCTTGGAACAAACCTGGTTTTTACTAGGAGGTCGGTTTAATGCAAATTAAAGTTGATTTAGACGATGGCTTTTTACCACTAATCTATACCAGTAACGCGAACGTCAAACACTCAGGCCAACCGATTCTATCGTTTCCAATTGAAATCAAATCAATTCCTGCAATAACGACTGCGTTTGCTATTTCGCTCATTGATTACGACGCCGTCCCACGAACGGGTTTTCCGTTCATTCACTGGCTCGCGACCAATATTCCTGTCATGGCAGAAATCCCAGCCGATTTCAGTCGTAATTTTGAGGGCCCCCAAGGTCAAAACTCATGGATGTCACGCTTTTATCAGTTAAACGATTCGTATTTCGCCGATCACTATGCCGGACCGAATCCACCTGATCAGCCTCATCGATATACACTATCCGTATTTGCACTCAAGCACAACTTGCCGTTGAATAACCGCTTCTATTACAACGACTTCCGTGAACAACTAGTGGGAAACGTACTAACAAAAGCCGAGCTTCAAATTTTAGCCCACAATTAATTTTAAATGAAAGGTGTTTTTAACAATGAACAATAATGAAAATAGCGTCCAACACGGCATTTTTGCAATGGGAGATTTAAACGTTGCTTTTCAACAATACTTTACCGGTAAAAGTTACCACAACGCTCTAGTGAAAGACGAGCAAGTCAACGTAACTGTCAGCAACGTCAGCTTTGAACCCGGAGCCCGTAACAACTGGCATATCCATCACAATGGCTATCAAATCTTATTAGTCACTGGTGGCGAAGGCTGGTACCAAGAAGCCGGGCAACCGGCACAGCGATTACATCCTGGTGATGTGGTGATCACCCATGACGGTATCAAACACTGGCACGGTGCTACTAAAGATAGTTGGTTCAGTCACATTGCCATCACTGCAGGCACACCAGAATGGCTATCACCCGTTAGTAATGACGAATATAACGCATTGGCTTAGGAGGTACTAGATAATGAAGAAAATGAAGATAACAGCCAACGACCGCCACTTCACAGCAAATTTGGAAGAAAATGCCACCACCGCAGCGTTACTTTCACAACTACCACTAACACTGCCGATGCTCAACCTTTATAACCGTGAATTGACGTATCGTTTTCAGCAGGCACTCCCTGCTAACGAGGCACACACTACTGGCTATGCAGTTGGTGATATCGCCTACTGGACACCGCGACACAGCTTAGTGATTTTTTATGAGCAAACTGGCGAAGTGATTAGTAACCTTCAAAAAATTGGTCACATTAATGCTGGCGATTTGAAACAATTCCGTTCATCAAGAAATATTAAAATGCAGTTTGAAGAAGATTAATTAAGGAGAGAAAGTCATGTTCAATTTTACAGATAAAGTCGTTATTGTTACAGGTGCACGCACGGGAATCGGCCTGAGTGCTGCCACTCTATTCGCCAAAGCAGGTGCTCACGTCATTTTAGCTGGCCATCATGAACCTAAAGACGAAGCCCAACAGCTAGTCGATCATGGCTACTCAGCCGTTTCATTCAAGTGTAACGTCGCTGATCCCAAAGACGTCGCCGGAATGGTGAAATTCGCAGTTGCTCAGTTTGGGCACCTCGACTATGCTTATAACGATGCTGGGATTCAAAGTCCAGTCACCGATACCGCCGATCTATCGGTTGAAGAATATGATCATGTCATGGATACTAACTTAAAAGGCATGTTTCTCAGTATGAAGTACGAATTACGACAGATGCGTGCTCAGGGAACACCAGCCGCAATCGTAAACTGTTCTTCAATGGGTGGTCTCGTTGGTATTGCTGATCGAACTGCCTACCACGCTTCAAAGCACGGCGTCTTAGGCCTGACAAAGAGTAGCGCCTTAGAATACGCTGACCGGAATGTTCGGATCAACGCCGTGTGTCCAGGAATCATTGATACACCAATGGTTGCCCGAATGGATGATACTGAACGACAGGAGATGGACGACCTAGTCCGCGAAATTCCCATGGGGCGTTTAGCTAAACCAGAAGAAGTCGCTCAAGTCGTGCTCTTTCTTTGCAGTGATGCTGCCAGTTACATGGTTGGTCAAGCCGTCGCTGTTGACGGTGGTTACACTATTCACTAATACGAGGAGGATCAGAATGACCAAGGTTTTAATTTTAGGGGCTAACGGTCGAATTGCGCGGATTGTGGAACAACGACTCTTAGCCGAAACTGACGTCCAGTTGACACTAGTCTTAAGAAATGCAGGGCGCCTACTAGTCACTTCACCAGAACGAGAAACGGTTATTCAAGGTGATGTCAGTGATTCACAGCTACTAGACACTGTTATGCCTAATCAGGATATCGTCTATGCAAATCTAGCCGGGAATATGGCATTATTGGCACAGACCATTATCACGTCAATGAATCGCAATCATGTGCCCCATCTTATTTGGGTCACAGGATCCGGACTCTACCACGAAACCCCTAATCCATTTGGCGCTTGGGTCGAACAGGTAGTCGGTCACGCTGCTAAAAACGATACGCGACATGCGGCCAGAATAATTGAATCATCGGATATTCCTGCTACAATTATTCGTGCGGCCTATATGACCGACGATACCAAAATTGACTATGAACTGACTTACAAAGGTGAACGCTTCAAAGGAACCATGATTTCACGCGCTAGTATTGCTGATTTAATCATGAAGATTATTGCTGAGCCAACAGCATACGAAAATACCAGCCTTGGTATTTCTCAACCGGGCACTGATAACATGTTGCCACAAGTCAAATTGATGGCTCAGCATCGCTAAATGTGAACATTTAAAAGTAATCAATTACACCTAACCCGCTTCAACAATCATCCATAATTAATAAAACTGGCTGCTAGACACTTTAAACCGTGTCTAGCAGCCAGTTTTATCTGATTCAATTATTATTAATATACTCAGCCACCGTTTCAAAACAACGTGGCACTTATTGCCCTGCCGTACTTTCCTGCTCCAACTTAATCGTCAACAATTCCGGGTCTTCATTGACTAACGCTTGTAGACGTGAAAATAGCATCAGCAACCAGCCAAACGAAATCGCAAAGGCTTGAATCTCAAATGCCGTCAGCGATGGATACCCAAACCAGCGAAAACCAAAGTTGAGTAGTAATAGCACCACGCCAACGCCGTATGAGAGCCACAGAAAATCTTTCGTCACGGCTGGTAATAGCCACCGCACCCCCACAATCAACAAGACTAACAACGTGACCAAGCCACCAGCAACTAAGTCATGTAACCAGTGAAACGTCAGGTTGTTAGGAAATAGCCCGACCGCCCCGAAATCGACAGCGGTCAACGTCAACAATATCCGCAAGGTTGACGTTCGCCAAGTACGCGGATAAATTCGACTAAGTGAAACAAATAGATAGTCAATCAGAACGACCATCAATAACGCCGAAAAAATCAGTGTCAAGTTGAATTGCCAGGCATTTTCAGCGGCATGCGTCCCTAAAAAGCTTAAATTATGCTGCCACCATCGCCGTTGACCATTGGCGGCCATTGAGATAACACAGCCACTGACAATCACCACCGTTAAAATCGTTGATAACGACCGCGCATTTATCGTCAACGCAGCGCTAATCATGAACGCATCCGCAAAATACGTAAACAAGACCAGTAGCAACATAGATGTAAAGCGATCGAAGATGACATCTGGAAATAATAATTCTAATACCCAGAAAGCCCCGACCAGCGCAAAGGCTAAGATCATAATAAACGCAATCGTAATAACTGGAAAGTTCCGCCAATAAATATGGCGCGAAAATCGATTTTCTGGATCATTACGCGTTTTTAAGAAAAAGCCGACAAATAGCACTGCGCCGGTAACCACACCGGCCACAATCGTCAAACTCCCGATTGATTGCGCACCTGTCAGTGGAACTGGTCGCACTTTTTGAAACCACCAGTACCCGTAACTGGCTAACCCCGATAGGATTGCAACCAACAGCGGCCAGATTATCAAGTATTGCTGCCACTGTGGTTGACGTGGCTTAATCTTCTCTAAGACTAGTGCGTCATTGCGCACCTTTAACTGTAACTGATCATCGCGATCAATCCCGGCTCGTTTTAATGCTGAGACTGGGATTGAAACCCGCACTTGTTGCTCTTGCCCTGCCATGTCCGACTCCTTATACTTTCATTACTCAAAGACCATCTGATTACGATACAGTTCCGCATAGAAGCCGTTTGCCGCTAATAAATCATGGTGGTTCCCCTGTTCAATAATTTGACCATCCTTCAATACAACGATTTTATCGGCATTCAGGATTGTTTTCAAGCGGTGAGCAATGACAAAGCTGGTTCGCCCTTGGATGACGTTGTCCATTGCGGCTTGAATATTGGCTTCCGTCACCGTATCAACGTTCGAAGTCGCTTCATCCAAAATCAGCAACTTGGGATTTGTTAAAATCGTCCGGGCAATTGACATCAACTGCTTTTGACCGGCAGAAAAAATACTCTGTTCGTCGGAAACGCGCGTCTGATAGCCATCTGGCAGGCTCATCACAAAGTCATGAATATTAGCCTGCTTCGCCGCATCGATGACCCGATCCATACTAGCCGTTGGGTCCCCGTAACGAATATTATCCGCAATCGTGCCCGTAAACAACTGGGGTTCCTGTAAGACAATCCCGACATTTTGCCGTAGCACCTGGAGATCAAAGTCTTGAATATTCACCCCATCAAACGTAATCGCACCACTATCAACATCATAGAAGCGATTCAACAAATTCATGACCGTCGTTTTCCCCGAACCAGTTGGGCCAACGAGTGCCACCATCTCACCGCGGTGCACATGGATCGACACGCCATGCAAGATTTCTTTACCTGGTAAGTAACTAAAGCGCACATTATCAATCAGTAATTCATCATGAATCCCGTCGAGCGCTTGACCGTTAGCGGGGCTCACTTCATCCGGTTGATTACGGACTTCATCGACCCGCCGTGCACCAGTAATCGCTAACTGAATCATACTATATAAACTAGTCAATGACATAATTGGCTGGTAGTACTGTTGGGCGTAGTTAACGAACACCACGACCAGCGCCAAAGCTGCTCCAGTCGACATACTCCCATTCAGCGCTAACCATGAGCCAAAGAAGATGACAATTGCCGTGTTAAGCAGTGACATCCCTTGCATCAGTGGATTCAAAATACCTGACCAGATTTGACCCGTCAACGCTGACTGGCGAACCTTACCATTATACTGATGAAAGCCTTTCAAGGAGTCCTGCTGTAAGCCGTTGGTAATCAAGACTTTTTGACCGGTAATTTGTTCATTGATATAACCATTCAGTTGACCGATATCATCCTGTTGTTGGTTCACCGCGACGCCAGCCTTGTGCATGACAAACGCCGCGATAATTAATGCAACCGGCGTAGAAGCCATCGTCACCCACGCCATCGTAGTGTTTTGATTAAACATCACAATTAGCAGGCCAACAAACTGAGCCACGGCTAATAAAATTTTCTAGCAAGGCTTGATTCATGGCATTAAAAATATTATCTAGGTCAGAGGTGAACCGAGCCAGAATATCCCCGTCACTATGCGTATCAAAGTATTGAACCTTCATCCGTTGCATCTTCCGAAATAGGCCTACCCGCATTGTCCCGGTCGAAAAGGCCGTCACGCGTGCTAAGATCAAGCTCGCAATAAAAATCGTGCTAGCATCACCGACATACAACAAGACGTAGATGATCAGGGTCCGGTTGAACGGTTGCAAGCTTGCTTGTGCCCGAGTCGCTTGATTCGTCCACTGCTGCAAGTACTGCGTCAGCTCCTCCACGGCTCGTCCCAGATAAGTCGGTGCGACCACAATGCACCAAGTCGAAAGGGCAATCAGAATCACACTTAGTAAGAAGCCTAACCAGTAGCGTTTTAAATAGTGCCAGTAATATTTACCAGCATTGCGTAAATCACTCATGTAAGCCCTCCTCCCGTGCTTTTTGCGTTTGGTAAATAGCGCGATAAATCGCACTATCTTGAAGCAATTCGTGGTGAGTCCCCTGGCCCGAAATGCGACCATTATCTAACACTAAGATTTGATCCGCACGAATAATTGAAGCAATTTTTTCGGCAATGACCACGGTCGTCGTTGACTTCAACTCGCGATCCAAAGCTTCTTGAACAAGTTTTTCTGAACGCGCATCGAGTGCCGAAGTCGCATCATCTAAAATCAAGATTTCTGGATTGGCAATTACGCCACGCGTAATCGCTAGTCGCTGCTTCTGACCACCCGAAAAGTTCTGTGACCGTTCTTCCACGGGGGCATCGTACGTCTGTGGCAACCGTTCAATGAATTCCGCAGACTGCGCAATATTAGCCGCCCATTGCATGTGACTAGGCTGGGCGTCCGGCTTAACTTGCCGTAAGTTACCCGCAATCGTGCCAGAAAATAACGTGGA
This sequence comes from Lactiplantibacillus sp. YT640, assembly GCF_049745435.1. Lineage (NCBI taxonomy): Bacteria > Bacillati > Bacillota > Bacilli > Lactobacillales > Lactobacillaceae > Lactiplantibacillus > Lactiplantibacillus sp. YT640. The sequence goes on from NZ_JBMNVY010000014.1 coordinate 14,475, forward strand.
CCGTTGTAAGACATAGGCCACCGTGGATCGAAGGGCTTTTTCTGGTAAGGCCCGCACATCAATTCCACCGATGGAGACCGTCCCACTATCCGGATCATACAAGCGCGCAATCAGCTGGGCCAACGTCGTCTTACCAGATCCAGTGGCCCCAACGATTCCCAGCATGGACCCTGCTTTTACCGTAAAGGTCACATCTTTTAGCGTTGGCTGCGCATCTCCCGGATAAGTGAAGGTTACGTGGTCAAAGTGAATATCACCAGCTACGGGCGCCGCGTCGCCATCAACGTAGGTCATACTTGGTTCGGTAGTCATCACTTCGCCGATTCGACCAAGTGAGATGACGGCCCGCGACGCAAAAGTCATGAGAAATCCCCCGTTGATCACGGCAAATAAAATCTGCATTAAATAAGAAATAAAACTCGTAATAGCTGCTAAATAGGCCGGGTGCGTCGTAATCGTTTGACCGACCAAGTAAACGGCAACCCCGACCGCCACGTTGGCCGTCAAAAAGAACGCTGGCATTAGAATAGCGAACCAGTACCCAATTTTAGCGGTCACAGCGGTTAATTCATCGGATGTGGCCGAAAACTTTTTGATCTCGTTTGGTTCTTGAACAAACGATTTAACAACCCGAATCCCCATTAAGTTTTCGCGGGCAACCGTATTGACGTTTTCAATATCTTGTTGCGTTTGTGCAAAGTATTTAGTCATTCGCCGCACCGCAATCAGTGCGACCCCTAAGATTACCGCCATCATGACAACAATGACCCACCACTGCTCAGGCATCGTCATCACAGCGAGAATCAGTGCCCCGATGAATAGTAATGGAATCCGGGTAATCTGCTGAAAGCCAGCCATCACAATCTGTTGGACTTGATTAATATCGTTCGTCATTCGTACCACTAAGTTGGACGGTGAAAATTTTTCCACGTCAGCGTAGGCTAATGACTGGACCTTAGCGTATAGGTCAGCTCGCAAGTCGGTCGCCACACCAAGGGCCACCCGGGCTGCGTATATCGTATTCACGATCCCACCAATGATTCCCAGTACGGCCAAACCAAGCAACATCAGCCCTTCACGGAATACCGTAGCCTGATCATTCTTGATAATGGCTTCCATAATGACTTGCAATAATCGCGGTTGCCATAACGTCGCAAACACTAAGACGATGACCGACAGCATCGCAATCCAGACGTCTAGTCGATACCGCTTAAAATATGGCATCAAAATCTTCATCAATCGTTCCTCCTCATAATTGTGGTCTCCTGTTTAGGGTACCTGAAATTAACAGTCAGGACAATCAATATATCATATCTTTTGCAAAATCAGATTACGATGATAATAATTCAGTATATGTGCGAGAAATAATGAATACGATGTTCGGTTATATCCCACCTAATAACGTCATTCAGTTATCGCAGACTTTATAATAAGAATTAATATTAAATAAGGGGTCCCAACTTCTAGTAATAATCAATGTTCCTAATACACCTCACGCCCCATAATTTATTGATCTAACTCATTGCGTGATTGCCACTAATCTTCTTATTTGATGATACACTAACGATAGCACCTGACTAACAATCAGAAAGGAAGATTCTAATGACCCTTCAAGCACAACTCATGCAACAACTCACGGCGGCGGAGCCGGAAATGATCAAGATTCGTCGCCACTTACACGCCCACCCCGAGATTTCATTTCATGAAGAACAAACCGCAGCCTACATCAAAGCGTTCTATCGTGAACTGGGCGTCTCAACCACCGCTTATGGTGATGGGTACGGCTTCGTCGTCGACATCGATAGCGGTCACCCTGGACCTCAGTTAGCATTACGCGCTGATTTTGACGCCCTCGCGATTCAAGAAGACAACCACTTATCATTTAAATCGCAAAACGCCAATGTCATGCACGCCTGTGGCCACGATGGTCATACTGCTTATCTCATGGTACTGGCGAAGACCTTACTCGGGCTGAAAAATCAGCTACGTGGTCGCGTCCGCATTATCCACCAACCCGCTGAAGAAGTGTCACCGGGTGGTGCTAAGGGTATGTTGGCTGCTGGCGTCCTAGACGGCATCGATAACGTCATTGGGCTGCATGTGATGAGTACCATGCCGACGGGCTCGATTGCCTATCACTTAAATGCGACGCAGACCGGGCGGGCTAATTTTACGATCACCTTCACGGGTAAAGGTGGGCACGCCTCGATGCCCCACCTCTCAAACGATGCAATCGTTGCTGGAAGTTACTTTGTAACCGCCTTACAAACCGTTATTTCCCGCTGGATTGACCCATTTGATACCGGCAGTGTCACCATCGGCTCATTCGACGGCGTCGGTTCCTTCAATGCGATCAAAGCGCAAGTCACCCTCAAGGGCGATGTACGGATTATGGACGAAACCACGCGCCAGACAATCCGTGACCAGATTATTAAAATTGCGAACGGTGTCGGGGCGACTTTCGGTGTCCAAGCTGCGCTTGATTACGATGATAATTATCCGGTACTCATGAATGATGCAACCCTGACACAGCGCGTCATCACCAGTATTCAAGCTGCTCAGATTCCAGAAATTACTAAAATATTCGACTGCGGCCCCCAAGACCCCTCGGAGGACTTCGCCTATTTTGCACAAGCCAAACCCAGCACCTTTATCTATGCCGGCTGTCAACCAGCTCCGGGTGAGTCCCACCCGCACCACAGCCCTGATTTTATGATGAATGAAGACTGTTTACTAATTGCAGCCAAAGCGGTGGGAACGGCAGCGCTGGATTACTTAATGAACGCCTCATCAGATCATTAAACACACTAAAGTGGCTACCTTGAATGTATCCATCCAAGGTAGCCACTTATGATTTATTCAAGCCAATCAGGAATTAACTTGCAGTGAACACCTAATTAATCACGCCGCCACCAGTCACGCCATAAATTTGCGCGGTCACATAGCTCGCGTCGTTAGAAGCTAAAAAGACGTACACTGGTGCCAGTTCTGCGGGTTGTCCCGCTCGTTTGAGCAAGGTGTCTTGGCCAAATTTCGGTAGCGCCTCGATTGGCTGGCCTTGATCTAGTTGTAAGGGCGTCCAGATTGGCCCGGGAGCAACGCCATTGACCCGAATCCCCTTTTCGGCCGCTTCGGCTGCTAAATTAATCGTAAAGTTCTTGATGGCCGCCTTAGTCGCAGCATAATCTAATAGATGACCACTCGGCGCATAGGCTTGAATCGAAGTCGTGGTGACGATGCTACCGCCAGCGGGCATCTTTGGCAAGGCCGCCTGAGCCAACGCAAACATCGCGACGATATTCACTTCGAAGGTCGCACGCACCTGTTCGATCGGCAGCTTAGCCAGTGAAGGTTGTGAAATCTGTTGCCCCGCATTTAGGACAAGGGTGTCGATACCACCAAATTCAGCGATTGTCCGGTCCACGAGGTCGGTCACAACGTCAACATCCTTGAAATCACAAGGTAATAATAACGCTTGACGGCCCGCAGCGCGCACTAGTTCGGCAACCGCCTCAGCATCCGGCTCCTCTCCCGGCAAGTACTGAATCGCAACATCAGCACCTTCCCGCGCAAAAGCAATCGCGGTAGCCCGGCCAATTCCCGAATCACCACCCGTGATCAAAACGCGTCGATTCAACAACTTATCATGTCCTTGGTAACTCTTCTCACCACAATCAGGTTCAGGACGCATCTTAGCTTGTAGTGCGGGCGTCTCCTGATCCTGCTTATCAAAGCCATCAGTCTTATATAAATAGCGTGGGTCACGTAATTCTGGTTGATTCATGAGATTTCCTCCTTCAAAAGAATACCCATAGAATACCGGAATTAGTTTTCGGATGATAGTTAAACGCACACTAAATAATAATAGTTACGATTAGATATTAGGCATAAAAGCTGTCATCGTCTTAACTCACTTAAATTGACGCTGCTTCAAAAAACGATAGGCAATTATTCCAACAACGCCGATCAAAGTGGCCCGTAATAACCAACTGACAGACCACCACGTCACTAACACTTTTATTAACGTCATCCCATCATTAATCGTCATTCGGCTGTTCCTCCGCTAATGTTGCCAATTGACCCAACTTCCGCTGAAAGTCTCGTTGCATGACGGGCTTCACTAGTGGCAACGGTAGCCAGCTCGGCGGTGTAGTCGTAAGGGAGACTTCTTCCTGGACCGCAGTTCGCTCGGCCAATGGCGTCATGGTGAACACAATTTCATATCCCAATTGGCCCCCCCTCACTGTGATAAACGACCTGGTCAGCGCCGACTGTAACCTGCAACTGTTCCGGCTGATCAAAAGCCGAACCGGACCGCTGTAACACGTACCCCGTCGCGGTTGGCTTGACCGTGGTAATGGCAGTCGCCCATGCTGGTAAGTTCAGCGGATCTGCTAGCAATGCTCGCACCGTTGCTGGAGTTGCCTGTGTTAATACTTGATTGGTAAATAATGCTGTTGTCATTTTATAACCCCCAATGTTCATCCTGACCCGGTCATCGTTATTACGGCCAACCACTCCAAATCAATAACGGACCGTTAGATCAAGTGCACATGTATTTAGTTGGTGATTATAAAATACACGGTGGGGACGCCAACATAAAATCAGAATACTGATAATTTACAGGCGGTCGTTAATTTGTTCTTTAAACAGGTCTTTGAAAACTTGTGACCGTTGACTGGCAACCTGCGCCGTGGCAGTCTCCCCCGCCGCCATTGCGAGTTGCGCCATCAACTGATAAATATTAGCCAGCATGTAGTGTGAATCGTGTGTAGTCGCAAAGGCCAACCCCTGCGTCAAACGGGCCACCGCCAACTGGGAATCATGTTGTTCATAGGCCACCAACCCAGCAAGGTAAAAAACAATGTTGGCATTTTCTTCATATGCACTCGCATCAATGTCAGCGAGTGCCCGGGTGACTAAGGCCGCGACTGGGGCTTGAGGATGGTGGTGCGCCTTAACGACGGCTAACGAAATCAAGGCCAAGCGTGTCAACGTTGTCGGCGGCGAGCTGGGAGCAGCCATACCAATTGCCAGCCGTAAATTTTGTTGTGCAGCATCCGATGTGCGATCAACCTGCCAACAGGCGACACCCAGATAATAATAGTAAGCCTGAGTCTGCTCATCCGTTTGAACATGTTCCAAAGTGGTTGGCTGTAATAGCCAATCCTTCAATTGCTGATACTGATGGGCATTGCACATCTGCCGAACGCGGTCATTAAACGCTTGCTCGGCACTGATCTCAAAATCGTCGGCTAGGCTCAACGTACTAACCGCGACCCCTAATCGCTGACACAGCGCCAGTAATAGCCGGGCATTCGGCACGTAGCGATCATTTTCAATTGCTGACAGCATCGATTGTGCACAAATTCCCCGGGCAGCTTGCTTTTGATTGAGTTGCTTGGCTTTGCGTGCCTGCTTTAACGCAGTTCCCAATGTCATGACCATTCCCCCCTAGATAGCTTTTGCTAATGAGTGTACTAAATTTCCCATATTAAGGCACTTAAAAAATACCATTCAATGCTGTTTTATCAGTCAGCAATCGAATGGTATTTTGAAATTGGTTATTTAATTGACATGCCGTTCTCGAACTTGATACCAAATAATCCCGGCCACACCGAAGACAATTGGTCCAACTAGCATCCAAATCGTATTTTGAATCTGCCCAGTTTCCAAGATTGGCTGGATCAACGTGAAGACATTCGCGCCTAAGACGACAATGAACACGACCCAACTAATAATTTTCGTCCAAGCCAATGACTTGTACACTTCAAAAGGCTTAACAATGTTCTGGTTTTCCTTAAACTTCGGAAACGCGTATAGCAAGAAGAGGTATGGTAACGTCATCGAAACGTTCGCCATTAAGGTCAACACATTGTAAAAGGCTGACGCGTCTGCCGTTGCAAAGGACGCCACCAAGATGATCACAATCACGATGGCACATTGAACCATCATGGCATAACTTGGCATACCAGCTTTGTTGAGCTTCGTAAATTTCTTCGGCCACAGTTCCTTAGGTGTTCCCAAGATAAGCGTCTTCAATGGTGAATAAGTTAAGGTGAAGAACGCCCCACTGTAAGCGAGGAACATCCCTAAGCCGGTGTACCGTGCAAACCACAGTCCCATTGTCTTAGCGGCCGCTGTACTCAAACCAAGCGCTTGCCCTAAAACATAGCCCAAGTTTTGCATCATGACATAACTAATATTACCGAGGTTAGTCGTTGGATTCGACAAAACGGCTTGCCAGTTCGTACTAATCCCCCAGCAGAAGATTCCCAGGCCATAGCCTAAGGTAATGACGATGGCAGAAATAATAATTCCGCGTGGGAAGGTCTTTTCGGGGTTCTTGGTCTTATCAACCATCCCACCGAGAACTTCTAGCCCACCGTAAGCAAAAATGGCGAAAACGGCAAACCCGAGTAACCCGACTGGATGCTGATAACTTGGATTTGGTGACGTCATCACATGTTGTAACGGTTGTGCGAATTGTCCGTGATTCAAGGCTAAAACGACCCCCGAAACCACTAACAGGATTGCAGTCAAACTGGTCACCGCCAGGCCGCCTAAACTCGTGACCCGCACAATGCCTTTCATCCCTTTGATGGAAACGAACGTCACTAGCACCATCCATAGACAGGACAAAATCCCAATCATCTGCGTCGCATTCAGACCAAACATCGCAAAGCGCTGCGTTTGATCGCTCCCAAAGAAGATGGTCGTAAACGGAATCCAGACTTTAGCTGACGTTGAGACTAACCAAATAATGTACGACGCAAACCACATGAACGTGCCCACGAACGCAAATTTCGCATTCACACTCACTTCCAGCCACTTGTACATCCCGCTACTATCAGACTTAACCGCTGCCCCGAACTCCGCCATCATTAGCGCGAACGGGATGAAGAACAGTACGGCTGCGACTAGGTAAAATAGAATCGAGCTGTAACCCATTAAATAATAGGCCACCGTACTATTGGCAAATCCGAAAACGGTCGTAAAGATCATCATGACTAGCGCCATCAATGTAATCTTTTCATTATCTTTTGTTGCCATTATTGCACTCCCTCACTTACTCCTTTAATACTTTTGTAAAGCTATTCCAATTTAAGATTACCGAACGAAGGCAATAAAGCGCTTTAGTTTTCCTAACAATATTATGATTTTTTCATGTGATAGTCAGCGCAATTATTCATCTAAACAATTGCCGCAACAGTTATTGACAAAAACTATTTCATAACGGAAACGTTCATTTAATAACATAGTAACTTTTCTTTAACATAGCTGACACATAATTGGCGTATTCTACACTTATCAGCTTAGGGAAAATATAAAACGGGGTTATACATATCATGAAAAAATTTAACTTTAAAACCATGTTGCTATTAGTTTTGGCTAGTTGTGTCTTCGGGGTTGTCGTTAACGTGACTACTAGTCTTGGACCACAAACCACAATCACCGCCCAGGCCTCCAAGAAGCTTAGCCAAGCCCAGCAAATTGCCAAGATCAACGCCAAGCTTTCGAAAGCCAACCGCGCTGCCAAAAATTGGATCGCCTATCGTGAATCTGGATACAGTTATACAGCTCGTAATGGCCGCTGCTACGGTCGCTATCAATTGTTGCGCTCATACTTACACGGCAACTTGTCACCCGTCAATCAGGAAAAACGTGCTAATACCTACGTCGCCTCGCGCTACGGCTCCTGGGTCAAGGCCAAACGGTTCTGGCAACATCATCACTGGTACTAACCCAATTTTTCTATTGGATCACACTAAAAAGACGACTAATTACTAAGATTGTGAATCTTTGTAATTAGTCGTCTTTTTGTAGGCAGTAATATCAAATAGCATGAGGACTATAGTTCACCGTCATTTAACACTTGGTTACAACAGGTATGCCGTGATTGCCGCACCTTTTCTAAACGATATTGTGAAAAATATAATTAATTAGCCAAAAAGTATTGCAAATTGTAATTATTACGACTATAATTTGATTCGTAAATTAGTAATGATAGCGATTACAATATAAAAAGAGGTTATTAATATGACTGAACGTAATTTTGATTTCTTAATGCCTAGCGTTAACTTTTTCGGTCCTGGTGTCATTAGTAAAATCGGCGAGCGTGCCAAAACTCTTGGTATGCACAAGCCAGTCATCGTCACCGACAAATTTCTTGAAAGTCTGCCAGACGGCGCCGTTGCTCAGGTGCGGCGGTCACTGGATGCTGCCGGGATTGACTACGTAATTTATAATCAAGTTGAACCCAACCCTAAAATTCATAACATTCAAGCTGTTAAAGCCTTATATCAAGCCAATCAAGCGGACTCCCTGATTACTATTGGCGGTGGTTCTGCCCACGATACCGGAAAAGGTGCCGGCATCATCATGACTAACGGCGACGATATCACTAAGTTAGCAGGAATCGAAACACTCAAGAATGCCCTACCACCACTGATTGCGGTCAACACTACCGCTGGGACTGGTTCTGAATTGACCCGTCACTGTGTCATTACGAATGAAGAAACGCATTATAAGTTCGTCGTTGCTTCATGGCGTAACATGCCACTCGTGTCCTTTAACGATCCCACTCTCATGCTAGATGTTCCTAAGGGACTCACGGCCGCAACTGGCATGGATGCTTTTGTCCAGGCTATCGAACCCTTTGTTTCTGTCGATCACAATCCGATTACCGATTCACAGTGCATCCAGGCCATCAAATTAATCGAAACATCATTACGCGAAGCCGTCGCCAATGGGCATAACCTAGAAGCCCGGACACACATGGTCGAAGCTGAAATGTTAGCCGGCATGGCCTTTAACAACGCCAATCTAGGTTACGTGCACGCCATGGCCCACCAGCTCGGCGGCCAATATGACGCACCCCACGGTGTCTGCTGCGCGCTGCTCTTACCCTACGTTGAAGAATATAATCTAATCGCGTGCCCCGAACGTTTCGCCGAGCTCGCCAAAATTATGGGCGAAAACACTGATGGCTTATCGACTCGTGATGCTGCCGAATTAGCTATCAAAGCGATGAAACAACTCAGCGAAGACGTTGGCATTCCGCATTCCATCAAGGAAATTGGCGCCAAGATCGAGGACTTCGAACACATGGCGACTAATGCGCTTAAAGACGGTAACGCCTTCTCTAACCCACGCAAAGGCACTAAAGAAGACATCATCAAGATTTTCCAAGCCGCATATGATGCCAAGTAATCCCCCATTCAAAGTTAACTAAATCATTCACAGCAAATAATCGGTTCAAGAATTCATAGTAAATTCTTGAACCGATTATTTGATTGGGACCTCTCTACAACTCGAATCGTTACTCGGCAATGCCATGCACCCCACGTTTGGACGCGCTATTCAAAATAAACACCGCAACAATAAACCGACAAACACAGATAAGAATATCTATCAGAACACGCATTGTGCAAATTAATTTGTCCTGATTTGTGATTAAAACGTGCCAAGTTTAGATTGTTATTCGTCAGCCGGTGCGCGTCCTATTCCGACCTCCGGGGCTGGGTGAGGGGCCACGAGTTGAAGCCGAGCATTGCCTGGCCAACGGATTAATGCTGTTTTGGCATTAGTCCGTTGGCGTAGCAAGCACAGGCTTTAGTGGCCCCGAACACGTTTCGGGAAGCCGCTCAAATGGCTAATGAACGACCACCGAACTCGGTACAATTTGTTGTTCGCTATTTGATACTGGAACTTTAAACAAAGCGTTAGGTGTATTAAGCCCTCTGTCAAGAGCTTAAATCTTACTACACCAATTCAGGATTAGTGAGCTATCTCAATATCATTTTCACCCTGACAGTTGATTGACAAAATTATGGTTTATGAAAAACAATGACGAATTCACCAAAAGTTGGGTACGCACATGTCCGCCATTCGAACACTGTCCCGACTGGAAGGCGTTTCGGCCAATGCCCAGTGGTGAAATTTCACTTAGCAAGCGTCCTTTGCTTGGTTAGTGAAAGGCCAGTATTTGAGACGTGGGCTTCGGCTTAAATCTGTGCCCACCACGTTCCGGCAATTGGCAGAAATGCCTGGAGGTCGGTGTAGGACGAACTAACTAAACAAGTTTACGCTGAGTCGAACTTTTCCCAGCGGTCCATAACTGGTTGTTTTTGAATTTAAGAATCGGCACGTTTTAATCACAAATTATGCAAGCCGTCCAAGCGGCTTGTGTTTAACACAAAAAGCGGCGATGTCAAAATCAACTTTTGACATCGCCGTTTTAGAAGTTATTCATCATAAACTGATGGCACCCAGCCGGCAGCTATTTCCCCGGTTGATAATCTTCATCAATGATCAAGACAGGTTTGATGGTCTTGCCGCTACCTGAATCAGCATTAGCTTGATTAATATCCTCAAACTTATAGAACTTTTCGGTCTTTTCAAATGGGAACATGCCATGTTGATAGAAATCGATTAACCGTGGAATATCAACGCCAGGGATGGCATCACCCATGTTAACACCAATGACTTTCTTATCATCAACACACAAATCGTTCCATGAGCTAATGGTGATATTTTTGGCCGTAACGGCAATCAAAGCAGCAGTCCCACCTTGAGCAAGTGCGTGGATTGCAGAAACCATAACTGGTTCTACCCCAGTCGTATCAACGGCAAAGTCGACCCCGTAACCATGCGTCAACTTCTTGATTGCTTCAACTGGATCTTCTTCCTTACTGTTAATGGCGTGAGTAGCACCTAATTCTTTGGCGAGTTCTAGCCGTGAATCAACAATGTCGACCGCAATCACTTCGGTACAGCCAGAAATCTTACCAGCCATCATTGCCGCTAAACCAACCGCACCAGTCCCAAAGACTGCAATTGTTTGTCCTGGGCGCGGCTGTAAACTGTTCAAAACAGTGCCACTTCCGGTGACATAGCCGCAGCCTAAAGGTCCCAAGCGACGTAAATCTAGTTCTTTTGGTACTTTAACCGCATTACGTTGGTCAACTACCGTATGAGTCGTGAAGGAAGATTGGTCGAACATATCACTGATATGGTGCCCGTTTTCTTGGAAATGGTCGGAACCATCGGGACGAGTCCCACTCAAGTTATAGTCGGCATAATTCCGACATTTAGTTGGCATGCCTTTCAGACAGTTATCACATGTTCCGTCAGCGTAAAATGATAGAATAACATGGTCGCCCACTTCAAAATTAGTTACTTCTGAACCGACCTTTTCGACGATTCCAGAACCTTCGTGTCCTAAAATTACTGGATAACCTAACGACGCATCACCCCGCCGAATTGCTTCATCAGAATGGCAAATTCCAGTCGCAACCATTTTGATTTGTAAATCAGTTGCTTTCATTTCAGCTAATTCAATATCATCTTTAATGACAAATGGATCGTTTACTTTATCAACCACTGCTGCTTTAATTTTCATGTTCAAACCCTCGTTTCAAATAGTATGTAAACCGCTTACAATTAATATTGTTACACAATACACAATTTGATTCAAGCGCTTACAAAAGCATTTAACACCACACTTATCTCCGTTAAATGGGCATTCTTCTAATTTTACACTAACGATATGATACTTAATTAGTGTAAATCTAATACTCTTTTTTTTACTGATTGTGAGGAATTTATAGCCAGTTTTCTTCCTTAAATTGTCGACTCAAAAAGCGGGTGTCTAACGCCAGCTCAACAACGTGAACTGGCGTTAGACACCCGCATATTTTGTACCATTAACACACATTTCTGCTTGTTTAACAAGCCCGATTTCATCCGACGCTATCTGCTCATCGTCTACGCAGGTTGGGCGTTCGAACTGATCTTAGCTTTATTTAGCAATACCGAACTCGTGACTACGGACAATGAACTAAAGGCCATTGCTAATCCGGCCAATTCGGGGCTAAGCGTCAGCCCAATGGCAAAGAAGAGGCCCGCCGCGACTGGAATCCCGAGCACGTTGTACACGAAAGCCCAGAACAGATTAAGTTTGATACGGTTAAATGTCTTCTTACTCAATGCCAACGCCCGGTCAACATCACGCAGATCGTTCTTAACGAGCACGATGCCACCAGCATCGATTGCAATATCAGTTCCGGAACCCATGGCAATCCCAACATCCGCCGTCGTCAACGCGGGGGCGTCATTAATACCATCGCCGACAAAGGCCACCTTGCCAGCCTTCTGGAACGCGTGAACGTGATCAGCCTTATCACCTGGCAGCACATCAGCAATCACTTCATCAATACCGACTTGATCCGCCACAGCTTGTGCGACCCGTTCGTTATCGCCGGTTAACATGACCGTCTTCAAGCCACGTGCTTTCAAACTCGCAATGGCTACCTCAGACGTCGATTTGGCGACGTCTTGAATGGCAATCAATCCAATGATTTCGTGATTTAAGCCCACGTACACGACCGTTTTCGCCGCGTCCTGAAGCTCAGTGGCTTGGCGTTGTAATTCAGCACTAATCGGCTCATCAGTTAATAATTTATGATTACCGACCACCGCTAATTGGCCCTCAACTTGAGCAGTCACACCTTTACCCTCGATGGCTTGGAAGTTCGTGGCGGTTGGTGCTTGAATACCACGGGCCGTGCCGCGTTTTAATATTGCCGCAGCTAAAGGATGTTCCGAAGCCGCCTCTAAGCTAGTGGCAACGCGCAGTACTTGGGCTTCGTCGCCGATAACATCGGTCACTTGTGGGTGACCAACCGTAATCGTTCCCGTCTTATCAAAGATCACCGTTTTAACGTCATTGACAGCTTCCAAGACCTCACCATTTTTAATCAGGATCCCCATCTTGGCACCACGGCCGGTACCGACCATTAGTGCGGTCGGCGTAGCTAAACCTAGCGCACACGGGCAGGCAATCACGACCACAGCGACCGCAAAAATCAAGGCATTCGCGAGACTAGCATTCAAGAAAACATACCAGGTCAAGAAGGTAACGATAGCAATAATTAGCACAATCGGCACAAAGATATCAGAAACTTTATCGGTCAGCTTTTGAATCGGTGCGTGACTGTTTTGTGCTTTTTTAACGAGCTCAACGATTTGAGCCAGCATTGTCTGGTCACCGACCTTGCTAGCTTTGAACTGAAAGGTCCCATTACTATTAATCGTTGAACCAATGACAGCGTCCGCCACCGTTTTTTGAACCGGCATACTTTCTCCCGTCACCATTGACTCATCAACCGTTGAGCGGCCAGTTGTAATTACACCATCAACGGGAATTTTTTCGCCTGGCTTGACCCGAATAATGTCGCCGACCACTACTTGATCCAACGGTACTTTTACAAATTCTTGATTGCGTAACACTTCCGCTTCCTTGGCTTGTAAGCCCACTAGCTTTGCGACCGCGCTGGACGCGTTGTGCCGCATTCGTTCTTCAAAGACTTGGCCGAGCAAAACGAAAGTGGTCACAAGTGCGGCACTTTCAAAGAAGACTGCTTGCCCCGTTGCCATTGCGTATAAGCTGTAAAAATAAGCCGTCGCGGTGCCAATCGCCACCAAAGTATCCATATTGGCATGGTGCTTAGTAAAGGACGCCCACGAACTTTGCAAGAACGGCCGAGCCGAAACAGCCATAATGATGGTCGTCAGAATCAACTGCGTCCAATCACCACCCGGAAGCATCCAGCCAAAGGGCATCAAAATCATATTAGCCAGTAGTGGCAGGGAAAATATTAATGAAATCCAAAACCGTTTCGTCGTGCTCATCACGCAATCACCACCTTGCCACTCACCATGTCCATCCCACAACTAAAGTGAAATTCACCGGCTCGATCAGTTGGTACCGTCACCGTTTGCGGTTGGTCAAGGGGTAACTCAGTCGTAAAGTGCAAGTCGGTTGAATGTACTTGCTCTAAGCACCCCTGCGTACTCGTGCGCGTAAACGTTAATTGGGCCGGTACACCTTGTTGTAACGTTACTTCTGCTGGGTCATAATGGCCGTCTACTGTAATATTGATTTGTTGTCGTGCGCTCATTTGATTTTCCTCCCACTATTTAATGATTAATTTTCCATGAAACATGTCCATCCCACAGGCCCATTGATATTCGCCAGACTTACTCGTATCAATCGTAATTGCTTCAACTTGATTTTGTGGCAATTCCTGATTGATACCGAAATCACTGAACACCACGTGATCCAGACAACCAGATGCATCTTTGCGCGTAAAATTAAGTACCGCCGGAACCCCTTTTTTCAACACGATTTGTTCTGGCGAATAGCCACCCTTAACCTCCACATCAACCTGCTGTAAATCATCAACCGCACTCGCGGTGACCGTTGTCGTAGCATGCTTCCCGAAGAACCACCACAGAATAAACCCAATTGCTAACCCACCAATTAATAAGACTAATACTTTAATCATCATTTTATTCGTCCCTTTCTCATTATCGTTTACACTTGTAATCTATATGTGTATATTAATCCCTTCGTTTACAATTGTCAACGATAAATGTTATTTTTAGGCATAACCCTTAATTTTTTAAACGCCCCACCCAGTTGCTACTATCATATGTCTGACATTTAGTGTCACTACAAAAAGTGCCGCGTACGTTCCTTTGCTCAGTTATTAGTCGCCATTTCGACCGGTCAACTGACCGCATCAAAAGTACCAACGACGGTATCATAAAAGGCAATCACTACCGTTTAATAAGAAACGTCAGTGATTGCCTATATTAATCATTCAAAACTAGCTGTCCCTCAAAGGAACGTTAACCCCGTCAATCCCGGTTCCTAAAGATCCGCAACTCACAACGGGTATCATATCACAACTGTTAATCGCGGGACTTAATCTTCAGCCAACCTAAAATTGAACTCAATGCTAATCCAATCATCCCCAAGAGTGATAATTGCGTATTCTGCTCGTCCGTCTGGGGAAGGGTCGTCATCCGATGATGCTTAGTGGTACGTTTTGATACCGCCGGTGCACTAACCCAACCAATACCTGAAACGGACGCAGCTGTTTTCTGCTGATTCGTCTGCACAACGCTTTGATCTGACTCTGCTTGTGATGGCTGTGACGTCCGTGATTGTTCAGCCTGATTACGACTCAAATTGGCTTGATCACTTAATCCATCTGGTTGCTCAGAATCAGCTGGCTGACTCGGTTTTTGCAGTTCTCCTGGTTTTTCGGATTGACCCGGTTCTTCCGGTTGACTCGGTTGCTCGTGTTGCCCCGGCTCTTCTGGTTGACTTGGTTGCTCAGGGTGCCCCGGTTCTTCCGGTTGACTTGGTTGCTCAGGGTGCCCCGGTTCTTCTGGTTGACTTGGTTGCTCAGGTTGACCCGGTTCTTCCGGTTGACTTGGTTGCTCAGGGTGCCCCGGCTCTTCTGGTTGACTTGGTTGCTCAGGTTGACCCGGTTCTTCCGGTTGACTTGGTTGCTCAGGTTGACCCGGTTCTTCCGGTTTGATTGCCGATTTCTTGTAAGTAACCACTACAACCTGATCGGCAGTTGTGACACTCACCTGCTGGGCTGCCACTTCTGTTAATGTGGTCGTGGCACCCGCTACAATTGGTGAAATAACGCCCGCCATTTCCGTTACCGAGACTGGTACCCATTCTTGGTATGTCACTTCGCCCGTCACTAAATCAATCATCGCATTGCGTTGAAATTGGACGGTTTGTAGGACCGAGGCTGCGGCTGTCGTGCCATCCTCATAAACATAGTGAATGATTCTAGTAACGGTGTGCGTTAAATCGGTGTCGCCACACTCATCTGGAAACAAGATATTCGGATTGTCAGGATCAACTGGCTGTCCTGGTCGAGCAGGATTGCCTGGTGTTACCGTAATAATACGATGGTCATAAGTCACGATTGTCGTCATCAGGTCCGGATCAGTAATCGCGACCGTTTGAGCCGCTACAGTCCTTATGTCCGGATCAGTATAGCCTTGGACGACTAGCGTTGGTGACGTTACCGCGGCAAATTGACCACTGCCAACTAAAATCCACGCATAATCAGCTTGACTCGTATCAACTAATCCATCACCGTTTAAATCATAGCCTAAACATTTGCCAGTCTTTTTTTCAATAATTGCTGTTCGTTGGTAAATAACCAATTGCTGGACGGTCGTGGCAATCGATTGATGGGTCTGTCGATCAATATAGCTGATAACGCGCCGTTTATTTTGATACACCGTAACGGCCTGAGTTGCTAGTCGGTAATAAACATTGATCGTAACATCTTTATCATCGACCCCAGCAACCATCTGCTCCGGCACTACTTTTAGGTCCGGCGCTGCGTAGCCCTCATGGCTCAGATCTGGCGACTTAACCGCGCCAAACCACGGCCCTGAACCAACAATCAACCATGCTTCATCTGCCAATTGTGTCTCAATCTGTCCGTCCCCGTTGGTATCGTAGCCAAGTATCGTTCCGTCATGAGCAACCACAGCTAATAATTGATACTTAACCGTTTGAACAACAGCATGTAGTGACGCGATGGGTTGCAGTGTTCCACCATCGATATAGTTAATCGTCCGGGTAACCGTTCGCTGCGTCGTTGCAATATGCGTTTGTTGCTGATACTTGACAATTACATTTGTATTCATCGTTCTATCACCACCATTAATGATCACTGTTTGCCCCGCAACTACCGGAATATCAGGAGCTTGATAACCCTGCGCAGATAAGTCTGGTGAGACAACCTGTACCCAATCTTGATCCGTTGGCGGTACTAACAGCCATGCAATTGTCCCATCACTAGTATCAACAATTCCGTCGCCGTTTGTATCATAGCCGAGCAATTCATGAGTTTTAGCATTAAAAATGGCAAATCGCACGACCCGTACATTTTGTATAACTGGGCCAGCAAGCACCGCCCCAGTTCGCTCATCTTGGTAATTGATCGTCCGCGTTATCGCTGAATATTCCGGTATCCGGCTGATAGGTATTATGGGCTCATGCGATGGTTGGACGTTCAACCAAGTCGTTGCAGTCTGATCGCCAAATTGGTAAGTAATTAGATAGCGATGCTGGCCCGCAATATGTGTATCAACTGCATTCAACCCTGATAAACGTGTCCCAGCCGCATCTGTAATCGTGATCTTCAGTTGCCCGGTTGCTAGTAGATGGCGAAAACCAGCTAAAGTATCAATGCTCGTACCATCCGACTTAATCACTGCAATTAAGTAATCCAACGGGTCATCAGTAACCACTTGACCAAAACCATAATTATGCTCGTTTTGGCTCGTAATCGTCTCTCGAATAGCACTGTCACCATCGCCATATCCATATTGTAAAACGGCCGCTGAATCAACATTTTGATTAGTTGTAAAGACAGCATGTGGTGCCACGATTTTACCAGTTATCATCGTGGTATTCTGAATACGCATGGCATGATTGAAGTTCCAGACTAGATTCGGTGTACTACTAGAAAAACCGCCACCAATGGTTAACGCTGGTGCTGCCGTGACGACGTTATAAATAACCACATCATCATTATTAAAACCAGTGGTCCGAATACCACTGTGCCAGTCATTCAAATCAATATTCACGGCATAATAATGGTGTCCTTGATAAGAGCCCAAATCAGCAGTTCCAGACTCACCAATCAGCATCTTACTCAACGTGCCACCATTAGTTGCCGATAAAATAGTCCCTGCAGTAACTAGTTGATCATAAAAGTCACTAATATTGATCTGAGCTTGACTAAATTCTTGCGCATTGATTAACGAAGAATCAACCGTAACGCTTGGTAAACCTTTGATTGCACCATTTCCCGTTGGCCGAGGCTTTGTAAAATCCATATCCTGATTAGCTACGGGACGGTCCACCAATCCATTGGTAGTTGTAAACGTGATTGTATTGTTTGTCACTGACAAACCACCGTTTATGATGGTCTCCCATTCATCATCCTGGCCAGAACGAATTGTCGCCCCCGTATTGATAACGTGCAGACCACCACTAATCGTAGCCACACTACCATCAAACGAACTATTCACAATCGTAATTCCCGTAAGTGCAATAATTCGATACGTGGACAACCAATCTTGGATCAAAGCAATCAAAGCCGCTTGCCCATGCTGTTTGGTATACTGATCAAGATAGTTCTTATCGGCTAAGTTCTTTACTATTGTCAAAAACGACGAAGCGGTGACTGTCCGTTGCTTGCTCGGCTGCTTTGTTGCAACTGATATGTTTATTGACTTAGTGACATTTGTTTTATTCAATGCCCTTTTTTCAACCCTGCTACTCATTTGATCAGTTACCGCTACAGCTCGGCTCCGTGTGGAAGTAAACTTGTCGCTTTCTAGGCTTGAATTTGAGTTCACAGGGGTAGCTGTCGTCACAGTACTCACTGATGACTGTGAATGAACAGTCCCAGATAAATCTGAATCGATCGTCTTACCTTGACCGCCTGAGTGTTGCGCCTCAGATAAACTTTCAGAATGGGCCCCACTGTCAGCACCTAGTGCGCTAGCTGAACTGGCCATATCAATCGCATGATGAGTGCCAGTTGAGTTGGCTGCTGGCGCCTGATCAGAACTTGTTGCGGCTGACGCCTGATTAGTACTGGCACCCGCAGAAGCTGCTGTTGAGTCACTTGCCTGTTGATCAACAGCTGTTTTATCTTGCTGTGTTGACCGCTGTTGGGCTTCACTAGTCGTTGGACTGACCGCCTCAACAGTGCCAGTCGTAGCAGGTTGCTCCGAACTAGTCCTGTCAGCTGACTTGCTGGACTGGGCGGTCACACTGTGGCTATCACGAGTTACCGCAGTTTTTGAAATCCGTGCTACTTCTGTTAATTGGTCTTGATTATCCGTTTCTAACTGCACCGAATGACTCGACATGGTAACCGTCTCAGCTTCACTTGCTTGAGCCACTGTCGGCACAATTCTCCAACCTAAAATTAAAACACTAGAAAACAACCAAACCTTGGGATTGGTTACGCGCCATTTGCCCCGTGTATATCGCATAGTAATTTGCCTCTGTTAATTTTAGTCAAATATCGACATATTTTGAATTTTGAGACATAGTATACCTGCTTTTATGCGAGTAAAACGGGGGTTTGTATTTACGCGAAAAAGGTTATCTTTAAAAATACAAGTACTAATCAGTTCGTGTATTAAGTTGTCGAAATTCTAAGGGCGTTTGACCGGTCTCCTTCTTGAATCGTTTTGAAAAATCGGCGGCATCGTAGAAACAGAGTTCAGCAGCAATGGCTCGAATGGTTAAATCCGTTGCCAACAACATATGCTCAGCTTCCTGAATTTTCTTGGCATTGATGTAATCACGAATCGACATATGCATCTCTTGACTAAACGACCGCCGCACTGACTCAGGATTGCACCGCGCATTGACGTGGGCCAATACCTTTTTCACCGATAATTGATCATGCAGGTGAGCATTGGTATAGTACATCACATCGAGCGTTGACTCTAAATGTGCGTTATAAGCTAATGCGTTCGGTTTGGCAATTGCGGCAAAATCACGAATAATCTGCACAACTAGTGGCTGGTAACGTTCCGTCGTCACGGGTAATTTAACTAACCAACGGTGATAATCATTACGTAGCTTAACAAATTCATAAATCTCAGCATGATTTTGGATTCCCTCAAAAGCTAAGACATCAACCAGCGCACTGAGTTGCAGCTGTTTTTCCTCACTCGATAATTTATTTAATAAATCGCGCGAACGGGTCAGATTCTTCTTAGCAAATTGAATGCCTTCTTCAATCTTTCCGGCCCGGTAGAATCGAATAAAATCTCGTTCTAAGTAACCTAATAAGATCAGCCCCTTGGTGGTTGGGTGCTGATCATTATAATCACGCATTTGATGTAAATATTGTACAAATTGTAGTTCTGTCCCCATAATCTGTAACTCCTTTACGTTATTGGTCAAAATTTGTTAACCCAAAAATAATGCTCATTTTAACAGATGTCTAGCAGTAATACTATTTACATTTGCCATCTGACAATTTACAATGCTAACTAATCCCGCTGTACACTAATGATTCTAACAAATATTTTTTATTTAACAATCAATACACAAAAGCGGTTATCCCTCGTAATCTGGGATAACCGCTTTAAAGCAATCATTTTTATGTTAACCAATTCACATAAAGTGAAAAAAGTATGGTCTTAATTATCTAAAAGCTTATCGTTAAATTCTCCGACCAGCGCTCACATTGCCATTCATGAGTTATAGCAATGATCTAAAAAATTGTTTTAAATCTTCGCGAGTTGCCGGTGATAACTGTGGGTAAGCGCAATTCTCAATTGCGCCTTGTAACGAATACAATAATTGAATACAAGCGTGGGGGTTGGCCTTTTTTATGGCAGTAAAAGCGACTTTGCTACCCGTTGACTTTAGCTGTTCGGGTGTCGTAATCGCAACGGCTTGCAATTGTTTGGCTAATGTTGGCCCAATATTAGGTAATGTTGTTAGTAATGCCACCAAATTCAGATCCTTTCGATTCATAATCATAGTTTAATGTTTGATAATGAGCTCTGCAATAAAGTTGCCCTCTTCAATACAATAATTAACAACTAATTGATCTGTAGTTAATTGTTCAATACTACTCAATCCATAACCCAAATGTCCTGGTTTAGTTGTAAATCGACTTTTCTTGATAACTGATAAATCTACCGCTTCATGCGTTGGAATTTGATTTGTAATCGAAAATACCGTTGTGTGAGCATCCTGATTTTTAACAGTTAGCGCCACTTGATGATTCGCTCGGGCAGCAGCATCCGTCGCATTATCCAGCAAGTTACCCAAAATCCGCACTACTTTTATCTGTGGAATATCCGCTAACGTGACTTTCTCTAAGATTGTCACCACTAAATGAACGTTCTGACCGTTGGCTGCCTCATATTTTGCATAAATTAGACCACTGACCGTCGGCATATCCAAGCGACTCAAATCACTCAGTCCCGACTGACGATTAAGGGTTACTCTGGCAGGCATTACTTCCGTTGTAAAATAACGCTTTAAGCCGGCCATATCATTGTTCTGAATAAATGCCGACATGCTCAAAAGAATATTCTCATAATCATGTTTAAACAAATGTAAATCACGATTATGGTGGCTTAATAATTCGTTGTAATTTGAGACTTGTAGCAATAGCTGCGCATCATTCAAGTGACTGTTTTTATTACTAATTAAATACGACCCGATAATGCCAAACGTCACGATAGCCGCAATTGCCATATACGTTTGCGCATTGACTGACCATTCCATCGCAAAAACATACGCAATAATATAAATAGCAAAAAACAAAATAACTAATAAGTAATCGCTAATATTAACACGCGCCCGTTGCAAGAAATCGGCGGCCGACACTTGTACTAACCAGCGATGCGCTAACATCCCTAAAATAATAATGACCGGCAGCATCATAATCGACGCTAAAAAGAGATTAATATCCGCTGTCGAATGTAGACCTATCGCTTGCCGTAATAACATTGGCGATGCAGATTGGGCTACAGCCTTGGCAATGACACCCATGATCGCCCCTACTAATCGCTTAAGCGCATTCAAAAAGATTGCCACCGGTAACATTAAAATCCACTGGGTGTACAACAACCGAGAACTCATAAAGGTGGTCACACAAACAATCGGGATGATCCAAAAATAAGCCAGAGGGACTTGGGGCCATAAGTTTGAAGCCACTTCCCCCAGGCTCATCGTAATAATAACCAGACTTAGCCAAATGATGGCAATCCGCCAAGTGACATATTCTCTAAAACCAATCATTAAAAACAACATTTCATAACCGCCAGAAATCAACGACAGCGCTAAAAGTACTGCTGACACGCCAACCACCTCATCATATTAATACATTTGTTAGTTCACTTTACTATATCAGAAATACGGCTTCATTAAACCCTTTACTCTATATTGTAAACATAAATTTGCATTAAACTATAATAAAGCCCTTACAATCTTATTATTAATTATTCATAAAAAAAGACATTGCAAATCGACATACTTTTGCAATATCTTTTAACCACTTATATTAATTTTTAAGGTGTATCCTGTAAGGTCCAATTAATCGTCCCACTGTAACTGTCAATTTGCACACTAGGCTGGACATCCAATAAAATACCCTGACTGCTCGACCAACCACTTGCAGCATTAGTGCTCGTCGTACCCGCGATTTTCTTGCCAGAACTGACTGTTACCGAAGTATTCGTCAGCACCTGTTTGTTCCCCGCGTTCAGATAAATCAGGTTGCCACTCATGGTCCGCGTACTGGATTTCATGGCAGTTGCTGTCGCCCGTAAGTACCACTGTGAACCGGTCTTCCGTGTGTCATTAACAGTGATGTTCCAAGCATTTGTCGGCTGATATAGTGTTTCTTTAAACGGAATCGTCAGGGTGCCAAACGTCAAACTTGCTGGTAATGTGCCCAGACTCAACGTTCCATCCCGCATCGTCACAGTAATTGCCTTAGCATCCGACTTCAGCCCAGAACTGCCTTTCCCATAAATATTGATCGTGGTGCTGCTACCAACGGCTAAACTACTCAACTTGCTCGCTAAACTAGTCTCGTCGGCCGCGTAAGTAATTGTGTCAGTCGCACTATCCGGATTTGTCGCAACGATGCCAGCTTGCTTAACTAACCAGGCGACGACCGCGCTATCACTTGTCAGTGAATCTAAGTCACCAGGATATAGATCGACTGCCGTCTTTGAACTAGTAATATTTAGTTTTTTGAGGGTCACCGCTGCGGTCGCCGTCCCCTTATCACCGGTAATCTCATCGACCTCAGTGACGGTGACGTTACTTAAAGTACCGAGTGCAGTCCCAAGATTCAGCGTGTACGTTCCATCGCTTCCGACCGTCGTCGTCACACCATTAACATTACTACTGATCGTATTGCCGGGTGTCCCGGTTCCTTTGATCGTCGTATCAGTCGAATAAAGTGTCCCCGTAATTTTAGGAGATAATGTCTGCGCGTTGAAACGCCCCAGCTGATAGGTACCTTCCTCACCATTCACTGTGATTCGGAAGCCAATATAGATTGGCAACTCACTTTTAATATTTTGAAAATTGACCGATAACGTCTGCGTCTGTTTTGAAGAACTAATCATAATCGAATTGCCACTGCCAAGACTAGTAGGTGTAGCCGTAACTAATGTCGCCCCGGTGTAGCTCCCACTTGCCGGACCAGCCATAATATCAAAATAAGCTTTTGACATCGAGTTACTAGATTTTAAGGTAATCGAACCCGTCATCGTCATTGTAATTTGGGTCGTCTGCCTCGTAATTCGACCATTATCCGCATAGTTAGCGGACACATTGCCTAATGCTGGATACGCTTGCAAACCGTTATCAACATTACTACCAACCGAATTACCACCCGGTACGGCCTGAAAAGCAGCATTAGCTTTCACGTCCGTCATCTTGCTCGTCAAAGTCGCAGCGTTACCCTCTAAGGGCAGCAAATTCAGCAAGCCGAGTATACCGAATACAAGAATTAGTAACCATTTTACTCGTCTGTTACGCATTCCGTTCACCCCCATCTTGCCGTTTTAATATTCGGTACAACGCGCCTGCTAAAACACTAGCTAACAACCCCATCCCACCAAGGATACTGCCAATGACAAGCCGCTCACTCGTTTGGGGCAATTGTTGACCATTGCGTGATTGCCCACGCAACCAGCCATCGATAATTAGTTGTCGGCGGATTGGCTTGCGCTCTGACTGATTTCTCTGACCCTGGGTACCCGGGTCAGCTGGTCTAATAACGTACGGGTGACCACCATCAGGAATCACACGGGCGGGAATAATCCGGTCAGCACTATACTTAGTCTCATAAAACCCCACACTGATCTCAGTGCGACCGTGTGTTGCCGCCCGCACTGGTATTGCCCAGCTCAGCACGAGCATTACCCCTAATATTAATCGCCACCATTTATTCGGCATGGTCCTTCCCCCATTTCACTGACCGAACTAAGCACGCCGCCGCTTTTTGATCCAGAAAAAGATTAATAGACCGATTAATCCAATAATTAACATGCCTAACGCTCCGAATAGAATAAACCAGCCAACGCTCA
The DNA here is from genome assembly GCF_049745435.1 of Lactiplantibacillus sp. YT640. Taxonomy (NCBI): domain Bacteria; kingdom Bacillati; phylum Bacillota; class Bacilli; order Lactobacillales; family Lactobacillaceae; genus Lactiplantibacillus; species Lactiplantibacillus sp. YT640. The sequence continues at coordinate 38,466 of NZ_JBMNVY010000014.1, forward strand.
TTCCCGAATCATCAACGGAAGCCTGATTATACTTATCTGCCGCGGCCGTACTGATGACAAAATCTTTATCAAACACCCATCGATGATCGGTATTTTTAGCAACTAGCCGGACATGATACGAACCAGCCTGCAAACGATTGGTCCCTGTCAAAATTGGTACTTTATAAACTGAGTTAGGTGCTAATTGCACATTCTTCTGTGTAAAGTTCTTGATGACCTTGCCACTATTCTTACTCGTTAACCTAGCCGTAATCGTTAGTTTGGGGACGATCACCGCAGTAACGTTGCGTAATTGTGGAAACACCCCTCGCCGATAATTCTGCATGCCCGCCGTAATCGTATCGAGCTTCAATTGTGGTTGTGGCACTATACCAGCAGTATATTTCAGTCCAATCACATACGAATACTGATTGGCAATATTCATGGAACCCTTAACACTTCCGGTGACTTTATTGGCGACCCGTTTAAAATACCAGCCGCCTAAAATCACACCGTTCACCGCTTGCTTAGGCATCGTAACCGTCGCCGTTACCACTTTCGACCCGTTTGCGGGTATCGTGATGGTCGTTGGTCCCTGTATTTTGGTGATTTGGTCCATTCGATACTTCAAAGAAGGATCATAACTTTTAGTTGGTGTCACGTACTCGATAATGCCATTGCCGTTCGTATAAGCCGTATGAATCGCCGTTTGAACCTTGATGTCAGCGTTGGTGACGTTATAAATCGTCGTCTGAATCTGTTGCTGTCGGCCACGCGTCATTTTTAAATCAAAATAGGAATTATGTTGATCAATCTGATTATTCGGAATCTTCGCGGCCACGCTAAACCCGATGTCATTGCTTTGCGTGGTTTTACTGCTACTGCTACTTGCGTTACTGGCTGCCAATCCACTAACGCTGCTAACTTGCAGGCCTAAAATTAACGTCCCCACAATAACCATGATTCGCTTCAATAATTGCATCTTCTCGCCCCCATTACTCACATATGTACTTGGGGCGCCGTTCGCCCCGATGACGCTTAATTTGTTGGTAAATCACTCAATGTCCAATTCAGGTTAGCGCTATAGGCCTGCGCCTTAACCGTATTAGCCTTAATATTCAGTGTCAACGCCTTTGGATCTAAGCGACTAACAGTTACCCCAGAACCACCGCCCTTATCGGCATTTAAGACGGCACTTGATCCCACCGTACCATTTAAAGCAACTTCGGAAGCCGTAGCAACCGCACCATTGGCCTCCGAGCCGCTGTTGACCACGTCACCTTTTGGTAAACTGAGCGTTGCGCCCTTTGCAGCCGTACCATCCGTTCCTGTTAAATTGGAGCCGGTAACCGTTAATTTCCAGCCGGCATTGGTTCCCCGAACATCAGAAACTTCTACAACCATCTTATCCTGCCATAGCAAAGTATATGGACTAGTTGGGTCAACCTTATATTGTTGATCATTTAAAACGTCCAGCTCATGCGTCCCGTATCCTAACGATTTAGACACAAAAATCAGCGACAGGTCGCCACCTGCTGCCGCCCCGTTGTCACCATCGCCATCAGTACTTGGCACATCAGGATTTGATGGATCAACTGGCGTCACCGTGGACGTACTCTTCGTAAATTCCGCTTTGATATCTGTATTCCCACTACGATTTTCTGCAGCATTGGCAACAATCGGTGTACTACCCGCTAATAATAAAGTTCCTGCCATTAATAAGTGTCCTAACATTGGCTTCATGGTATAAATCCCCCTTTTTCATTTACCAGCGCTTGTTTAGCTTTCATCAACTAAGAACGGTGGTCATTATCAACAATGATTGCTCTCATAACAATTCATAAATTACTGGCACTAAATCACTTGTGACCTCCCCCAATAACCTTGTACGATTGATTAATTAATTTAAATGCCGACTCCTTTGACCACATTTTCATTATATTGGTTGGTCAGTAACAGCGCTAATAATGTATAACGTTAACTATATTTACAAACCCGGATTGTTCGTGTAACCGTTATCAAGCGTGGGTTGCTTGAGATAATTAGGCGAACTTCCTTTAAAGCCGTTCACCAACAATCGATGGCTATCCGAATAAATAAATTCATATCAACAATCTAGTATAGGTAGTAAATTAATTATTTTTCTGCCATTGCTTCTGGTGCTGCACCACAAAAAGTCCAACCCTTGCTGACAAGTGTTGGACTTTCGTCATCGATATTCTTTTCAAGTCTGCGTATTACCACGGAGGAATGCCATTAACATTAGTAAAGATCGCCGTATCGATCACCTTTCGGATTGTTAGCACGCCGGTCCTTTCACAGATAATATTGGTCGCAACTTTAGACGCGCGGGAGCCGACTGTCCAGTCCTCCTGCCAAGTAATCACTTTAAATCACCAAAATTACAATACTATTGTTGACATAGTATTACTGATTAATTAATCAGGCTTTCAATCGTTATGCTGAATCAACTCGGTAATAACACAAAGCGCTGGTGATGATCCGTGCCTGCTTCCAATTGAGCGTGACACTGAGCGGCATCCTTAAAATATCGCTGGCTGACCTGATCATCCAATAGCAGTCCGGCGCTAAAAGCTCGGTTTAAACGACTGGCCGCTTGTGCTAACTGGTCAACCGTTGCATGGCTAATCACAAAACCAGTGATTCGTTGTTGAGACATGTAAAACTGGCGAACAGGGAACTCAAATTGGTTATCCTGCGGTGCCGTAATCAATGTCACCTGACCACCTAATCGTAATAACGCTAAATTAATCGCCAGTGGTACGCGTCCCGAGGTATCAATCACATGGTCAAAAGTCCACTGATCCGTCGTTAACTGGTCCGCAAACCCCGCGTGATAATCATAACAGGCGGTACTGCCTAGCTGCTGACACCGTGCAAAATCTCGTGGTGATGCGGTTATCACAGCCGTCACGCCCATTTGATGCGCAAGTTGAATCAGCTTGCGGCCAACGTTGCCCGCGGCACCTTCAATTAGGAGTGTCTGGCCGCGACGAATTTCCATGACGTCGTTAAGTACGATGGCGGCTGTTGCAGCTGAATGGACCGCCGCGACGAGTGGCATGGGCGCCACGCCATCAGGAACGTGATACAAGCGATCAGTTGGCACCGCCACATACTCGGCTGTTGCGCCCATTCGGCCTTCATAGCCCATTGAGTTCGTCCAGACTTGGTCACCGATTTGAAAGTTCGGTTGCGAACTGGCTACGACCTCACCGACTAAATCACGTCCCGCCACGTGTGGTGCTGCCAGGGCCGTCTTAAACGCCCCACTCCGAACAAACGTATCAACATGATTAACGGCCACCGCCATGACCTTCACTAAGACGGTCGCAGTTGTCGCCACCGGCCGTTGCACGTCAGCAATGCGCAATACATCGGGACTACCAAAATCGTCAAAAATAACTGACTTCATTATTATGCCTTCTTCATATCGCAATTAACAAGTTAGGTTATCGGCTGGGACGCCCTGTTCAAAAGCAGCTAAAACTTCCGCTCCTTTAGCGATTTGAACGGCATTGTCCAGCATATGAGCATTGTCCTTAATAGCGATCCGCCCCTGATCGTAATCCATCTTAATACCATCGTTAAAGAAAATGAGATCGTATGTGGAGGTCCAAAGCGCGAGGCCTTGATCATTCACCACCGTTACGTTGTATTCGGGGTCCGGCTGGTCAAGTACGATTATCGTAAATTTAGTTCCAATACTGCAAGCACCCCCGTGCAAAGAGTACTTGCCACCACCATCATCCGTCACCAAAACCAATTGCTTCTTATCAAAGCCCTTCGCAACCAATAAAGCTTTCAGCCGATCACTAATCTCTATTTGCGTCATACTATCAGCACCCCTTAATTATAATTTTATATGAGTTAAAATATAATTAAATTATATTCGTGCTTCACGCCCAATGCCAGTCAAAAGTTTTCGCATTAATTCGACGCCACTCGATATCGGAGAATGGTTTTCAGTTTATCAGGTGCCACCCGCCGTGCATCGGATAAATAAATTTCTCGATGAATCTTGCTAGTACGATGCATCCCCTGATTGGCGACCAGTTCATCTATCTTGGCAAAACTCGCGGGTTCATCGTCATAAGCACCCAGGTGCAGAATCTGTGCCACTTGCATTGCGTCGAACTGCTGCACGTTAATTTGTTCAGTTGGCAGTTGTTTCTTAGCTTTAACCGCTGCCAAAGCCGGTGCAATCAGTTCATTGGGAACAAAGTCTGGGACCCGAATCATAATGTCATAACTGAACTCATCTTTGTCAAGATGGTCAAGTTGCTGTCCCTTAATCGTCAATGACCAGACCCCTTCAAGCGGAAAAACAACGTAATCATCAAATTCACACGCCTGTGTTTGCGCATACTGCTTATACGCTTGCTTGAGCCCATAAGCAGCTGGATATAACGTTTGCAGGTGCGTCTGAAACTCTGGGCCATTGGGATTCCCCGTTCCATGGATACTCATAAAAGTTTGGGCTGGAATCGTCAACAGTTGGGGTTGCTTCTTAGTAGCATAGGTTGTTTTTTCTTGTTTACGCCATTCATACTTCATCTTCATTCACATCCTTTAAGTTAACTACACTTTCATTATACTTAGAAACAAGCCGCTGCGCATTGCCTGCAAAAAGATAATGAGTAAGTTAGCAAAGGTAAATTTGTATTCATTGCCACCGAACCCACAAAAAAGACTCGGCCAACCTGACCGAGTCCGTTTATAACAGTACTAATGGCTATGAATTTATGATTTATCTTTAAGCCGTTCTTCTAATCACTTGATCTTTAGCTGCTTGCGATGAATGTACCAAGCAATCAGTAACAACAAGATGACTAGCAGACCGAGGCTGATCCACAACCCCCAGTTAGTATGATGTTCAATCACGGCGGTTTTGTTGAGTTGGTTCGCACGATCACGCGTGATTTCAAAATCTTTGGTGAACGTCCAATGTTGCTTTTTGGACTTCACGGCCAACTTAGCGGTATATTGGCCGGGTTTCAACGCATCCCGGCCAACCCGTAACGGTAAGGCATAAACTGAATTAGGTGCCATCTGACCATGTTCATTGACCTGCTTGTAGCGCACTTTGTTACTACCACGACGATAGATTTGGACATCAGTTTTGACTTGATTCAAGAAAGCGGCCGTTCGATTTTGTAGGGGTAAACTAATTTGGTTATACCCGTTATTTTGCGTCGCATCAATCTTACCCAATGTCAACTTGTTCTTGGTGAGCGCGTGGTCACCATGCAATACGACCGCCACTGAGTAAGCGTATTGATTCTTAATCGCCATTGCGCTCTTACTCTGTTGTTTGGCGGCCTTTTTTAAGAAACTCAGTCCACCAACGACAACACCATCATACTTCTGAGCCGGCATTTTCACCTTAAAAGTCACGATCTTACTGGTTCCCTTAGCAAGGGTAATCTTATTCGCCGCCGTCGTAATCAGTTGACTAGCATCAGCTGGCAAATCAATGTTCTTGCCATCAGCCGTTGCCTGATACTCAACCACCCCATTGGGATTAGTTGTCGCCGGTACAATTGCCGTATGCACGGTGATTTCCTGAGTACTTGTGTTCGTCACTTTCACTGCCAAAGTGGTTGTTTGGCTAGGCTTTAGTTTCAGATCATAGTATGAAACAGCCTTATCGATTTGATATTTGGAAGCCACCGGTGCGACCTCAAAACCGACTGTGTTAGCCGAACCCGTTCGTCCCCAGCTTAGACTAACTAATCCGACTAGCAAACCAATTCCTAACTGCCACCATCTCTTTGTTAACATCATTTCTCCCCCTAATCATGATTCGGAAAAATGACATTAACCCCTACTAGCCATTATTTTTCCGATCAATACTTATTAGCTATTCGCTGGTGCAGTATTCAAGCTCCAAGTTAACGTTGTACTATAACTTCCCGTAGCTCGTGCCGTAGTCTTGGGAACCATTAGTTGTGACTTAGCAATATCAGCCACGTTCTTACCATTCCCCTTACCCACAGCGGCGGTCATCAAAACCTTGTCACTATTGAGTGTATCTAGCGCAACACCGGTATTGGCCGTTGCGTCCGCACCAGTCGTCGATGCATTTGAATCCAAAACACCATTCAATGTTAGAATCGCACCCGTCAATTCTTTATTAGCAACCGCTTTGTCGTTTTTAAAAACGTCATTTTGCTTCACACGTAAATCCCAACCAGCAGCCGTTCCCCGTAAGTCCACAACGGATACCGCCGCTGACTTATTCGTGTTGTCATAGTTATCGTCTTTGGTAGCTGCGGTGATTTGGTTGGTACCAAAGTCAAGACTAGCACCAGCTAAGTCCGTATCACCATTATCAATAGTGATGTCGCCCCCAGTGAAACCAACTGTCCCATTAGACGTTTGTGGCGTATCGGCCGCACTCGCGGTCAAACCTGATGTTGCAATCAATGCTGCTGAGAATAAAAGTCCTAATAATGTTTTTTTCATGATAATGAACTCCTTTTTTTTAGATAGTTAACCAATTGCCAACCAATTAAAACGACCAATAACCCAATACCACCAATGAAAGCACTCAGCCACCATTGTTCACTCGTTTGTGGTAACCACCCCGGGTTCTGATGATGAACAGCTTGACTAGCATTCGGCTGATGCACAATCGAATGACTCGACTTTGACGCTTCAGTCACCTGTAACTGATTAGCGCCAGTGTCTGAGTTCGATGACTCAGCCTGGCCGTCGAAGCGAATCGTTGCTGGGCTCTCAGCCGTACTAGCCACACCAATAATCGGTGCTGACAACCACCCCCAACAAAGTAGGGTACTGATGGCAATTGTGATGAACCCCAAACGCTTCATCAACACCACTCCTCCTCTGTATCATTATTTGCGGTATAACTAAAGCCAACCCTGGCCGAAACCAATCATTAAGCTGGAATAGTTATTATGGTACATTGTAAATATACATAACTAACTCGCTAACAACAATCAAGCAGTCTTACAAATTTTATGTTACCTAATCATTATTTTTTTCATCATCGATTAGGAACCCCTTGATTAAGCGTCCAAGTGACCGTCGCCTGATACGTATCCGTCAAGGCACGATCGGTTGGCACTTGTAACGATAGTGCCCCAAGTGCCGTTTTCTGACCGAGGATATTGACGCCTTGGTTCGAAACAGTTTGATGGTTATTGACGATCAACCGTGCCACACCTGGCGTAAGAATTGACTCGCCACCCGTTTGTTGATCCTTATAACTGAGCACAGCCGCTAATGGTCGTGCCGACTGCTTACTAGTGAAGCCTGATGCTGAGAGCGTTGCATTGAGCGACCACGTTGAACCTATTGACCGGCCATCTTGAATAACTAGCCCAGTATCATAGGAGGCACCGTAATTTTCTGATTTACCAGTAATCGGATTCTGACCAAAATTAATGGTCTGCGGTGCTGAGACAAACATTGTCCTCCAGGATTGTACATTAACGTAATCGTTTCATCTTTGACGGTAAAGTTTCCTTGAACCCCATCTGGTTGATCTGGCACGTACCCTTGAATCTCAATTGGTTTAATATGATAGGCATCACCAGTTGCACCACTGATTTTCGTGTCGGGTGCCAAGGACTTGCCAGCAGCGTCCACATACTTCACTGTAATCGTGTTGCCAGTGGCCCATTCGAATTCTCCAACAATGGTTTTGCCATCGTATTTAGTCATCAAATCAGCTGACGTATAAACTTTTTTATTATTTAAACTACGCCATTTCCCAATATAAGGTGCCTCACTACTAGGATTTGGCAAGTGCCAACTTTCACTCTTAAAAAAGTTAAAACTGGGGCCCAACAATAGACGTTTAGGCGGCAACTTCGAACTGAAAGCGTTGGTATAAGTTTGCGCACTGTTGGTATTCCAGCCAGTCAAATCTAATTTGTCTAGACTGGTATTTTGGAAAACTGATTCAAAGTTAGTCACTTTGGTCGTATTCCAAGCACCTAGACTCAAGGTTTGTAAACCCGAATCTTCCGCAAATAGCTGTGAAAAATCCGTGGCTGAACTTGTATTCCAGTTTTCAATGGGCAGACTAGTTAACTGGAGGTTGCCGTAAAATACTTGTCCCATGTCAACGACCTTCGCCGTATTCCACTTACCAACTGGCAAATTCTTAACTTGGCTAACTTTGGTAAAGATGCCCCTCATTGTCGTCACATTACCAGTCTGCCAATTATCTACTGATAATGCCGTGACACTACTCATTTCAGAAAAAGTCCCCGCCATATTTTGTACATTCTTCGTATTCCACTTACTAATCGGGAGACTCTTTAACTGACTAACTCTAGAAAAAGTTCCGGCCATATTCGTGACAGTACCAGTCTGCCAATTATCTACTGGTAACGAGGTGAGACTAGTCATGCCCTCAAAAGTATAACCAAGATTGGTGGCACTCTGGGTGTTCCAATTCGCAACCGGTGCAGTTGTTAAACTGGCACAGCCACTGAAGGTTGAATTAAAATCAAAGACTTTGCCGACATTCCAGTTGTCAATCGGCAGCTGGGTCAAGTTAGTATCGCCATAAAATGTGCTCCGTATCGTTTGAACGTTACTTGTATTCCAGTTGTCGAGTGGCAGGGACTTGATATTAGGAAGCTTAGCAAAAGTCCCATCCAACGCAGTGGCCCGACTCGTATCCCAATTAGCGACGTTAATACTTTCCAAGCTAGTATCACCTGAAAAGACTAACTGCATATTAACCACGCGTCCCGTTTGCCACTTATCAATGGGTAAACTCTTAACCTTCGACATTCCTCTAAAAATCGCGGACATGTTCGTTACGACACGGGTGTCCCAATTAGCGATGTCTAATGACGTCAGCGAAGAACAATCCGTAAATGTTCGCATCATCGTCGCCACTTTACTGGTATTCCACTTGCCAACTGGTAACGACGTTAATGAACTGTCACCATTGAAAGTGTCAATTAGATACTGTAATGAATCCGTGTTCCAATTGGCAACATTCAACGTAACTAACTTGGCACAATTTTGAAACGTTCCCTCCATTCTGATGACGCTGCTGACATCCCAACTATTCAAGTCCAACGCGCCTAACTGTGAACAGTTCAAAAATAGCCACGAGATATCCGTTACGCCAGTTAAATTAAGGTTGGCTAGCCCATCAATCGCCGTAACATTAGGTAAGTTAGCAAACAGATATGAATAATTAGTCATAGCAGTTGCCGTTATCTTACCGTCGATGACGATCTTTGAAACTTGGGTCGGTTGATAGCCGTTAGCCGTCAAGGTTTTTACAATCCAACTCCCCGTGGCTGACCCTAGCGATGCACCAAATGACCCACCACTCAAATGCAATGTGCCATTAGTATCTAAGGTCATTTTAACCGTCCCATTGACCATTTCTGCCGCTTTGGTCGTCGCCGTTTCTGATGTTTGATTATTTTTAGCGTTTTCCAGTATTGTACTGCCACTGCTATTGCCACTGCTATTGCCACTGCTATTGCCACTGCTATTGCCACTGCTATTGCCACTACTGATACCACTGCTGATACCACTGCTACTGGTACTACTGCCTGATGTTAAATCCGACTGCTTGTCAGGTCCCGAACTTTCCTGGGCCTCAGGTGACACTTGTGGTGCCGAGTTGTTTGCCTCATCTTGCAACGTCAATTTCGAAGCAGAAAAAACACTGCTAGTCGATGGCATTTTTTGATCAACACTCAATTGTGCGCGGGGAACCGCCCGAATAACTGTCCGTGATCCACGATATCCAACCACAACTAGCGCTAGTGCCAGTCCCAGGCCGCCCCGATACCATAATTGCCGGTGTTGCATGCCTATCGCTCCCTTCACATAGATAGTATTTTAACATCTCTTGACGTTAATTATCTTACATTATTTTCAGTTTGTGACGTTCAGAAAAAGACTTACAATTTTACAGATATCCGAATATTAAATTTTTATCACCGTGATATTATTTGTGTTAATAACCGTAATTAAATGATAAGTATCAGCTAACGAACACCCATTTTCATTTACTTGTTTATTCAGTATTCTTCATGGATACAACTGCACGATGGTCATTTTTGAAGTGACTCACGACCAAGTCATTTTTCGAGCGAACTAGATGACTTACCAACGCTGTAGTGCCTTTTCCATCATGGTCACTATGAACAGCCCAAATTGGCCAATTTATATGCGCTCACCTAACCTGCTAATGACGATAAGCTATCTGCGTTTTTTCAATTATTTTAATATTCACTAGGCCACGTTCAATCTAATTGATCAGCAAGCAACAAAAAAACAATTCCCCAAAATACCGAGGAATTGTTCGTACTTAAGATATTTAACGACCCGTCACTTCTTGGTAAACGTCCAAACAGCTGCTGGGGCATTGCCAACCTTAACTTTAACGATCTGATTTTTAGCATTAACGACCGTAAACTTATTAGTTGCTGTATAGCGTAAATATAGGGTCTTAGTAGTCGAGCCTGACTTATAGCTGACTTTCCAGAACGTTGGCGTCTTGGCAGTCATGCTATAACTCGCATACGAGACCAGCTTTTTAACTTGTTTGCCATTCTTATAAAGCGTCTGATTAAATCCATTCTTAGCGCTAAACGTTAAGATTTGGGAGTACTTGTTAGTCGTATTCGACTTCCAAGTACCCGCTGGCGCGTTGACTTTAAACGATTTAGTCGTCTTCTTGGATGACGAAGTGGCCGCCGTCGATTTAGTTGCCACTTTCTTAGTCGTGGTTGTCTTGTTAGTCGTCTTCTTAGTTGAAGAGGCAGTAGTTTTGGCAGTCTGAACACGGATGACGCGGTAGAAATAAGCCTTAGTCGTTGGATTCGTGGCGTACACATAAACATTGCTTTGCGCCTTCAATGTCTTGGCTAATTTAACCGTGTACTTTCCCGTCGTTTTAGAGGCCGTTGCAGTTCCAAGATTTTTCTTGGCGTTGGCCGTACTTTTTACGGTGATCTTAGCGCCCTTGGTTGCCGTACCTGTAATTTGCGTCGTATTATTGTGAATTGCATTGACCTTCAAACTTGGTGCGACATTCTTCGTAGCCGTTGTCTTCTTAGTCGCCGCATTCGCTGTAATCCCTGTAACGGGTACCGCTGCTCCCAGCGTTGCCACCATGGCTAAACCAGTTACAGCAATCATCAATTTCTTCATTGATCAAGACTCCTTCGTTCCACTGGCTAACTTGTCAGCGATTTATTTACGCCTCGTAGTATAGCAGTTTTTCTATCGGACAACCGCTCCTTATTAATAATTTAATAATCTTTATGCTTTAATTACAACTGAATCTTATCGAACTGATTTTAAATGCGTTATCACATCCGTTAACGACGGTACAATCGCAGTCGCCTGATCAGCATAGGGCTGGTTAGGCCGTTTCATATCCGGCACACAAATTACCGGAATCTTCGCGGACGTCGCCGCTTGAATGCCAGCTTCACTGTCTTCCAGAACCAAACAATCTGCAGGTTGTTGTTGGAGTTTGGCGCATGCCATCAAAAATATATCTGGATATGGCTTACCACGATCGACATCCGGTCCGAAGGTAAACTGGTCGAAATATTGCGCCACATCATGGGACGTCAAAATGTCTAATGCCCGCGACTTGATACTAGATGAAGCTAAGGCCACTGAATAATGATTCCGGTGTAAAAACTGTAACAACACCCGTGCTCCCGGTTTGAGCTCAACGCCATCCTGCATAAACGTCTTTTCCAACGTTAACGCCCGCTTTAATCCAGTATCAACATTAAACGGCAAGTCAAAACGTTCAATCAAGTGTTGCATATTCGTCACCGCCGACTTACCACTGTATTCCTGTGCATAAGTCGCCATGGAAAGCGTCTGCCCATAATCCTGTACGATTCGTTGATACATCTTTAATGAAATAACCTCGCTATCAATCAATAATCCATCTAAATCAAAAATAACTGCCTTCGTCATACTCACCAACTCCAGTCTATTTATCGTCAATAATCTAAGCTTATCATAACCATTTAAAAATGTAAGCGGAGTCATTACTACTAATATTAAGTTTCAAAACTAAATCTGGTTAGTACAGAATTTGTGCGAATTTCTATATATTTAGTAAGCATAGTAAAATACCCCCGCAGTTCTTTAGTAACAACCCAGTGAGTTTCGCAGATGAACTCCTAGCCAAATCCCTACACAATAGCTAGTAGCAATAAGTTAACTCCACTGATTTGTTGTTTATTTAGTCGTCAACCGACCCAACATTAACTCCCCCTAATCAAAAATGGTGCGCCAGAATATTTTCATTCTTGACGCACCATTTTTAATTTAAACTCATTGTCTATAAATCGTCTCGATGTAACAAGGCAATCTCTTCACCCGCAGCTCGGCGGCGATCAATATTATCCTCACCCCACACGCACAGCTCATGTAAGACAACGGACAGGGTATCCCACTTTAAAGTCGGTACTTGTCTAAAATTCACTTGCTAGTATAATCATTATTTATCAACTTAGCAATAGCAGGAGGCTTATCTTATGACAAAACAGTTTAATCCCAGTTGGACACTTTTTGCACTCGCAATCAGTGCCTTCGCCATTGGGTCAACGGAATTTATTAGTGTTGGTTTAATGCCACTACTCGTTAGCAACTTTCACATCAACTTGGCGCAAGCTGGGCTGACCGTCTCGATCTATGCCATTGGTATCATGATTGGCGCGCCCGTCATGACATTACTCACCGGTCGGCTTAACCGTCACCGCTTGATGATGTTAATTATGATTTTATTTATTATTGGTAACTTACTCGCAGCAAGTGCCCCAACCTTTGGTGTCTTACTTGCAGGCCGGGTCGTGGCCGCTTTGGCTCACGGTATTTTTATGACCGTCGCCTCAGTAATTGCCGCTGACGTGGTCGCACCTGCCAAACGGGCCTCGGCGATTGCCATCATGTTTACAGGACTGACTGTCGCAACGGTTACTGGTGTTCCGTTGGGAACGATGATTGGTCAATTAGGCGGTTGGCGCTGGTCCTTTATCTTTATTAGCATGATTGGTGTCATTGGTTTGTTAGCTGATTACTGGTTAATTCCACGTAATCTGCCGTTACCCAGTAAAGCCACGGTCCGGGGGATTATCCGCGTACTCACTAATCCACAACTACTGTTCGCCTTACTCGTCACGGCGCTGGGATACGGTGGTACCTTCGTAGTTTACACCTACCTATCACCACTACTAGAACAGCAGATGCATTGGTCAGCGAGCGCTGTCGTTTTGATTCTAGTCGTTTACGGCTTAATGGTCGCCCTTGGTAATACACTGGGTGGTCGTTGGGCCAATGCACGGCCCTTAATTGCACTATTCAAGATGTTCAGTGGGTTACTCATCACCTTACTCATTCTAAGTGTCACCGGGTACAGTCACTGGTTAGGACTATTGACCGTCCTACTGATGGGAATCTTTGCCTTCATGAACGTCCCTGGGCTCCAACTCTATATTGTTCAGTTAGCTGAACAGAATACACCACACGATATTACGATGGCCTCAGCGTTAAATATTTCCGCTTTTAACGTCGGTATCGCACTCGGCTCCGGTATTGGTGGTCAAGTCACGACCAACCTTGGCTTAGGCTGGACACCGATCTTTGGTGCCATCATGGTTGCTGTTAGCTTAGTCCTATTGTTAGGTCTAATTTGGTTAGCGCGGCCCGCAAAAAGCACCGACCGGCATTGCGTTCAAAATTAATAACTAAATGACCCGTAGTCGTCTTAAACGGTCATCGAAAACACTAAGCTTAGCGGCTTAACAATGACCACCAATTCGGTTGTCCTATCGCTAGGCTGAGTGTTTTTCTTTATGTCACTATCTTTTAAATCCACTTAACCGTCACTAGTTCAGGAACCTCATTAATAGGCGACTCAGAGTGCTAGCAATGAATCGTCCCGATTTTCACCGGCGGCCTTCCTACTTTTAGTTGGAATTTATTGTTTATTTTCAGTGTTATTTGAAGACCAATTATTGTCATTTTAGGCTGTGTTAATTGACTTAAAGCCCGAATATGCCCGCTTTACACTATCGCGACCCCGATTTGTTCGTAAAACCGACTTACCCAGCATTCGACTGGGTTGCATTTTCACTTTCAGAAAGCTATAACGGTAATATACGATTGGTTTCCACTTTTACTGAGAAGGTCTTGATTGAATGGTCAGTATTGACTATTACCACTAACTATCAAGTCAGAGCCAGACAGAACCAACCAACTATGGGGGCGCAACATGCAACGCAAATCAACATTAATTTTATTAACTAGCATCACTTTAGTTATCGGCTTACTGGCGGTCGGCACTGTCAAAGTTGTTGGTGATGCCCACAGACCTAGCCAATCAACGGTAACCACAAAAAAAGTCGTGTCAAAAACGAAAGCCAAAACCACGGCTAAATCAACGGTCATGCGCACACCAATCAACTGGCGTCAATCATCCGAAACAGTCGCGTATCCCAATGTCAACCGCTATCCGGACTTATGGATTCACGTATCGTTGGCTAAACAACGGCTATACTTGATGAACCATCACCACGTTCTCTATACAATGTATGCATCCAGTGGCGTGCCAACTGCTGACCGCAAAACACCCCGTGGCACCTATCATGTGCAAGCCGAACGGGGAAAATATTTTTATAGCGCTAGTGTTGATGAAGGTGCCTATTACTGGGTCTCATGGCTCAACCATGGTGAATATTTGTTCCACTCCACACCTGTAGATGCCCAAGGTCACTTTATCAAATCAGACGCTGCTGATCTTGGCAAGCGACCGTCTTCACACGGTTGCATTCATCTGAGCGTTGCAGATTCCAAGTGGGTCTATAACAACATCAAGTATGGCACTAAAGTCGTCATCGACTAACGAAACAACTACAAAACCACCAAAATAAATCATCCAGCAACCTATTTGTATTAAGACAATCAGGTCGCTGGATGATTTTTATTCTCATTGGCACGTTGAACGAGTTCTTATTTAGCTTTAATATGAACAGCTTAACCGATTTCGACTTGCTCAGCAAGATGATTGGCCGTTACACTATCCATTAACATATCAGCTTCCACGTATAACTTATGCCACATCATGAAGGTCAGCACGGTCCACAATTGACGCGAATTATCACGAACACCCGCTCGATGGTCATCCAATAGTTTTAAGAAATATGTCTTGTCAAAATACTGATCGGTTTGCGACGTCACAATAATATTTTTAGCCCAATCGTACATCTCATCTTTGAGCCACAACCGAATCGGTACTGGGAAACCAAGCTTTTTGCGATATAACACGTGCGCGGGTACAATATCTTCAACCGCTTTTCGTAAAATGTACTTCGTCGTACCGTGGCTAATTCGCAAGTTGGCTGGAATTTCCGCTGCCAGATTGAACACGTCCCGGTCAACAAAGGGTGTCCGCAATTCAAGGCTGTGGGCTAACGCCGTCCGGTCCGCATTATGCAACAAATCCCCATTTAACCACGTGTGCATATCGATAAATTGCATCTTAGAGATTAAATCATAGTGCTTGGCTTCATCGTAAAAGACCCGGGTTGTCTGTTGAAACGAATGGTCACGATTGTAGTGCTTCATGAACTGTTGCTTCTCAGTTTCATTGAAGATAAACGCATTGCCAACGTACCGCTTCTCTAACGGGGTCGTCCCCCGCATAAGCAACGAACGACCCCGCATTCCTGCTGGCATCATCGCGGCTATCCGTTGAAGGGCCCCATTGATTGGCTTCGTATACCGAAAGGCTTTCAAGGATTCGGGCTCATGATAAATCGTATACCCGCCAAAAAGTTCATCAGCCCCTTCACCGGTGAGACAAACTTTAACGTGTTTGACGGCTTCCTTAGTCAAGAAATACTGCGGGACAGCAGCCGGATCAGCTAACGGATCATCCATGCTCCAGACAAAATGTGGAAAGGCTGCCATGAATGCTTCCGGCGTGATGGTCATTTGGACGTTATCGACATTCAACTTAGCAGCCGTTTCCTGTGCGACGTCTAATTCACTATAGCCAGGTCGTTCAAAGCCCACTGAGATTGTCTTGAGATTTGGATTGAACTGCTTGGCAATCGCCACCACAATTGACGAATCAATCCCGCCCGATAAGAACGCCCCAACTGGGACATCGGAACGCATATGGATCTTAACCGAATCAATCAACGTCCCCTTAAGCCGTGTCGCGTAGTCCTGTTCAGAACGGACGACTGGATGAAACTCCCGATGATAATAACGCTTGATTTGCGGCGCGTGTCCCAACTGTTTTGTTAATGAACAGCCCGGCGCCAGCATCTTGATTTCCTTTGTCAGGGTCTCAGTTTCCGGCACATATTGGAACGTCAAATAATCTTGTAACGCCTCTTGATCAAAATGCTTATCTTTTAAAATCTTATAAATCGCCTTACTCTCAGACGCATAGTAAAAATCATCCCCGGCAATCGCATAATAAAACGGTTTGATTCCAAATTGGTCACGCGCCGCGAATAACGTTTTTTCCTGCTTATCCCAGATCACAAAGGCAAACATTCCCCGCAGATAGGTCGTCAACTTGGCCTGGTATTTTGCGTACATCCCTAAGATCACTTCCGAATCGGAATCCGTCTTAAACGTGTAGCCTTCTTGAATTAACTGTTCACGTAGCTCAACATAGTTATAAATCTCACCGTTAAACGTTAGCCAATAACGTTCATTATCATATGACAGCGGTTGATGACCACCTGCCAAATCAATAATACTTAATCGGCGAAACCCCATCGTGATATTATCATCCGCAAAGTACCCCTCATCATCCGGACCCCGATGCACAATCATTTTAGTCATTTCCCGCACAACCTGATCATACGCGGCATTATCAACTTTTCGCCGATCCGTTAAGCACCCAACCAATCCACACATTCTATTCACTCCCACACTTAAGTTATTACGACTAATCACCAATATTATCGTTAGTGACCAATCACAAGTCACGCTCAAATCACAGACAACCCATGTCCAGTACGACGATTTGACCTGCGAAATAATGGCAAGCCAACCTTGATCATAATTAACAGCCGTACTTGTGGCGAACATAACCCACTTGATTCAAACTGGTTGCCTCTAATTATAATTTAGTGTAGCCCGGCGCAACGGCCGTTTTAAGACAGGCGGACTAACCATTACACTACATTAAGACCTTATTTGGCCCATTGAAGATAAGTTCAAAATAAACGCAAGCGAATTGATTGGAACGGCCCAGCTCAGGTTCATAATTCAATACACCTGAATAAAGCGTAAAAAAATAACCGTTTCAGGGAAATCAAATTGCTGAAACGATTATTTTACCAGTCAGCAAACCGAATCTTGCAATCTGCAATTTTACTGCCGTCAATATAAATCGACTAAGATTTCAATCAGCGATTGCTTTTGCCAATCTGCCGTACTAAGTAGCGACTGGCCGCTGCGGAGCACAGGACAGTTTCACCGTTAGCCATCGTTAGTCGACGATACCGTTTATCCAATGACCGAATGCGGGTCAGATTAACGACATATGACTTATGACAACGATAAAAATCAGAATTCAAATCCGGCACATCCTTTAATAAACCGTAATATTCAAGTTCACCATCATCTAAATGAACGATAATCTTATGTGGACTCATTGAACTTTCAAAAAATAACACGTGTTGCACGTCCAACGATCGAATCGTCTCGCCAATTTTGATCTGGATATAACTATTTTGATCATTGTCTTCAGCTTTGAAACGCTCCTGTGCCACGCGTAAGACGGTATTTAATCGCTCGTATAAGCGATCCGGAAAATCCTTCAAGATAAAATCCAGGGCTTCCACTTGATACTGAAACACCGTCAATGATAGCTCCGTATGCGTCGTCACAAAGATAATCTTACTTCGGATGCCTAAATCACGAATTTGACTGGCAAGCTGAATGCCATTAATATCCGAATTCAACGCAATATCTAAAAGAAAGACGGCTTGAGTTGGTTGCTGACTTTTGACATGCGCTAATATTTCATGCAGATCGGCACTCGTTAGGCCAAATCCCATATCCAATTGACGCTCAATAATCACTTTACTGACCAGTTGCTGCAAGGTTTGTAACTGTTTAGTATCATCTTCACAAATATATACTTTGATCATTTTATCATTCCCGCTTTACCGTTAAACGCTGAACAAAGGCTGAGGCCAATAACCGCGTTTCCAATATCATATTTTCATTTCGATTAACAATTGCGCTGAGCTGACTCAAGCCTAAGCCCCGCTCTTGTCCCTTAGTCGAATACCCCGCTTCCTTTAGCTGCCATAAAGGTGGCAAGGAATCAAAAACGTTATTTTGAACTAAGAACACCGTACTGTGGGCCGTAACAAAAATGGCGCTCATCAGCTCACCATGATAGTGACCGGCCGTGGCTTCAATCGCGTTATCTAAAATAATACCTAGCGCAATTGCCAAGTCTAATTCATTCGTCGTTACCCCATTAAGCACTTGCTTCAAGTCAAATTGAACTTTAACTCCCTGTGATTGCGCATAGCTGAGTTTGCTAAATAGAATACTCTTGACCGATTTGACCTGAACACGACTTAAATCTTCGAGATTATACTGCTCATCCGAAACGCGCTTGGTCACTGGGGCAATATTTTGTTGATAATATTGCTGTAAGCCTGCCAAATCATCCGTTTTCAAATACTCATTAATCGACAACATTATATTCTGATAATCATGACGAAACCGGCGCAATTCATTATAATGCGTTTCGATTTCATGCATGTACCGTGTATCATTTTTGATTTGCAGGCGTTGTTGTTGAACCTGGTACTTGGCCCGAATCGTAACCCGATACTCATCATAGATGGCAATCGCGAGCCCCATAACGACCAACAACACAACTAAGTTACTGACGACCATTCTCAATTCACTGTCGAGTCCCTCGCTGACAATAATGTATAAATAGATGGCGAGTAGCAGCAAGGCCGTAACCCGGTTCAGTCTGGGACGATTGAACGTCGTCTGGATATGCGTATTCATTAAAATCAGATTCAATGTGATTAAACCAACCAGCTGTAATCCCATAAAAATCAAAAGATACCCGTCATCTAATTTCAACATATACGTTAAAAGTGAACTGATATGATCGACGACAATTGACCAGATAATCACCTGTAGGCTAACAAATAATGACTCACTGAAGCTATGTGTATGCCACCAAGTAAACAGCACCACCAGTCCCAATAATGGCAATGCTGCATATTGCCCGATTACTGAAAAAATCCAGCCGCTCACTAGGCTACTGACCACCGCATAACTGATATCCCAAATACTAAGTACCCGCCAATCACGCAAAAGCACCTTAACAAACAAGAATAGGAACAGCGTTTGCACAAAAATAATCTTCATCAGCTACCCCACAACTCCAGCCTACTCATCATTAACGCCACTATTTTGCCGGCACACCTATTTTGATTATGACTAATCAATACAACCGGTTCCTTCGTTTCACTGAATCGTTTTGCCCACTGTACCATCAAAGTCCCCCTTACATATTGGTTGCTCAAACTGGTACCTACAGTTTAAAACACTCACCGACACTTGAAAAGAATACACAATGAACCGAATTATTCAACCAGCCTTTAAGATACTAAACCGTCATTTCAAGACGACTAGTCGCTACATGAACGCAAAAAAAGACGCGACCTAATTGATATCCACTCGTGCCTATCAATTAAGTCGCGTCTTTTGTCATTAAACCTCCTAATCTTGTTTCATCGCGTCCCAAATCATTTGGAAAATATCATCAAATGTATATTGGTCCTGAGCATACCGTTCCTTACTGATATTCGTCGTATGCGTATGAATAGTTGAAAACACGACCCCCATATGCAAACTAACCGGTAACTGCTTAATCACCTTAGCATCGATAGCCGCCGTTAATAAGTTAGCGATAATATTATTCGGATCGGCATCCGCCGCCGAAATCGTCATCCCCTGTCCATTCAATGCCTTGATCTGTTGAATGATCGTCAAGCTATCTGGATTGGCTAACGAATAGTCATACACCTGCTGTACATATAATCGAATCCGAGTCGTCACATCGATTGTTGAAGCACTTAATCGGTCTAAGTCGGTAGTACTAAGAATTCGGTTCGTCTCACGCGCATAGACACTATCGATCAGAGCCTGTTTATTCTTAAAGTAGAGATAAACATTGGATTGTGCAATGCCGACGCGCTTAGCCACCTTAGTCGTTGAAACCCCGGCTGGACCCTCAGCGAGAATGATTGCCGCAACCGCATCTTGAATCTTAACTTGTTTGTTCATATCTTTTTTCTTCATGTCTTCAGTATAAAAGATAAAAATATCTTTTTCAAGCTTGACAAAGATAGATTTATCTTTTAAACTAGCAATCGTTGAAAGATAAATCTATCTTTTAAAAATAAAAATCAAATTTTAAAGAGGTTCTATAATTATGAAAATTGCAATGTTAGGTTCATTAGGAAATATTAATCGGATCGTTGTTCCTAAGCTCGTCCAAGCCGGTCATGACGTCACCGTTATCTCAACTAGTCCTAAGCGCCAAGCTTCAATTGAAGCTGTCGGCGCCCATGCCGCTATCGGTACAATGACTGATGTTGATTTCTTATCCACCACTTTTACTGGCAAAGATGTGGTTTACCTCATGCTTTCTGGTGGTATCGGTGATGATCCCTTCGAAGGGGCCGTGGCTCAGGCTAAAATTTGGAAACAGGCAATTGAAAATGCCGGCGTCACCAACGTCGTCAACCTCAGTAGCATCGGCGCAGATGCCGATGAAGTGGCTGGCTCGCTGCATGCTTACAACTTAATTGAACATGAATTACGACAACTTGACGGGGTTAACCTGGCTTTTGTCCGTCCAACCGGATTTTATGCTAACTTGTTCGGTAACTTAGCAACAATCAAGGCTGAACATAAAATTTATTCCAGCACGCCTGCTGCTTCAGCACAAAAATACGTTGCGCCCGAGGACATTGCCAGTGTCGTTTATCCCCTAATTGATCACACGCCAGCCGGTATCACCGTCAAGTATGCCTTCAGTGATACGTTCACCGGTGACCAATTCGTTGCTGATCTGCGCGACGCCTTAAACATGCCCGATCTACAATGGGTACAAATCTCAGATGAACAATATCAAGCTAACTTGACGAACCACGGTGTTCCCGTTAAAATTGCCGCTTCATTAGTCCAAACTAGTCGTTATCAGCGCGAACCTGAAGGACTTTATGCAGACCTAAATGCTTCTGACACTAGCGCTGGTCAAGTCAAATTAGCTGACTTTGTCCGTACTTTTGTGGTAGCGTACAATAGTGAAGACGGTTACCAGTCCCATACAATCGCAGATTAACCGTTTACAACACCTGAACATTTATAGGAGGAGTTTACTATGGCTTATCAAACAATTAATCCATATACCAATGAAGTTGTTAAAACTTACGACAACGCAACCACTGACCAAATCGAACAGGCCTTAACTACCGGCGACGCCCTTTATCACCAATGGCGTCATGAACCCGTTAGTTCCCGTGCAGCCAGCCTCCATAAGATTGCCGCACTGTTACGTGAACATAAAGATGAATTAGCTAAAATTGCAACAATCGACATGGGTAAATTACTGAGTGAATCTCAAGGTGAAGTCGAACTATGCGCCATGATTGCTGATTACTATGCTGATCACGGTGCTGAATTATTGGCACCGACCCCAATCAGCACTCAAGCAACGGGCGATGCCGAAATTGAAAAACAAGCAACCGGTGTCCTGATGTTGGTCGAACCTTGGAACTTCCCATACTACCAAATCATGCGGGTCTTCGCACCGAACTACATGGTCGGTAATCCAATGATTTTAAAGCACGCCTCTAATACACCGGGATCGGCTGCGGCCTTCGCCAAGATTGTCGAAGAAGCTGGTGCTCCCGCTGGTAGTCTAACAAACCTCTTCTTAAACTATGATCAAGTTAACGATATTATTGCCGACCCCCGCATCCAGGGCGTCGCACTGACTGGTTCTAAGCGTGGTGGACAAGCGGTTGCCAAAGCGGCCGGTGCAAACTTGAAGAAGAGTTCTATGGAATTAGGTGGTTCGGACGCTTTCGTCGTCTTAGCGGATGCTGATATTGACGAAGCAGTCAACTTAGCATGGCGGGTCCGGTTATACAACGCTGGGCAAGTCTGCACCTCATCAAAACGCTTTATTGTCGCTGCGGATGTGTACGATGATTTCTTAGCAAAGTTGAAGGAACGTTTTGCCAAATTAGTCCCTGGCGATCCTATGGACCCACAAACTACCCTGGCACCGATGAATTCCAAACGCGCTAAGGAAAAGCTACAAGACCAAGTTGACCGGGCCATTGCCGGTGGTGCAACCGTTGCTTATGGCAACGAACCAATCGACTTACCTGGCCAATTCTTCCAACCAACCATCTTAACGGACATCGATCAAGACAACCCCCTCTTTTACGAAGAAATGTTCGGTCCAGTTGCCCAAGTCTTCAAAGTTGATTCTGAACAAGCAGCTATCGATTTAGCCAACAACTCTGAACTGGGCTTAGGTGGCATCGTCTTCGCCGGAACTGCGGCGCATGGCAAAGCGGTTGCCCAACAAATTGAAACTGGGATGGTCTTCGTTAACACCTTCCTCAGTTCCTTACCAGAACTACCATTTGGTGGCGTCAAGGGCTCCGGCTACGGTCGCGAGTTAAGCAGCCTGGGCTTAATGGCCTTTGTTAACGAAAAACTGGTTGTCACTGCTCAGAAACCTGACTACGACAACGGTGCTGGCGGCTTAGTTGTTTTATAAACATTAGCCCCTCACTACAACACCGATTACACGTGCTTGAATACGAAGCATGTTTCAAACTTTTAGTGTCAAAAGCTACCAGCTTAGGCCCACTGAAAGAAGTTCGAATCAGTATAAACTTTTTGTCAAGTGCGTCTATGCCGACTTTTGTCAAAATAAGATGAACAGGCCACTAACTCAATCACACAACAAAACAGGCTTTGAAATCGCGTCGCTTGACGTGATCTCAAAGCCTGTTTTGTTATTGCACTAGTAATTGGTAACTAATTGTTAGCCAATCTTAGCAACGTAATGGTAAGCACCAGAGTTAGATAAGTACTTCAGCCATTGATAGCCATCCGCAGAAACCGTTCCAATATAATAAACGGATTCGCCCGCGGAGTATTGGCCAACAACTGAGGCATTTAGACTAGCAGCGGTCCGAATATTCGTTGTGGTCTTAAACGTGTACGTACCAGCAGCCGCCGTCGTCTTACTTGCTGAAGATGACGTGGTCGTTGCGGCACCGCCACTGACCTTAACGTAGTGTTGCGCACCACTGTAACTCGTGTAACGTAACCAAGTTTGACCGTTAGTCGTTACTTTGGCGTTGTAGTTGACCGTATTGCCTTTGTAGTAAGTCCCAACAGTTGAAGCGGCATCACTTGCTGAAGACTTGATGGCAGTCGTCTTAGCAAACTTGTAAGTCCCGGTTTGCGCAACTGTCTTAGCACTAGCCGTAGCCGTTGACTTGCTTGACGTCGTCGTTGTTGTGGTTGCACCACTAATCTTAACGTAGTGTTGCGCACCACTGTAACTCAGGTAACGAAGCCAAGTTTGGCCGTTCTTAGTGACTTTGGCGTTGTAATAAACCGTATCACCCTTGTAGTAAGTCCCTAAAGTCTTGGCTGAATCATTAACTGAACCCTTGATGGCCGTGGTGCCAGTAAACTTGTAAGTCCCAGTTTCAGCCTTAGTGACCGTCTTGCTAGAACTAGTGGCTGGCTTGGTGGTAGTCGTTGACGTAGCTGCACCACTGATCTTAACGTAGTGTTGCGCACCACTGTAACTCAGGTAACGGAGCCAAGTTTCACCATTCTTAGTAACCTTGGCATTGTAATAAACCGTGTCACCTTTGTAGTAAGTCCCTAAAGTCTTAGCTGAGTCACTAACTGAACCCTTGATAGCTGTCGTTTTAGTAAACTTGTAAGTGCCAGTTTCATTCTTGGTAACCGTCTTGCTAGTGCTTGCGGCTGGCTTAGTCGTGGTCGTTTTAGCTGCGGCAATCTTAACAAAATATTCGCTACCACTGTAACTTAAGTAACGTAACCAAGTTTCACCATTAGTTGTAATTTCAGCATTATAGTAAACGCGGTTACCCTTGCTATAAGTTCCAACTGTTTTAGCACTGTCACTGGCAGCGCTCTTGATGGCTGTGTTCTTGGTAAAGGTATACCAACCAGAGGCCTTCTTAGTCGTTGAACTAGTTGACGTATTGGTCGTAGCACTAGTGTCAGTCGTTACTTCACTAGTCGTCGTATCATTGCTACTAGTTGTCGTTACGAATGTATTGGTCCCGGCACTATCTTCAGTTAAACCATTGTAATCGATGCTGACATCAATGTAACCGGTATAATCTGAACCAGATGGTAAGAGTGCCGTATCGGAGAATTGCCATGCACCATCATTGGTGTTCCAAAGGTTATTAGCAGAAGGCGTGTATGGGTATTGGGCCCGCCATACACGTGATTGACCAACTGTCTTAACAACAGCATCCCGATATAAGTATGAGTTGGACGTATAAACGCCGTGATTCTTGTAACCAAAGGAATCTAACGTTGACCAGAACGCGTTCAAGTTCGCCGTTGCGTTAACTGAGTATGAAGATGAATCTTCCATGTCAGCGAACAAGAGAACTTTGGTTGAAACATTGTTCTTAACTAAGAAACCAGCCATGTTAGTCGCTTCAGATTTAGCTGCATCAGCCGTGCTAAACGTTGCATAGTGGTAGAAATCAACGTTCAAGCCAGCTTTGTTAGCCATCTTTGCTTAGTTCAGTGCAGCTGGGTTCGTGTAATCAGTGCCTTCAGTCGACTTAACGATGACCGTCTTAACACCCGCAGCCTTTAACTTATTGAAATCAGATTGCGTCATGGTACTTTGATATGACGCCACGTCAACAACATCAACGCGTGGCCGAGTCGTATCCCCAATCGTCCAGACATCCGTTGAAGACGTCGTTGCCGCGGTATAAGCAACGGCAGCAACTTTAGCTGTGGCTTTAGTAGCGGTCGTCGCCGCACTACTTACCGTACTTGAAGCGGCCTTAACAGCCTTGACCGTTGCAGTACTTGAAGCAGCACTGGCAGCAGTACTGCTTGCGGTATGACTTACTTGAGTAGTGGTTGCCGTACTAGAAGCGACACTGGTTGCTTGGCTTGTAGCCGTTGCAGAAGTACTAGTGGCTGCACTCGAAGCCGTCTTAGTTGCTTGACTAGTCGAGCTAGATGCTGTACTGGTCGATTGGCTAGTGGCCGCACTCGACGATGCCGTCGCTGCTTGACTGGTCGTCTTAGTTGTTGCCGCACTCGTTACTTGAGTCGCAGCACTTGACGAAACTGAGGTCGCTTTAGTCGTCGCATCGCTAGCAGCAGAGCTCGTTGCAACACTTGCACTAGAGGCCGTGCTTGCAGCTGAAGACGATGTTGTCGTTGCATTTGTAGCATCAGCGTGCACGTTTGTATTGTTAAGAACGGAACCTCCTAAAAATGAGAAGAAAGTTAATCCAGCAACCAGCCAAAGTTTCCCCGACTTATAAAGCTTGAATCTTTCCGACTGACTTGCATCAATTGGATTTTGTGATTTAAAATTCATGTGAACACCCTTTTTTAATTTACTTAAAGCAGTTTAATTATAAGCGGTTGATTGCCCCGCTCGCAAGGGGATTTAGTATAATAATTGTACTTTTCGATAAATATTTTTGATACCAACGATATACCCGGTTAATATTTCACGCAAATAGCGGTTCACCTTAATTATAATTAGTTGTGAGTGACCACTTAGTTCACCAACAATTGCTAATTTGCTATGATAATATGGAAATCTGATTATAAAAATGAAGCCGTTCCATAATTACGCTTAGGCGGAGGTCATATAATTAATGAAGACTTATCAATTTGACGCACCGATTCAAGCCGCAACAATTGGCAAAGGTGGGGCTTACGTGGCCTGTCCCTTCGATATTCGCGACCTTTTCGGTAAGGGGCGCGTCAAAGTCCATGCCACTTTCGATGAGGTCCCTTACAACGGTTCTATCGTTAATATGGGTGTTAAAAACCTTGATGGTAGTATTTGTTATATCTTAGGTATTCGTAAGGATATTCGTGCAAAACTCCACAAAAGCATTGGCGATGTCGTCGCTGTCACCGTAACGGCAATCGATTAATTCAAATCATCGATTCCGCGTTGTACTCGTCTATGATAACGACCCACCCCCATCCCGGCGGCAATAGTTGGTTCATCTTATAAAACAGCCCGTATAGCTGGCTGTCAGCTTTCAAACAGCACGAGTTAATTGAATAACAAATAATCGCTTCAAGAATGTCATTAGAAATTCTTGAAGCGATTATTTAGTAATGGTCATCAAAACAGCGCCGCTAGTTGCTTTTGACTGACAACGTACTTTTCCCATGGCGCCGTACAAAGCCCACGCTCCCGTTTAGACTAGCCTATTCGTCACACAGTGAACGTTCAATCAAAGCTGGATCAACATGTTGATCACCCCAGGTACAAATCGCATCTAGGATGGGAATCAAGCTCTGCCCCTTAGCGGTCAACCGGTATTCGACATGCGGCTGAGCGGTCTTAAAATCATGCCGTTCGATCAACTCATCTTGTTCCAATTCCTTCAATTGACTCGCCAGTGTTTTATGCGATACCGCTTGAATATGGTGTTGCAAGTCAGCAAAACGGCTGACTTTAACCTCGGCCAGTTCAAACAAAATCATGATTTTCCACTTACCACGAATCAACTGCATCGTGGCATCAAATTCATTTCGGTAGCGTGGTTGCGCAGTTACCCGTTCTTTTAACATTATTAACTCCCTGCTCTCAATTGGTGGTTACCTAAAAGTGCGTACTTGTCGCGTTTAATCTAGCCAAGTATACTGTAAATCGTTGAAAATTCAAACGAAAACCATTATCCAAAATTACGGAGGAATTACAAAATGAAACCATTAGTCGTCATTACTGGAGCCAGTTCTGGCTTTGGTGCCGAGATTGCCAAGTTATTCGCCGCTGACAACTACCCACTGTTACTATTAGGGCGTCGCCAAGCAAAGTTAGCCGCCTTATCTGCGAACTTTGAAAATGCCATGATCGACACAGTCGATGTGACCAACTATCACCAATTCGAAACTGCCGTTCGCAAGGCCGAAGCCAAGTATGGCAAGACCGACTTACTAGTTAATAATGCGGGATTAATGTTACTAGGAAATGTTCAAAATCAGGACCCACAAGAGTGGCAAACCATGCTTAATACGAACGTGATGGGTGTTTTAAACGGCACTCAAATTGTCCTAAATGACATGCGTGACCGGGAACATGGAACGATTCTCAATATGTCATCGTTAGCTGGCAAGAAAACGTTCGTCAATCACGCCGCTTACGTTGCATCCAAGTTTGGCGTCCACGGGCTATCCGAGACACTCCGTGAAGAAAATGCGCCGAAGAACGTGCGCGTCATGCTGGTAGCCCCCGGTGCAGCCGAAACTGAGCTGTTAACCCACGTTACTAGCAAGTCGGCACTGTCCGATTACGAAGCATGGAAAGCTTCCATGGGTGGCCTGACTTTGGACCCCAAGCACGTAGCTGCCACGGTCAAGTTCATGTATGACATGCCGCAAAATGTCAATATCCGTGAAGTTGACATTGCTGCCACGGCCCAAGATGCTTAATCTCAGCTCATTTGATTAAAAAAGCCACCTAACCGCACCGAGCTCTGCCGGTGCATGGCTAGGTGGCTTTTACAATTGCTCATAAGTACCCAATCAACACGCTAAAATCGGCGTTTCGACCTCCTCACACCGCTAATTTAGGATCATTCTTCCACTGCTCATTTTTGAGCCTGAGTCAGCGCCTGCATCGTTGCCGTCTGCAAAGTTGCTAGTATTTCATGAATCGTTGTTAAGGACTCCAACTGTCCGCCAAGTAGCCATTCGCGCCAAATTGCGTATACCCCGGCACTCATGAATCTTGTCCAATACTTAAGCTGCACCGCCGTGAGCATTCCATTAGTCATCGTTGCTTGGTAATAATTAGTCATATTAGCGTTAAAAAGTTGTTGAATAATATTTTCAAAACCACGTTGCTCAGCCAGTCGTAACGTCGGCGCAAAATCACTGAAAAATTGACCCATCGCTAATAACTTCTGATTGGCCGGTACATGCTGCAAGACGTCCTGAAACCGCGCTGCAATCGCCGGGGCGAAATACGTGCTCAAAAGATCTTCGAGTGTCGTAAAGTTACGGTAAAAGGCCATCCGGCTGACCCCAGCTCGTTTGACAACTTGCGTCACCGTAATCGTATCTAAATCATGAGTCCTTAATAATTGTAATAAGGCCGTGGTTAAATAAGTTTGTGAATCCTTTTTGATTGCTTGCGCGTGATTGGTCGCTGCCATAACAATTCCTCCATTCTGTCACAGATGCTCGTGATTACCTTGTATTCGTCGTGACCCCATTGTAAGATACTGGCACAGACGTTACAAGTGTAACAGCAATTCATAAATTCATTTGGAGGTAGTCCCATGCAAAAACAATTAGTCGTCGTCACTGGTGGTAGCGGTTTTATCGCCATTCATATCATTCGTCAATTATTACAACAAGGCTACGCCGTCCGCACAACGGTCCGCTCATTAGCCAAAGCACCCGTTATTAAAGAAATGCTGACCAATGGTGGTATCACCGACTTATCAGCTCTCGAAATTGTTGTGGCCGACCTGGCGCATGATGAACACTGGTCGGAAGCGATGGCCGGAGCCACTTATGCGATCGACGTCGCTTCCCCAACCCCAAAGCTCAACTTCAAAAACAAAGCTGAAATGATCCGACCAGCCGTTGACGGTGTTCGGCGGGTTCTAACTGCTAGTCGTGATGCGGGCGTTAAACGAGTCGTGTTAACGTCTGCGTACGGGGCCATCTTTGCTGGTCACAAAAATCGTACGACCCCCTACACTGAAGCTGACTGGTCTGATCTCAACTGGAAAGCGATCCATCCTTATCAAGAATCCAAGACACGTGCTGAATTAGCAGCTTGGGACTTTATTAACCATGAGGGCCGCGGGTTAGAATTAACAACGGTCAATCCCGTTGCCGTCATGGGTCCGGTGTTGTCCGCCAAATATTCACATTCCAATATTCAAATCCAACAATTCTTAGAAGGCCAAGTTAAAGCCGTTCCAAACGTTGATTCCGGTTATGTTGATGTTCGTGACGTGGCTAGTCTGCACTTGCTTGCCATGACCGCACCGCAAGCTAACGGCGAACGTTTTCTAGCCACAACGGGTGAGACGCTATCCATGCTTGACGTTGCAAATGTCTTAAGACAGGCCTTTCCAGCTTTTGCCAGTCAGCTACCAACCAAAACCATCCCCAATGCAGCAGTTAAGCTAGCCGCTAAGGCCCGACCAGAATTGCGAATGGTCGCCTCACTAGTTGGCACCTACGCAGAAACGAGCAATCATAAAGCCCAAACATTGTTGGATTGGCATCCCCGTCCCGCTGCGGAATCGATTATTGCAACCGCCCAATCTATGATTGACCTAGGAATCGTCACCAAACCATAAGCATACTCCTACTAACACCAACTAAATACTAACCGGCAACGCCCGCAAGATTGGACTCAGTATTCAACCTTGCGGGCGTTGTCGTTCGTTATCATTGCGATACTAGCCTAAACCAGATATGAGCCTACTTTTTAATTTCATCTTTATATGGCAAATTCTATAATTAATCCGAACAGAAATTAAAAAGCCCAAAGCAATCACTTACAATGGTAGTAGCTAATTCCAACCAAAT
>NZ_JBMNVY010000015.1:0-68309 GCF_049745435.1 Lactiplantibacillus sp. YT640
GTCTCTGAAGCGGATCCACCGAGGGTTCAAAGGACTCCAGGACACCTTGGAAGCATCATTTATTTAAGTTAGATACATATTATATATACGAAGGCATTTCATTTACACAAGATTCTTGACGCTACCATATTATATGTACGAAAGCATTTCATTTACACAAGATTATTGACGCTACCAATTACTGCGGAAACTGCCATGAAAACCGCGTATGTTCATGATCAGTTTTGGTCTTTAAAACAACAACCATTTTTGGTCATGGAGTCAACACCAAGCTGTGTTAACTGGGGACAGTATAATAAAGCCAAGCAACCTGGCATGCATCGGCTGAGTTCATTTCAACAGATTGCGCATGGCTCAGATAGTACGTTATACTTCCAGATTAGACAGGCACAAGGTAATTCAGAAAAGTATCATGGTGCCGTAATTGGACATGATGATAGCTCAGATAGCCGCGTTTTTAAAGACGTGCAACAATATGGACAAGATTTGGAAAAAATTGTAGAAGTTAAAGGGGCTATTAAGCGTGTAAGAGTTGCTATCCTCTTTGACTGGGATAGCAACTGGGCCCTGAACCGTGGTGGCGGCTTTGGTCGGCCAACTAGATTGGGAATACAAGTACTTCAAAAACATTATGCAAATTTTTGGCACAAAGATATTGAGTGTAATGTTATAACGAGTGATATGGACTTTTCTCAATATGATTTGTTAATTGCACCGATGCTTTATTTAATACGACAAGATACGATGAAAAAATTGCAAAAATTTGTTCAAAGTGGTGGCACATTGGTATCTAGCTATTTTTCAGGTATGGTTGATAGCAATGATCGTGTGAATTTAGATGGCTGGCCTAAACCGCTACAGGATATTTTTGGAATTGAGCCAAAAGAATTGGATACTTTATTACCAGGCGAGCACTACCATGTTAGTTTTAATCAAAAAGAGTATGAAACTACCGATTATGATCAAATAATGAAAGTTAAAAACGCATCAGTGCTGGGATACTACACAGACAACTTCTATGTTGGAACACCAGCAATTACACGGCATCAGTATGGTAAAGGAACGGCCTATTATATTGGTGCACGCTTGTCTGCGGAATTCATTGAAGACTTTTATGATGACATTATTCAAAGCCTTAATTTAGATAATAGTTTTGTCGAATTGAGCAATCCGGTAGTATCAGTTCAAACTCGTTATAATGAGGATTATGCCTATCACTTTGTTATGAATTTTTCTGAACAAGTACAAATGGTTAATTTTCGACGTCCATCCTTTGATCTGCTTACACAGCGAGAAGTTACGAAATCAGTGCAAATTGATAAGTATGGGGTCATGATTCTGAAGGAAAGACAGAACAATACGTTGCACTAGATGAATATCTTGGTGAACTGATTTAGAGTTTTGGAAAGATGTTCATGATTAGGGGTTAAGAGAATCCAAATTAAACATGACTACTAGATATAGCGTGTAAAGTCACTAAGACTGTTGAATAATTCATTTTACTTTCGTTACTAGAGACTCTAAATTAATCATGGCAGCATAATCAACAATGACTTATAAGGATTGGTTGTGATCAAATAAGCACTGCTCACAAAATAGTGGGCAGTGCTTATTTGGCATTCATTAAATTGTTTAACAAGTACGGTACGGGTTAGCGTTTCATCGGTACTTCCATGCCAGTGCTGGTCTTTGCCCGCTGTAACAACAAGTAGTGGGCCGTGCCAAAGACGGCACCAACTAGCGCAGGGACTAACCAATCCATTCCGCTGCTGGCAAGTGGTAAGAAGCTTTGGACATGCGCCATTGCTTGGCCGAAAGTACTTTGGCTAACAACGGCGGGGAAAGCGGCAACCATATCAAAGACGGCGGGGACGACGGTGAAGACGACGACCCAAACATAGACGACACTTGACTTGTGGAAGAGTGGCGAAAGGATCGATAAGAAGATTAGTGCCATGGCTAACGGGTAAAGGAACATCAGGATGGGGGTGGACCAGGCAATGATCTGATTTAATCCCACATTAGCAGTTAAAAATGAGGCGAGGCACGTGATTCTTAACCAGGCTTTGTAACTCAAGAAACCGAAGTGCTTATGGAAGTCCTGAGCGAAGGCGGCGACGAGCCCGATAGCGGTGGTCAAACAAGTGGTAATGATCAACACGGCTAAAATGGCTTGTCCGACATTACCCATGTAGTGGTTAACGATTTGGTCAAAGGCGACCCCGCCGTTATCGGATAATTTGAATTGACCTAACGATTGCGCGCCTAACAAGATTAAGAGCACGTAAATCAAGCCTTCAAAGGCCATTGAGAAGAAGCCAGCTCGGGCGGTCACCCACGCGGCTTTGTTCGGGTCGGTTTGGCCCATGAAATTAACGGCAGTGACGATAGTGACACCTAACGCCAACCCAGCTAAGGCGTCCATCGTGTTGTAGCCTTGCAAGAAACCATTGGTAAAGCCTGCGGTCTGATAGGCAGCAGTTGTACTGGTGCTACCGGCATGAGCTAGCGGACTGCTGAAAGCTACGGCGAAGATGGCGACTAATAATAGCAAAAATAATGGATTTAATAATTTGCCGACCCGAGCCATAATTTTGCTCTGTTCAACGGACAAGTAGTAGGCGAGTCCGAAAAATGCGGCGGAAAACAGCAGTAATGCGAGTGATTGATACTTTGCTGGGAAAAACGGTGCCAGACCAACGGTGAATGATACGGTGGCCGTCCGTGGTGTTCCAAAGAAGGGGCCAATTGTAAAGTGTATGAGAACCATGAAGACAACGGCAAAGGTTGCGCCTAGTGGTTTACCAATGTCATAAACGCCCTTAGATTTAGTGACACAGACGGCTAAAACCGATAGTAAGGGCAATAAAACCGCCGTGATGAGAAAGCCGGCCGCAGCAATCCCCCAGTGACCGCCCGCTAGCTGACCCAAGTGAAGTGGAAAAATGAGGTTGCCAGCCCCGAAGAATAAGGCGAAAATCATTGAACTTAAGGTGACGTAATCACGTTTGGTTAAGTTTCGCTTTTGAACTCGATTTAACATATCAACAGCACTCCCTTATTTGATTGAGACAATAATCATTAAATAAAAGTTGCGATTAACCAAAAAACGTCCTGATATCTGAGTTAGACTCAGAAACCAGGACGTTTGAACACGTGTTACCACCTTAGCTTTGTGACTGCCTTACGACGAATCACCTTAAAAAGTACGGCAAGTGGCCGGCCACTTGCGATACTTCGGCTCAATAATGGGAGCAACCAACAGCAACTAACATCAAGCTCGTCACTGCCACTCAGAACTGATTTTCAACGATCTGGTCATGATGTCATTGCACCAAACTGACACTCTCTAGGCATTTCCAGAAGGTTTACTTTGTTCATCGGCGTGTTTGTTAATCGATTTTTAATGTGGTTCTAATTTACAACCGCGATTAGTATTTGTCAATCTTTTTTCAAAAAAAGTTAGTTAGCTAGTGCGGATTCTTAAATAAAGATGGATAATAGCTGTAATAAGGAAATTTGTGAGGAGGGTCCGCTGATGACCAACAACAATGAGGAAAAGCCCCAATGGCAAGTGAATCAGAACCGCCATACCCGTTTTCGGACGATTGTCAGTGTCTTGCGGCGCTATAACGTTTTGAGCAACCTTGCACGTCAGAAAAATCCTGATCAAGTGCGCGCGGCGTTTGAAGAACTTGGACCGACGTTTATTAAAATTGGCCAGATTCTTTCTTCACGTACAGATATCGTTAAGCCAGAATTTGCTAACGAATTCAAAAAATTGCAAAATAATGTCCGGGCCGATGATTTTAGTGTGGTCAAGCAAACGATCGAGCAGCAGACAGGGAAGCCAATCAATGAAATGTTTGCCCAGTTTGACGAGCGACCGTTTGCATCAGCATCAATGGGCCAGACGCACCATGCGACACTGCTCAATGGGCAGAAGGTCGTGGTGAAGGTGCAGCATCCGGGTATTGACGCCGAGGTGGCCCTAGATATTTCGTTATTTGAGCGGGCGTTACCCCTATTGCGATATATTCCGGAGTCTTCAGTTGTTGATTTGCGCGAAATGGTTGGTGAAATCAAACGGTCACTATTCAATGAATTGGATACCAGTATTGAGGTAAAAAATGGATTACGGTTTTACCGATTGAATAATGCGGACGATATTATTCGGGTACCCCGGGTTTATGCGAAGTATAGTACGCAAAAAGTGCTTGTTAACCAGTATATGCCGGGAACGACGATTCAGCATTTTATGGCGCAAATGCTTGCGGCCGATGAAGACGGAAATCACCAGTATGATGACGAACGCCGCTATTTGGCCCATGTCTTGGTGCAAAATTTCTTGAAGCAGGTTTTTGAAGATGGCTTTTTTCACGCTGATCCTCATCCAGGGAATATCTTATTGCGGGAATTGCAACCAGATGATATTGGGTATCACGATACGGTTCCCAAGCATGGCGGGAAAATTGGCAAACGGCAGTTACCACCATACCGGTTAGTTTATCTGGATTTTGGCATGATGGGTGAGATCAGTCCAGCTTTGATGGCAGGAATTGCTAATGTTGTCGTGGCAGTGACAACCGAAGATACCCATCAAGTCGGCAAAGCAATCTTAGCGATTTCAAACCGAACTGGCGTGGTTGATGAAGAAGCGTTCTTTAGTGAGTTAGCACCATTTTTAAGTCAGTATTATAATTCGGGACTGGGCGACATTGATTTTCAAGGCTTGTTGTTTGAAATGGTCAAGGTTTGTCGCAGTAATAATATTCAAATGAATCCAGCGGTTACCATGTTAGGTAAGGCGTTTGGAACGATCGAAGGTATTGTGGAGACGCTCGACCCAACCTTATCAATGATGGACGTGGCGCGGCCGTTTGCGCGCAAGTACATCCGCGAGAATTTTAATTGGCGCAATGAACTGGAAGATGGCATGTTGGCTAGCCTTCAAAGCCTGCGTGATGCCCCGAAGATTCCGTCACGCTTATTATCAGCTCTAGATACGTTTGATAATGGTCAGACGCGGGTCAACTTGGTCTTTGCACACCGCAAGATGTTTATTGATCGGATTGATTCGATGGTCAATAAGATTGTACTGTCCGTTATTCTGGCAGCGCTGATTGTTGGATCATCACTACTAGTTCAAAGCCATCCTGATAATAGTTGGATTACAAACATTGGTATTTTTGGCTATGTTTCAGCAGTTGTCGTCATTATTGGCCTATTGATTGGAACGCTCCATTCCTGGTACACGCATTGGCGACGCAAGTAAAACTTGGCGTAGGGTTAGGCTATAGGGCCATGCGTCATGAGAAGTTGGCAACGTAGATTCGTCTAATTGAGACTGCCTAAAATATAAGCATACGAAAAACAGCGGTACCGTGATGATTCCAAGCCATAAAATCATCACGGTACCGCTGTTTTATTAATCATGTTTCAGTATCAAATTGATCGTGGTTAATGGTACGACTGTCAATTGCTAACTAGTCTTCTGATCCCATAACCCGAGCACAGAATGCGGCCAAGATGGCGCCGACTTCTGGTGCTAAGATGTAGACCCATAGATGTGATAAGGCGCTACCACCAGCAAAAATAGCGGGGCCGATTGAACGGGCAGGGTTCAAAGAACCGCCCGTTAAGTTGAGAGCGACAATAATCAAGAATGCTAAGGTCACCCCAATGGTCAAACCAGCAAAGTCTGCGTTACCATGGTCATTACTAGTAACGTTCAGAATAACCATTAAGAATAAGAATGTGACTAGTGCTTCTACAAAGAAGGCCATACCACTGCCGATTTTTGGAAAATCGGTTTGACCAAGCGATGTTGCGGATAAGCCTAATGCACTGACAAACGACTTAACTGCTGCGGAAGCAACGATGGCCCCAATGATTTGGGCGATGATATAGCCAATGGCATCGGCGGCATCGATTCGACGGTTGATTAACATCGCAGTCGTAACGGCGGGGTTAAAGTGACCACCAGAAATACCACCAAAGGCATAGGCCGAAACGGTAATCGCTAACCCGAAGGCTAACCCAATAGCGAGGACGTCACCCTTAGCAATCACAACGGTTGCAGTCCCTAAGAAAACTAACATAAATGTGCCGAGAAATTCGGCGAGATACTTGCGCATAGTTGCACACTCCCTTTTTGAATAATTGCTAACTTAACCTATTTTACAATACCTGCTCGTGAAAACGACGGAATTTGTTTGATTTGTGAATATTTCTGATAAGATTTTTATAATTATATTAATTGATAAGATACTGGTAAAACGTTGGTATAAAAACGTTTTATGGCAGTTGTGGATTGTTAAAACTATAATAAATAAAAATTTTATTTTTGCATAGTCACTATTGATAGTAGTCAGTATGATTGGTGTGTGATCTAACGTGACTGTGAACGCTAATTGTCGATAATGGTGGCTTCTGTTTTATAATGGTTAGGACAAGTAAGCTGATGTTTTTGAAAACGAATTAAATTTGTTTCACGTGGAACAGTAAAGGAAGGTTTAATTAATGGCGTTATCATATCAAGCTCTATTAACAGCAGTTCCGGTCGTTTTAAAAGCGGGGAACGTACCGAACATTGTCGGTGAAGCCGGGATTGGAAAGTCGGCCTTGGTAGCCGAGGTTGCTAAGCGGATGGGGGCGCAATTATACACGACCGTTGTGAGCCTGTCCGAAAAGGGGGATTTAGCGATCCCAGTCCCACCACTAACGAGCGACTCATTTATTCAAACGAAGCGCTATGGCCAGTTGGCTGACGTGCAATTCGGCTATGCACACACGTTGATTGAAATTATTCAGTATGCTGAGCAGCATCCTCAGCAGCCAATTCTGTGGTTTTTAGACGAATTTAATCGTGGGACGCAGGCTGTTCAAAGTGAATTGATGAATCTGGTCTTGCAGCGGACGATTAACACATTGAAATTGCCAGAACAGGTGCAATTGATCATTGCTGAAAATCCAGATGCTAGTATGACTGGATTCGAAAGTAGTACGTATGGCGTTACTGCCGGCGATGCGGCCATCAAAGATCGTACCGTGCGTCTAGTTATGCGAGCAGATGCGGCAGACTGGCTTGCTTGGGCCAAACAAGTGGATGAGCACATGAACCGACCAAACATTCATCCACTCGTCCAGCAGTTTATTAGTGAAGATGTA
Source organism: Lactiplantibacillus sp. YT640 (assembly GCF_049745435.1). Lineage (NCBI taxonomy): Bacteria > Bacillati > Bacillota > Bacilli > Lactobacillales > Lactobacillaceae > Lactiplantibacillus > Lactiplantibacillus sp. YT640. Next base: position 7,171 of record NZ_JBMNVY010000015.1, read on the forward strand.
ACGCGGCTTAATCAGGCTGATGTCCAGGCTGATTTAACAGCGACGCCACGTGCGTGGGCGCGTGTTTCGGCTAATTTATATGAGATTGAAAAACTTCCTGTGCATCAACAAACGGCTGTGGCACTGGATATCTTTCAAGGAGATGTGGGTACTGAGCTAGGGCTTGTATTCGAGCAATTCTTGGAACAACAAGCCATTCATCTGACACCAGCGATGATTTATGACAGTCAACCAGTGGGGGCCGTGGTGCCGGCACCGATTCTTAAGCAGTTTACGGCGATGAATGAAATTCAAAAGCGAACGGTTTTGGCAAGCTGTTTGGCTCTAACAACCACGTATCCGTTGACGGACGATCAGCACGCTGGTCGGTTCATGCAACTCCTACAAACACTCAGTCAAGATGGTCAGTTTGCATTGGTTCAACAAATCGGCCATGAACGCGACTTATTAAAGCAATTATATACAGCAAATGTTGCCAAGCAAAGTCCGTATGTGACCGCTTTGTATCAGTATTTACAACAGGTCGCCAGTTGGTCAAATCAGTAAGAAAGCAGTGAGTCATCATGATTAACAATGCCAATAAGTACACACGTTGGCAACAAGCGATGTTAGTGACGCCAACAGCAGACACGATCCAGGCAGGTGCGATCATGATTGATCGGGCCATTATTGAGTTACTAGCCACCGATCAATTTTATGGCGAGTTGCTGACCCGACTTCCCAGACAGTTAAATACGACGTTAACGACGCCGTTTATCTTAGCTTGGCAGAATAATCAGTTGGTCTTACAATATGCGCCAACAGTAATTGCTCGAGCTTTTTCACAGTTTTCTTACTTACAAGCGGGGTTAAAACACGTGGCACTACACATTGTCTGGCAACACCCCGTTCGGTATCGTGATCAGGTCAAGCAGCAACCGGAGTTAGTGACGTTGGCGACCGACCTGGCCGTTAACCAATATGTCGACGGTCTGCCTAAAGATGCGGTCAGTTTAACGACTGTCCAGCCGTTAGTCGATGCCCAGCTACCGCGACGAGCAGATTCTGGCTGTTATTTGAAATTATTACAGCAGCAGTCGCGGTCGCAACTTCAGCCGAATGGCGCGCCCACCGCCACTTCGCGAAATAAGGACCAGCGGCAGCCAGCAAAAGGGTCTGGCGACCAAAAGTCGCAACAGTTGATCGATGATCCAAGTGGCTGGTCAGCCTCTGAACAGTTAACGAATCCCAATTTGGCAACTGCCCGTTTAAAACAGTTGGCGAAAGATGCTTGGCAGCAAACAAATGAAGCTGGCCGAGGGTTAGTGGCCGGCAATGTTCGAGCTCAGCTCACTGTAATGACGCAGCCGGCCCAGCTTGATTGGCGACAATTACTAGTTCGGGGCCTGGGTCAGATTCCGAGCGGTACTAAGGCCTCGCACGCGCGCTTTAATCGACGGCAACCCGCGCGGATGGAAATACCCGGTCAAATTGGCGATACGCGCTTGGACTTGCAAGTTTATGTTGATAATTCAGGTTCTATCAGTGATCTGATGCTGCAACGATTACTGGCACAGGTGGCTACTTTAACCCGATTATTTGCAGCAACCATCACCGTTAAGCCGTTTGATGCAATCGTACAGCCTGGTCAAACGTATCAGGTGAGTTTGCCACAGCAGATTCGCTTTACGCGCCGTGGCGGTGGTGGAACCGTTTATCAAAGTATTTTTGATGATTTACTAACACATCATAAGACGAATGCGACGACCTTGGCGCTGATCTTAACGGATGGCCGTGGTGAACGGCACGTCGAGTCACACCGTTTTACAAATGTGATTTGGTTGTTAGCGCGGGCTGAAGATCGATTGTCGATTGAGCCAGCAATCGGTCATGTAGTTAATTTGAACTTGGAGGATGAATAATATGGGGACACCACTTAATCCAGATGATATGCAATCCTTGTTGACCCATGACCGTCGTTATCAGCGGGCCAGTGCCATCTTAACGGATCAGTGGCAACGAATCATAGCCGATGAAGATTTGGCTTACCGACAACAGATTACGATTGACGATTTACAGTTTGCTAAGGCGTTGCTAGCTAGTGAGACGCTGACAAGTCAATTTGAATTTGACCATTACGCGGGTGTGCAACGGTTGCGACAACATTATGGTAGTCAATTGACGAGCTCAGCACAGCACTGGTTAGTGCAAAAATATTTATAAGTCAATCGCTAGTTATGACCCAAAAGTATGACTGTGACTTATATATAGATGAAAAAATAAAGCAAGCTTTTCCCAAAATGTTCGGGAGAAGCTTGCTTATTTTATGCGCTGATTAACTGCTTTAGGTTCAACGACGTGCTAGAAAAGCCATCCAGGCTTGTTGCTGCGCTTGAATATCTGGCTGACTGCCTTGACGGAGTCGCGTTTGAAGGCCAATGCGGGCTTCTAGCAGTGCCTGAGCTAATGTCATACTGGACTGATTATTGATAATTTGCTCGTTAGCTTGACCTTTGAGGATGACCGCAGCCATGAGGGTCAGGTAGTCGTCATAAAACCAGCTGACGGCTTGCTGAACATCAGTATCAGTAGTACCAAATTCAGCGACGGCGTTAGCCATTAGGTCACCGGCTGTTTGTTCGGATGTCGTTAAATCGTGGCTAAAGAGCATACTCAGGATAGCTAAGGGGGCGGCACCATCCTGCTCTAAGCGTTGCATTGCTTGGGTACAACGCATTAAAGTTTGTTGGTGATAGCGCTGGAGTGCACGCAGGTAAAGTGTGTGCTTGTCCCCGATAGCGTTATATAAACTTTGCTTCTTGACGCCACTAGTTATTACGATTTCGTCCATGGAAGTATGATAATAGCCTTGCTGCCAAAATAAGTGCATGATTTTTTCGATAACTTGATCGTCTTGAAATGTCTTTTTAGCGGGCATGATTCGAACCGCCTTTCTGGTTAAAAATAAGTGTTTTAAGTATACCACAGCACACTTCATTGTTTGGTAAATGAATATTAACGTTTGAAATTATTTGATTAGGGGGCTTTTACTGTTTTTAAAGCCGATTTTAATTAGTTGATTGTGTTGCACTTTAAAATTGATAAAAGATTTCCACATTAAATCGATTACATAATTTTATAAATTGAAGATAATTTATGTAATAGCTTGCTGTTACAACGATATTCTAAATATATATAGGATTTCAATATTTATAATTATCAAAATTTTTAACTTATGTGTGGCCTCATCAAAGTCTAACGATAATATAATGTTGACGGTTTGTTTAGTTGAACACGCCAACTAGTTGGACCTAATCGGATAAATGAAAGCAGTAGGAAAGCTTGCCGTTAAACTGATTACAGTAGTTTATATTAAAATATTTGTAATCACTATAATATTAAAAATGGCTCAGAAGTCCGTTAAAATAGGAATTTTAATCAATAGTTAAGGGGTGTCATCAATTGACAGCGATTCCAAAACCATGATATATTTTCGTTGCTGATAGGGTTACTCACAACGATTCACTATTGGTACTAAGCGTTAATAATGATACTAAGCTTAAGTCAATATCTGGAAAGGATGTGGTCATATTAATTGGATGGGCAGCTTTCAAGACTTAGGTATTAGTCAGCTAGTCAAGTTACCACTAGTAGCTGATACGCAATCAGGCACTTACCACTTAACGATCACTTCTAATTCAGGTGGCAATGCGGCGGCCGATAAAATTGCGAGCCCGCTACAAGGTGTATTACCGCAAATGAATGGGACCCAGCAATGGATTCTGTTCGGTATCGGCGTATGTGGACTTAGTTTATTAATATTATTAATTCTAATCTGGTGGCGCAACCGTCAAACAATAAAGGAGCAACCAAAATGAAAAAATATCTCGGAACTCTCGTTGCAGGCATGACACTAATGGCAGGATTACCACTTGTTGGCCAAGCTGCAGATACGGAGACAACGACCAAAGCTGAAGTTGAATTAATCCAGGATGACACTAATAAAGATATTACCTTGGATCAAGCACCTGGTGTTAGCTTTGGGACCGAAAAAATCACTAATGACAGTAAAACCTATGATGCTAAGAACGTTACTGGCGACTTGAAAGTGACCAACCCTGGGAATACGGACGGATGGTTAGTACAAGTTAAAGGTTCGAAGTTCATGAATGCAGATGATACTCGTGAATTACGGGGCGCCGCGTTAACTTTTGCACAAGTTAATGCAACTGCGGATGATGCTAATAACATCTCTAAAGCAAAAGCTTATAAAGTGGATATCACTGACCAAAATCAAATTATCATGGACGCAGAAGCTAATGAAGGGATCGGTAAGTTTACGAGTAAGTATGCAACCAATGAAGTTAGCCTGTTGATCCCTGCTGGTAACGCGGCTGGCGCTTACACTTCAACCTTGACATGGACATTAGGTAACGCCCCTAGCTAACCAGTTAATGCGCCAGAGGAGAACTGAGGTGTGACCGATGAAAAAGGGATTGTTGGTAACAGGTCGGTTATTAATGACTGTGATAGGTTGTCTCATCATTAGTAACTGGGGCTGGTTTATCGCAACGCAAGCTGCAACGACACAGTCACAGGTGCAGGTAGAAATGACCCCCTCGGATGATGACAATGCAGTTTCTCCGGTCGACCCTGATGATCTCAGTAAACCATACCCGGGTGACCCGGTCGATGAAGACAATGTCGCTGGTACGGGCTCACGGGGAAAGTTAACCATTGATTTCGTCAGTAATTTGAAATTCAATGCAATTACGACCGCGGGTGGGCCGTTTAAGACGACTGCCAAGAATGAGCGGGCGATGATTCAAATAACTGATCGCCGCGCCACGGCTGCTGGATGGACGTTACAGGTCACGCCAAGCGGGTTGCAAAGTGGTCAGCAGACCTTAACGACGTCTTTAAAATTAGGCGCAGTCCAATTACGGCCCGGTGCTGGCAATGTTAGTACTGCACCTAACGTTGTTAATACTGGTGAATTAGTTGCTGGTTTAGCGAATAATGTCGTGATTGCCCCGCCTAATACTGGTCTAGGTACTTGGCTGGTCGTTCTGAATCGCGGGCAGGTACCCACGGAACTTGAAGTCCATGATCGCCAATTGCGTGCTGGCGACTACACGGGTACGCTGGCTTGGTCATTAACGAACGCACCTAGTTAATTAAATGGTTTGATGTGAAGCTGCTACTTGTAAAGAATGGCAGCTTCAATCATACATAGCTCGTCACTTACCGTTGAATAAAGGAAGGGTAAAGCCTATGAAAAAAATATTTTGGCAGTTAATTGCCGTTGTGAGCATCGTTATGGCAGGTTTGACAATGACTGCTAGAGCGGATGACCTCAATTACACGGTCCAGGCTGATTTGCCTGATAACCAAATTAATCAAAAAGTGTCCTATTTTGACTTGAAGGTCACACCAGGGCAAACGCAAAATCTCACTTTAACCATTAAAAATAGTGATAGTAAAGAACATCGATACACGGTATCACCTAATCTGGCGGTTACAAATAATAACGGTATCATCGATTACAGCCAAGCAAAGGCTAAGGCCGATGACTCCTTGAAGTTTAACATCAAGACAGCACTTTCAAAGTCACAGGTCGTGACCGTTCCCGCTAAGTCAAGCAAAAAAGTCACTATTAAATTGACGGTACCCGAGAAAAAGTTTGCGGGCGTGGCGCTGGGTGGAATCAATATCATCCAGGAACTCAGTACCAAGGCGAAACAATCTAGTAGTGGCATGGCCATCAATAATCAATATGCGTACGTGATTGGCTTGCAGTTACGTGAATCTGATCCAAGCGGAATCAAACCTGTGATGAAGTTGCACGCAGTAAAAGCCAAGCAACGTAACTATCGTAATTACGTTACGGCTAATCTGCAAAACAACCAGCCCGTTATTATGCATGGCTTAAAGATCAAAAGCTACGTGACTAAAGCTGGTTCGTCTAAAAAATTATTGACGACGACTAAGGAAAACATGTCAATGGCGCCGAATAGTAATTTTGACTTTGCAGTTGGTGACGGGACGCAACAATTGAAGGCGGGCAAGTACACTTTACATTTAACGGCAACGGCTGATAAGGGTAAGTGGCAATTTACAAAGAACTTTACCATTACTGATAAAGAAGCTCAGACTTTAAATGATACAGCTGTTACAGAAAAACAATCGAACTATTTCTGGTGGTTTGTTGCGTTGGGCGCACTGATTGTTGTCCTATTAGGCGCAATTATCTGGCTACTATTGAAAAACCGCCGTCGTCAGGACTAACTAGCGAGAGGAGTTTTCAACATGTGGAAGGGACCGAAACAAATACTAGTTGCATTAACTGCATTAATGGGATTATGGGCCGGGACCGCCCAAATTCAGGCTGCTGACGAAGCGACGTTGGCAACGGCACCGTCTGGCCTGAATCAGTTGGATAAACTCTTTACGCTACCAGCGGCATTCAGTAGTGGCATTAGTAATAGTGCGAATATTGGGAATGTGACCAATGCAAGCTCGCCAAATACGCAGGCCGTTCAGGTTATTAACGGCAAGAAGCAAGTGGGTGGCTTTTGGTCGAACGACGCCAATCGCCTAGATTTAAATAAAGATGCTACGTTTAAAATGTGGGTGTATTTGGGAACATCCACGAGTACTAGTAAGGCCGGCGATGGGATGGCTTTTGTCTTACAAAATGATCCAAATGGTACTGCCGCATCCGCACAAGTCAGTTCGTCCAGCATTATTGGTGAGACACTCGGTGTTTGGGGTGTTGATACGGATAATAAATTGAAGGACGGCGAAGAATTTGCGAAAACGGCCATCCAAAATAGTTGGGCCTTAGAGTTTGATACCTATACCAATACTTCAACTAGCTATAGTAATGCTGGTAATGGTGATTCGTTTGATGATGGTATTAAGAAACAACACATTGCGACCGGGTATCCTGGGCTGGCTAGTCAGTATGAAAATCAGTCTGTCAGGAGTTTAGACGTTACCGGGATAATTTGGTCAACCCGGTACTACTTTACGCAAAAACATACCAACCTAGTGACGAATATGTCATTAGGAGATAGCAAGTGGCACCACCTGGTGATGGACTGGCATGCGGCGACTAAAACGATGACGTACACTTATAATGACATCAATCCAGATGGGTCGGCGACGGGTAGCGGCTTTACTCAGAGTGAAGTGTTAGATACTAGCCAATTCAACAGTAGTGATGGCCTGGTTCGCTGGGGATTCATGGGGGCGACTGGTAGTAATTCTGGTAATAACATGGTCGTGATTGAAAGCGCGCCGAATTTAGTTGACGTACAGGCGGCGGTTAAGGTTACGGATAAGACCAAGAATCGTGAAATCAAGACAGGCGGCCAGCTCAAAGCTCAGCATAAAGTTCAGTACGACTATCAATTGACTTACCAAGGTGGTCAAATTGACTGGGATAACATTACGGCTGAACTCAATCTACCACAGCATATTACGTTTGACAGTGCCAAGGTAACGTATGCGGATGGTAGTGAGCAGACTTTGACGGCGCCAACGAGTAGTGATACTAAAGTTGACTATACTCTAGATAAAGCAGTATCGGCTAGTCAACCGACCGCGACGATCACGCTCAATGGGACGGCCGAGAATGTCGTTGTCAATGAACAGACAACTGCAACGACGGCGACATTTAAAAATAAGGTGTTTGAAACAACGACGGAAGCACCGGATTATATGATTACAGTCGATCAGCCGCTATACCTTAAAATTCGTAATAGTCCGTATACTGTCGCCAATGGGGAAGACGTGATCATCAGAGGGATTGTTGCAGCCGAGGATTCGGAACAATTAACTAACGGTCAAGTGACACTACACCCAACGCTTAATGGCAAGGAAATGCCAACGGTTCAAATGTCGGATGATGACGAACAAGGTTACTTCTACTACAAGGTCAAAGCAGAGGATTTACACGTCGGTGATGACAATGAGATTGAACTATGGGCATCTGACCGTTACGAGAACGTCTCACCAGTTGATAAAGCGCAGATTATTGTTACTGCAGGTGAACTTGGTTTTAAGACGGTTGCCAAAAGCAGCACGTTTAAAACCATTACTTTAGATGGTTCGGCTCAAACGACAGACCGGGAAGACGATTGGCAACTAGTTGTACGGGATAGTCGTGGTAAGGGCTCTAGTTGGCAACTACAAGCTAGTGCGACTAATTTTAAAACAACCGGTGGTCAGAATTTGGCGGGCGACGTGATTTTCCGCGACGGCGAGCAGACGACCACGCTGAATTCTGCGGGTACGGTGATTGACAGTCACACGGCTACTAGTGATAACGATGATTATGATGTCTTGGCAGACTGGACGAATAAGTCAGGCATTTTATATCAAAGCAATGCGGGAGCTACTCCGGGTTCTTACACGGGGGATATTACGTGGACGTTAACAGATGCACCTAAGTAATGATCGGGTTGGTATAAGAGAATCAAAAGCACTCACACGCAAGATTGTGAGTGCTTTTGCTTTCTAGTTATTAGCCATAATGGTTAAAGATAATAATAATTTTAATTACCACAGTTAAGTGAATGAATAATCAGCCTGAATGACTGAGAACGTTGTAATCAAGGCATTTTTTTATCGTGTGATTAGTGAAGTATTTACACTTTTTTACGTGTTTTTGGTTGCGTTTTCTTTTTACTTTAGTACAATGTAATTGTTACCAAATACATGTTGCACAAGCATGATTGTGAATATAAACACATTTAAGGAGCGATTTAAAAATGAAAGTTATTGTAATTGGTTGTACCCATGCCGGCACTGCTGCCGTTAATCAGATTTTAGCATCAAATCCAGATACTGAAGTGACGATTTATGAAAGAAATGACAATGTCTCGTTCCTATCCTGTGGGATCGCACTTTACCTTGGCGGCCAAGTTGCTGATCCTCAAGGCCTATTTTATTCCAGTCCTGAACAGTTAGCTAAGTTAGGCGCAACTGTTCATATGCAACATGATGTGACGGATGTGAATACTGACAAACATGAAATTACGGTTACTGACTTAAAGACTGGTGAATCTAAGACTGATCACTATGACAAGTTAGTTGTCACTACTGGTTCATGGCCTGTTATTCCACCAATTGACGGCATCGATAGTCCCAATGTCTACTTATGCAAGAACTGGACGCACGCTCAGAATTTATGGGAAGCAGCCAAACCAGCTAAGCGGGTCATTGTGATCGGTGGCGGTTATATCGGTACTGAATTAGTTGAAGCTTACCAGAAGCAAGGTAAGGAAGTCACACTAATTGATGGTTTACCACGGATTTTAAATAAATACTTAGACAAAGAATTCACTGACCGGGTTGAACAAGACTTTGTTGATCACGGTATCAAGATGGCTTTGAATCAAATGGTGCAAGGCTTCAGTGATGATGGTAAAGAAGTTACGGTCAAGACTGACAAGGGCAGCTACACAGCCGACATGGCGATTCTTTGTGTTGGCTTCCGGCCAAATACCGGCTTACTCAAGGGTAAGGTCGATATGAACGCTAATGGCTCGATCAAGACCAATGACTACATGCAAACTTCTGATCCAGACATTTACGGTGCTGGTGACTCGGTTGCTGTTCACTATAATCCAACTAAGAAAGATGCTTATATCCCATTAGCAACGAATGCGGTTCGCCAAGGAACCTTAGTTGGTTTGAACATCTTCAAGCCAACGCGGAAGTACATGGGGACACAATCAACTTCTGGGTTAATGTTGTTCGGCCAAACCATCGTTTCATCTGGGATGACCCTAGAACATGCACAGGCCGAAAATGTTCCGGCAGCCGCTGTCACTTTTGAAGACAACTACCGGCCAGAATTTATGCCAACCACTAAGCCTGTTTTAATGCAATTGGTTTACAATCCTGAAACTCGCGAAATCCTAGGTGCACAATTCATGAGTGAACATGATGTTTCACAATCAGCCAATGTGATTTCAGTGATGATTCAAAATCACAATACCATTGACGACTTAGGGTTCGTAGATATGTTCTTCCAACCAATTTACGACCGGCCATTTAACTATTTGAACTTACTTGGTCAAGCAGCGATTGCCCATGCGGCCGAAGCTGTCACTGAATAATAAGTTAAAATAACGCGATGCTTACCTTGCTTCATGAAGGTAGCATCGCGTTATTTGTTTATTGGTGATAATTGAATGTTAAGTGGTCGGTGGTACTAAAGTTAAGGCCAGCCAGTATTTGTGCCATTAGGTCATCGTGCTTTGGTAAAATCAATGTGAGTCGGTTCAACTTTAACTCAACGGTACCAAATGCCACCAACCGTTCTAAGATTTCCCTGAGCGTAGTTACTTGCTGATAAGTAGCAGTCAGGTCAACACTGAGAGTTGCTTCATGCTTAGCCGTATCGATTGGGGCAAAGCCGACCTGACCGACGAACGCGTTCGTGTCTCGATCCGTTACGCCCCAAACAAGCTGGTGGTCATGAAAAATCTCGCGCATGGTGTGGTTAATTTGTGCAGCGGTTGTTTCCATAGTGGCTGTCGCATTGCTGGTCTGATATAAGTTGAAAACGTCGATAACGCGCACCTTTGTTAACCAATCGAACGTATAGTGTGGCGTTAGAATGGGATGATACTTTTCAAATTGTGACATAGTGCCTCCTTTAAAATGCGTCATGAATATTTAGTAATTCCTATTGTACTAGTTAAACTGTTATGAATCATGATTAAAACGTGCCATTTTTTGAGTTCAAAATCAGCCAGTTTAGGTTCGCTGGAAACAGTTCGAGTTAGCGTAAACTTGCTTAGTTAGTTCGTCCTACGCCGACTTCCAGGCATTTCTGCCAATTGCTGGAACGCAGTGGACACAGATTTAAGCCGAAGACCACGTCTTAAATACTGGTCTTCCACTAACCAAGCCAAGGACGCTTGCTAAGTGGAATTTCACCGCTGAGCATTGGCCGAAACGCCTTCCAGTCGGGACAGTATTCGAATGGCGGACATGTGCGTACTCAGTTTTTGATGGCTTTGTCGTTGTTTCTTATAAACAGTAATTTTGTCAATCAACTGTTAGGCTAAAAATGATATTGTGATAGCTCGTTATTCTGAATCGCCGTAGTAACAACTGAACGTTTTGGCAAAGTGAAGAAGGCACTCTGATATTTCACCTAAAGTTCCAATATCAAAATAGCCAACGACAAATTGTACCAAGTTAAGTGGCTGTTCATCTGCCATTCGAGCGGCTTACCGACCGGAGGGGTTGGGTGACAATGCTCAGTAGCCAAATTATTCTTAGTCGGAAGTGGGTTGCTTCCGGCTTAGAATAAGACTCGTATTTGAGATGACGCGGGCTGGGCGTTAGCTCAAATCGACGTCGGCTTACGTTCCAGCAATTGTCACCCAGCCCCGGAGGTCGGAATAGGACACTCACCGGCTGACGAACAGTAAGCCAACTAAATNCTGGGCGTTAGCTCAAATCGACGTCGGCTTACGTTCCAGCAATTGTCACCCAGCCCCGGAGGTCGGAATAGGACACTCACCGGCTGACGAACAGTAAGCCAACTAAATGGCACGTTTTAATCATAGTTAATGCTAGTTGTTTTCGATGGTTACCAGTGTCCAAATATGCTGATTTAAGCGTCAAGTGGACTGGGATTGCCTTGTTGATGACCCTCGCTGAAAATGGCGTTAGGTCGACTAATAACGCGTCTGCTGGTGTGATTTGCGGTGCAGTCGTGATTGAGACTGGGTCACAGTCCAATAACGATGTAACGGCATCAGACGACAGTTCTATTGTAATATACTAACGCGTAATTTGAATGAATAAGACCCATAATGATGGAACAGATAAAAGACCGACTAACAAGCAATCGCACCGCTTGTTAGTCGGTCTTAGTGTTCATTGATTAAAGCTTTTTACCAGATTTTGACCCGCTTATCTGGTGCCAAATACATGGCATCGTCGGGTTGAATGTCGAAGGTTGTGTAGAAATCATCTAAGTTCTTAGGTTGTACGTTTGCTCGGAGCTTAGCTGGAGCGTGGACGTCGATTGAAAGTAAGAGTTGCATGTATTCAGTCGTGGCCTTCATACGCCAAACCATGGCCCAGTTAGTGAAGAACGCACTCAAATCAACGTCATCTTCGCCCTTAGCAGCTTCTTCCGCGCAACTTAAGCCTCCCGCATCGGCGATGTTTTCGGATACGGTCAACGTCCCGTTAACTTTCGCACCAGCAAAGTCTAAGCCATCGAATTCACTGATCATGGACTTGGCAAGTTCCTTGAAGTGGGCAGAATCTTCCTCGGTCCACCAATTATGCAAGTTACCGAATTCATCAAATAGGGCACCATTGTTGTCAAAAGCGTGCGAGATTTCATGAGCAATAACTGCACCAATACCACCATAGTTAGCGCTAGAAGATTGTTCTAAGCTGTAGAAAGGTGCTTGTAGGATAGCAGCTGGAAAGACAATAATGTTCATAAATGGGTGGTAGTAAGCATTGACGGTGTCCGCACTCATTTCCCAACGGGTCCGATCAGTGGCTTCGCCCCACTTTGAGAACATGTCTTGGCGTGCCAAACGGTTAAAGTGGAGGACATTGCTCAATACGTTGCCACCTTGTTCGGGCGTGTGCGTCTTGAATTTCGTGTAAATCGTTTCTAGTTTATCAGGGTAACCGACTTGAATGCCGAGTTTATCAAGCTTGGTCACGGCTTTAGCACGCGTATCTGCGCTGAGCCAAGTGTTCGCTTGCAACCGGCGTTTGTAGACGGCAATCATCTTTTCGACCATCTGATGAACGTCCGCTTTGGCCGCTTCACCAAAATACTTGTGGCCGTAATAGAGTCCAACGACTTGATCAAAAGTTCCGGTAGCTAGATAGTAGGCACTCTTAGCTTGGTTCCGCGGTTCTTTTTGACCAGACAATGCCCGTGAATAAGTCGTGGCTAATACCCGCATTTCATCACTGAGGTAACCACTGTACCGTTGAACGAGTTTAGCTTTCATCCAGTTCTTCATCAGACCGAAGTTATCAGGATTGACTACTTCGTTAAAGTGATCGAAGAAGGCGGGTTCTGGCAAGATGACGAGGTCGGGATTACCATCGATGACGGAGTAGGTGATGGCGGCTAAGTCTAAATAACGACTAGTGTTAACAAAATCGTTGAATTTGCGAGGATTATACATCTTACTGTAATCAGCCGACTCTTCAGCGGATTTGATCCACGGAACGATCAAACGATCGAATTGCAGCGTGTCATCAACGATTTTTTGTGCTTCGTCCTTTTCGTAACCAGTTTTTTGCAACAGTTCGGTCATCATTTTAGCGTAAATTGCTAGTAACTTAGGGCCGGCCTGGTTGCCTTCGTCGTAGTATGTCTTGTCGGGCAAGATAGTCCCAGGTGCTTGGGCAAATAAGGCGTTGACCTTGGTATTTTTCATATCAGCGTCGACATCCAAGCTGAATGGTAATGGGAGGCCGTCGTAGATCCAATCGGGCATCCGTTGTTGTAAGTCAGCAAAGTCGCTTAAACTATCAATTTGCTTGAGACACGGCAGAATTGGTTCCGCACCATTGGCATTGCGTTGGTCGAAATCTTTAGCTAAGCGGTAAAACTTAATGAATTCGGTTAGCTGAGGATCGTCGGGGGTAACTGTTCCCGCCGCCATTGCATCAAAGTCATGCATTAACGTTTTTTCAATGGCATCAACTAAGTCCATAAAGCCCCCGGTTGAAGAATGGTCATCCGGAATGACGGCGGTTTTGAGCCACTCGCCGTTGACGGCATCGTAGAGATCTTGTTTTACTGCTGCTTGATTAATGGTTGCCATTAAATCCACTCCCTAATAAATTTTCTAATACTAAGTTAATTATACCTTAGATTATTCTCAGTGGTATCATCTGGTACCGACTCAGTAAAAAATGATACTAATCATCTTAATAGTCCTGAATCAGTAGCTGATGGGTTGTGAATGTTAATGTAAAGGTCAAGATTACTTCTGAATTATCGGCATGCAGGAGCTGTTAGTGCCTGTAAATCACCTTATGAGGCAGCGTGATGGTTGACGTAAAAGCCCCCGGATGACTAACAGTGATTTCGCTAGTCATCCGGGGGAAGGGATAATTTAATTAGTAGTCATTATTCAGTTAATAATAGCTGGTCGGCATCGTTAATTTCGATGACCTTGCCAGGCTTTTGCGTAATTAGGCCTTGACGCTCGAATAAGGCGAGCTTACGGCTAATGCTTTCAGGGGTGGTGCCGAGGAACGTCGCCAGGTCCTTTTTCTTTAATGGTAGTTTAAACGTGTCGGTTTTGAGCGCTGCCGCTGTTTCAGTGATATAGTTCGCTAAACGGGCTTCGACGGATTCAGTGGCCGTGCTGGTTGTTTGACGCTCCAGTTGACTGAGACGTTTGCCAAAGACGTTTAAGACGTTGATGCTGATACTGGGATATTTTTGCATCAAGTCTTGAAAGTCTGAACGGCGAATACTGCAAACATCCGTCGGTACTAAGGCTTCACCGAATGAGGTTCGCCGTTGATTTTCAAATAAGGCAGCTTCGCCATCGATATCACCAGTTTGTAATAGATATAGTAACTGCTCGCGACCATTGGCAGCTAGCTGATAGACTTTAACCTGCCCATTGGCAACAATCATCAGTGAATCCAGTGGATCGTCAGCACCAAATAAAGTGCTGCCGGCTGGATAGTGGTGGTGACGAACGATCGATTCGATAGTGTCTAATTGTTCACTACCGAGTTCGCTAAAAATTGGGACTAACTGCACACATTCATGTTCTGCCATAAGGCCCACCTCCTGAATAAATTCACCCTAACTATAACAGATTTTGCTTGGTAGATAGGGTTTGACGTTTTAAATTTCCTACTGTTTTAATAACTATATTGTAGCGTAAAACTTTTTTGAATTTCTTGACGGCCGTCAAGTTCTGGTCAATCAAATCCGGTTATGATAGAACCATCAAATGAACGACATGGAGGTAATTGATTATGAAAATTATTATGCAATTAGGAACGTTGACTTGCCCATCATGCATGACCAAGATCGAAAAGGCCGTTGCTAACCATGACGGCGTTGAGAATGTTAAGGTGCTATTCAATGCCAGCAAGGTCAAGGCTAACTTTGATCCTGAAGTGACGAATGCCGATGATTTGGCACAAGTTGTTACCGGACTTGGTTACGAAGTTGAAAACGTCAAGGTTAAGTAGGAGGAATAAACGATGAGTGAACTAACGATCGACGAACAATACGCAGCGGAATTAAAACAGAGTGACATTGATCACCATGTCCCAACAGCGGGCGCAATGACGAATCACATTTTATCTAACTTAATGGTTGCTTACGTTAAGTTGACCCAAGTGAAGTGGTACGTTAAAGGACCACAATCATTGGCATTGCGGACAGCATATCAACGTTTGTTAGATCAGAATGTCCGTCAGTTTGCTGAATTAGGCGAATTACTCCTAGATGAAAACCAGAAGCCATCTTCCACAACGGCTGAATTAACCAAGTATTCCATGTTGGAAGAAAATGGGGCTTTCAAGTATCAATCTGTTGATGAACTCGTGGCCGCAACAATCAAGGATTTTGATACGGAAAACCTATTCGTTGACCGGGCTATCAAGCTTGCTGAAAAAGAAAACCGGCCGGCACTGGCAGCTTGGTTAGTTGCTTATCGTGGCAGTAACAATCGCAATATTCGGGAATTACAAGCTTATCTTGGTAACGATGCTCGAACTGGTTTGGATGAAGAAGATGAGGATGACAACGATTAGGTCGTTGTCGCTGAAGAATTAAACGCTCTGGATAGCGATTGTGTGGGCAAACTATCCAGGGCGTTTTTGCTATTACAACGGGCCTGCGCTATACTAACGACAATTAAATTATATGGGAGGGCCCGAGATGGCGATTAGCGATATTGTGATGTGGACATTTGTCTTTATTATTGCGACTGGGTTCGTAACGGTGGTTTCAACGGCGGTACTGTTGAAGCGAGCAAAACGAGCGCCCAAGGATGCCGAGCAGTCCCACAGTGATGACGACGATGACTGGAAAAAAGATGATTGGAACCATGATGACTGGAAAAAGGGCGATTGGAAAGATTGACTCGATAAGTTGCCTGACAGATACGGTGCTTAACTGAGTCAACTGGCACTAAAAAGACGGTATAACCAACTGAGATTGGCGACACCGTCTTTTTTGGCGTTATTTGGTTTTTAGCAGTAGATCCAAGGAGTGTTCAAGATTCTGAACATCAGCCGTGGTCATCGCATCTACACAATTATTAATATTACGGGCGATGACGAGTTTCATGGCCTTGTCGATACTTGATTTCACTGCTGAAAGTTGAACTAAGACATCTTCGCAAGGACGATTTTCGTCCATCATACGTAAAACGCCGTCCAGTTGACCAGCCGAGCGTTTCAGCCGGGTCTTGATCTGCTTGCTAGTGACATATTCTTCAGTAGTTGCCATGATTCATGATGCCCCCTTCGTAATTAGGCAAGTACTTTTTTGAGTTCGGCTTCAAAATCAGGCTTAGGACGTGCTCCGACCATGTGACTGACGACTTGGCCATCTTTCTTAATCAGGAAGGTTGGAATTCCTTGAACTTGGAATTGACTGGCCGTAGCTTGGTCATGGTCAATGTTCAATGAAACGAAGTTGACCTGGTCCTTGTAAGCGGGGTCTTCAGAAAGGGACTTAAGAATTGGGTCCATCATGCGACATGGTGGGCACCAGTCCGCGCGAAAATCAATAACGGCGATACCAGTATCTGTTTCTTTGGCAAAATCTTGATCATGTATTTCTTTAATCATTTTAGTTGACTCCTTTAGTAAGTATTTGTCACTAAACAATATACCCCCATAGGTATACACGAGCAAGTATTCTGCTTCTGGCCGTGGAGGGATTTAAAAAGGACTGATGTATTGGGTAATTAGATAATAACGATTTGTTGTGGAAGCTAGCGTCACCTGAGAATCTTCTAGTTGTGATCGCGAGCATTAACGTTGAAGATCTCATGTTGACGCGAGCGTGTTATACTAGCGCTTCATAATTATACAACCCAGGGTATCTGGTAGAATTATGTTGAATTATTATAAACCGCTTATTTAAGCAAAATAAAGCGTTTACATAAACGGTTTTATCTGGTATCTTCAAATTATCATAGATGCTCGGTACCTTACGAGGAGGATTTACAGATGACAGGTTCATGGGAAGCACGCTACGCCGCTGAATTTTTTGGCGCGCTGATCCTAGTACTACTAGGTAATGGTGCTGTCGCTAACGCATTCCTGAAGAACACGACTGGTAACGATGATCCAGGACTCGCCAATGGAGGATGGCTCCTGGTTGCATCGGGATATGGACTGGGGGTCATGCTCCCAGCCATGATGTTTGGCTCGATTTCTGGTAACCATTTAAACCCCGCGATTACGATTGGGCAAGCCGTGATTGGAATCTTTCCCTGGGCGCACGTTGCGCCTTACTTAATCTGGCAATTTCTAGGAGCAATTGCAGGCCAATGCTTGATTTTGGCACTGTACTGGCCCCATTATCGGCAAACGACTGATAATGAGGCAGTCTTAGGGACGTTTGCAACTAGTGATCATGCGAACAGTCAGTTAAACGGTTTTGTTACGGAAATGGTAGGAACCGCAGTCCTGATTTTTGGTGCCATGGGATTATATCGCGGGATGTTTTTTCATCAAAATATCGATATCGCCAATATTGGCGTTGGACTTTTGATTGCTGCCATGGTTATTTCGTTAGGCGGTCCAACCGGTCCGACCCTAAATCCGGCCCGTGACTTGGGACCACGGCTAGTACACGCGTTATTCCCAGTACCGAACAAGGGTAGTTCTCACTGGGAATATAGTTGGGTTCCCGTGGTTGCCCCAATTGTTGGTGCCGTTATTGGAATTTGGATTTATAAGATCTTTTTTGGTTTATAATCGCAATTAATTAACCGAGCGTATTTATGAAATTATTATTGGTCTATCATTTTTGATTGCAATATGATAAAACGGTCCGCCGACTAGCTGGGGAAGACTAGTCGGCGGACCGTTATTGGTTGCTAGGCCTGTAACCAAGTTGGGGAGACTTGATTAAGCTGTGGCTGCTTGAATGGTTTTAGTTGGTTGGTGTTTGTCGAACTTGGTTTGGAAATTGATTAACCGCATAGCGTTGAAGATAACGACTAAGATACTAGCTTCATGGACAAACATCCCACTGGCCATGTAGATATAACCGAAGATTAGCCCAATCAGTAGGAAGGCCACGGTGGCAATGGCGATGAAGATGTTTTCACGAGTGTTCAAGACAGTCTTCTTGGCGAGACCGTGGGCGTGTACTAATGCGGGGAAGCTTGATTGCATCAAGACGACATCGGATGTGTCGATGGCAACGTCAGTCCCACTACCCATTGCGATTCCGATATCGGCGTTAGCGATTGAAGGACTGTCGTTGATGCCATCTCCAATAAAGGCGACCGTGTTACCGGCTGCTTTTAGTTTCTTAACGTATTCGACTTTTTCTTCTGGTAAGAGGTTGGCGTGAACTTCATCTAGGTTCAATTCGTTGGCAACGGCTTGAGCGGTGAGTTCATTGTCCCCAGTTAACATAACGAGTTTCTTGATTCCTTGGGCTTTTAATGCGGCGAGGGAATCCTTCACGCCTGGACGAATCGTATCGGCAATCCCGAAGATGAGTTGAACTTGTCCGTCGACTGCCATGATAACGGTTGATTGACCACCAGCTTGTAAACCATTGAGATCTTTGAGTTGGGTAGGATTTAGTTTGATATTATGAGCCGTCAACATTTTTTGATTACCAATGACAACTTCTTGTTGACCGACTTGTGCACAGATTCCTTGACCCTTAACGGTTTCAGTGTCATCTAGGACGGGAGAGACCCCCGCTGACTGCTGGTCGGCATAACTGACGATTGCTTGGCCTAACGGATGGTCGGAAACGCCCTCAATAGCGGCAGCGAGAGCTAGTTGATTATCCGCGTTGTTTGTGTAAGTGTGCATGGTTGTAACGGCAGTGTTACCTTCCGTTAAAGTACCGGTCTTATCGAAGACCAGGGTATCGACTTTGGCAAAAGTATCGACGACTTCACCACCCTTGATCAGGATGCCGCGCTTGGCACCATTCCCGATTCCGGCAACGTTTGACACTGGGGCGCCGATAACTAAGGCACCTGGGCAACCGAGAACCAGTACCGTGATTGCTAAGCGGAAGTCACGGGAGAAGGCGAAGACTAAGACTGCTAAAACGAGGACGGCAGGCGTATAATATTGAGCAAAGCGGTCGATGAACTTTTCAGCTTTGGACTTGGTATCTTGAGCTTCTTCAACCAATTCAATAATTTTGGCAAAAGTCGTGTCGTCGCCAACCTGAGTCGCTTTGATCTTCAGATAGCCATTTTCAACCATTGTTCCTGAATAAACCGAATCATCGAGTTGCTTGTTGATTTGGCGTGCTTCACCCGTAATTGAGGCTTCGTTAAGGTAACCGTTACCTTCAACGACGATCCCGTCAACGGGAACCTGGCTCCCGGTTTTAACTAGGACAACGTCACCTTCGTCCACATCATCAACGTCGACTTCTTCGGTGCCATCATCAGTAACTAAAGTTGCGGTAGTTGGTGACATGTCAGTCAAGCCTTTGATTGCGGTCCGCGTCTTCTGCAAGGTCTTGCTTTCGAGATAGGAGCCAAACAAGAAGAGGAAAGTAACGATTGCGGATTCGTTGAATTCACCAATAATGAATGCCCCAATCACTGCGATACTAACTAACAGTTCAATACTGAAAACTTTGTTCCGAAGTGCGCTCCAAGCACGAACCGCAATCGGAATGACGGCAATAATTGAAGCAACTGCTAAAATGACTTGGTAACCGAGCGTAAATTGTAAGAGATATTTACTGAGCATCCCAAGGACAATCAGAATCCCCGTAACTAATGTAATTTGATTCGTATGTTTAGTGAGAAATAATTGGAATTTCATAATTTGCAACTCCTTATTTGATTTGATGACCCTAGTATAGTGAGTTCAGCTTGATGGCAACTTGATAGGCGTCAAGTTTTGCAAAATAACAGTATTAATTCTGGATTGCTGGCAGTGATTATGATTAAAACATGCCATTTTTTAAATTCAAAAGCAGCCAGCTTAGACCCACTGGAAACAGTTCGGGTTAGCGTAAACCTGCTTAGTTCGTTCGTCCTACGCCGACCTCCAGGCATTTCTGCCAATTGCCGGAACGTGGTGGGCACAGATTCGAGCCGAAAAAACACGTCTTAAATACTGGCCTTTCACTAACCAAGCAAAGGACGCTTGCTAAGTGAAATTTCACCACTGGGCATTGTCAGAAACGCCTTCCAGTCGGGACAGTATTCGAATGGCAGACGGAGATGTACCCAACTTTTATTGGACTCATCATTTTTCTTTATAAACAGTAATTTTGTCGAGCAACTGTCAGGTAGAAGGTAACATTTTGATAGCTCACTATTTCGAAATCACTATAGTAATAATCGAACGTCTCGACAAAGTGGTTAATGTAACCTTAAAGTCTCGTTTAAAATTCCATTATCAAAATAGTCAACGACCAATTGTACCAAGTTAAGTGGCCGTTCATCTGCCATTCGAGCGGCTTCCCGACTGGAGGGGCTGGATGACAATGCTCAGTAGCCAAATTATTCTTAGTCGGAAGTGCCTTTCTTCCGGCTTAGAATAAGACTCGTATTTGAGATGACGCGGTTTGTGCGTTAACTCAAATCGACGTCGGCTGCGTTCCAGCAATTGTCATCCAGCCCCGGAGGTCGGAATAGAACGCTCACCGGCTGACGAACAGTAAGCCAACTAAATGGCATGTTTTAATCATGTTTCATGACAAGTTAACGGAAGAATAGGTAGGATGATCAAGTTTGAGTAAACAAGAGGTATAGGAGGGAAAAACGTGGATTATCAAATAACGCAGGCAAATCAGCCCTTGATGCCGGCATACTTTCAGGGGCGTTGGGCGGTCAAGCAAATTGCGGATCGAGACGTGATGTATAGCACTAATTTGGGTGCTGAAATCGATTTTCAAGTCACTGATGCTAGTTTTGTGCGGTTGACATTCTTGCCGTTGGCGTATGAGCTACCGAGTTGGGTGGCGATTCAGATTGATGGCTTGCCTTTTCAACGGCAGGCGGTGACGAATGACCCCCTATGGTTGACACTGGATGGTCGGCCCCACGTGGTACGGGTAGTTTTGAGTGGTAATACTGATGAGGACCGTGTGTGGGATGGCAATCAAGGTTTTGCAGTGAAAGCCCTGACGACAGATGGTGAGTTACAGCCAGTTCAGTTAGGCCGACACAGCGTGACGTGGATTGGGGATTCACTGACGGCCGGCTGCTGGGTCATGGGTAAGCAACCTGCCGAAGATTATCGCGCGGAAGCTAACTATGCGGCGGTTGCGAGTGACTTGTTGAATGCACGGAATGTCCGCATTGCTTATAGTGCCGTTGGTCTCAGTAAACCAGGAACTGGTGGCGTACCGGTACTGCCGGAGGTTTTAACAGCCGTGGATAGTAAAACGACGTGGCAACCAGTACCCACGGATTTAGTTGTGATTAATGTCGGTACTAATGATCGGCATACGGATGATACGACGTTCACGGTAGTTTTGCGCCGCTTCCTTAATCAGGTGCAGGCGCTTTACCCGAATAGCCGGCTTGCTGTAATGATCCCGTTTAATCAGAATTTTGCAGCGATTATTCGTGCGGTCGTGGCCGAATTTATGCAATTGCAACTCATTGAAACGGCTACTTGGCAACTCAGTACCACGGACGGGGTGCATTTAGATTTAGCTGGCTCCCGGATGGCGGGCGAATTAACAGCACAAGCGTTGCGGACACAGTATCCAGATGTTTTTAAATCGTGATCAACCCATCTTATAAAAATCCCGTTTTACTGTAGCAATGTTCTGCTGCAGTGAAACGGGATTTTTTGGTGGCACTACTAGATTTTAAAAATAAACGTTAACGCTGGCGGTGTAGTGATTGCGACTGTAAATACCGGGCCGCAGCGAGCACTTCTTCGGGAATATCCACATGGGCGATGAAGCCCTGACCACGGGGACCATAACCGGTGGGGGTATCCACTAGGCGTTGAAATTCACCGAGTAAGAGTTCAGTAAAATAAGCGGGTTGCCAGCCAGCTACTATTGTGTTTGGCGTAAAGTGCATTGGTTGTAGCCGGTTTAATTGCAAGGTCGCCGGCGCATAGCGAATAAAGTTGGCATTGGGCCAATTGGCTGAGAACGTTAGGGTAGTCCGCCGCGCGAGTAACGGGTCTTGTACGAGTAGAACGTGGCGCCAATCGGTGGGGGCTAACGCGCGGGCATGCGTGGCATTGCTACCGGTATTGGTAGAAGTCTTGTCGAGGCGGATACTACCTTGATAGCCAGTCTTTCGAACAAGCGTCGCCATCAACTCAGCCTCACTAACTTGAGATTTTGGCAGGTTTAAGTTTTGCCGCAAATACTTAGTGGCGTGGCCGATACCGCCCGCAATAATGAGTAGTGGTAATTGATAGTCTTGGGCTAACTGGCCCGCTGCAGTGGCTGTTGCTGGGAGGCTGTTGCCACAAAGGACCAGGCCATCGAGGTGCTCAGGCAAGGCGGTGGTGTGTGTCAACCAAGCCAGACATTGATTGAAAGCGGTCAGTTCGTCCAATTACTTGGCCTCCTTAGTCCCAAAGTGAGCCGCTGCGGCCCCAAAGTTGAACCGTTGGAAGTGAACATTTTGAAAGCCTGCTTGCTGAAACATCGTTGCTAATTGTTGATAGCTTGCAAAGTGACGAGTGGTTTCCTGTAAATAAGAATATTCCTGATATTGATGGGCGAATAAGCGCCCGAATAGTGGGACTACTTTTGTGAAATACCACTGCCAGACTGGTTTAATCAATGGTTGATCGGGTTGAGACGTCTCTAAGCAGACCAAGCGAGCCCCCGGTTTTAGTACGCGATAAATTTCAGTTAAAGCTTGGGCTTTATCAGGCAAGTTGCGGAGTCCGAAGCCAATCGTGACGAGGTCAAAGGTGTTGTCCTTAAACGGAAGATGCATCGCATTGCCGCGGCGCAACCAGACCCGATCGGCAACCGGTTGCTGGGTCACTTTTTGTTGTGCCAGTTTTAACATTGGGGCTGAAAAGTCTAATCCGATGACTTCACCGGGTGCCTGTAATTCTTTAGCCAGCGCGATCGTCCAATCACCCGTACCACAACAGAGGTCGAGAACATGGGCGTTAGGCGCTAAATGGATTTGGGCCATCGTTTGCTTGCGCCAATGACGATGCGTTCCGAGACTGATGATGTTATTCATCCGATCATAGTTCGGCGCGATGGTGTCGAACAAACCTTGGACATTATGTAAATAGCGATTTGCCATAAATGATACCTCCTGATAGTTGCTTTACTTACTACTATAGCAGATGTTAGTTGCCAGTTACCGTGAAAAGGAATGATAATCAATATAAAGCTACGATATTGATTTCGTTGCTGTTAATATTGTTCGTGAATAAACCGTTAAACTAAAGTTAAAATAACATAAAGGCAGTCTCGATTGGTATTTATTAAGTACCAAGCAAGACTGCCTTTTTTGACAGCGCGTTCCTAATCGAAGCCTTAACGTCAAAACGAGTACGCTAGTAATAGCTTAAAAATCATCATCTGCAATTTGAGCTAACAGGTCACGTGATGGAATGAAGAACGCTTGTCCGGATAGTAAGGTGGAGAAAGTTAGTAAAAAGTCACTTTGGTCGACCATGTTTTGCAGCATGCCTTTGGTAACCGTCCAGTGACGGGCATAACCAATGAAGTACGTCCCTGTGTTACCAGCTGCTGGATTGGAGTACGGGACATTCATCCGAACGATTTTTTGTTCGACACCATCAATTTCCAATTTTGAAGCAACGTTGTGAGCATTCTTAAACTTGTCTGCGTCTTCTAACTCGAAGTCGCTGAATTTTTCACGGCCCACGGCTTTTTCCTGATCCTCGGTGTGCATATGTTCCCACACGGGCATATCATGTTGCCATTTCTGTGCAAAGGCGTAAGAACCGTTGATGAATTGGGGATCTTCGTCACCAACTAAGGCATAATCAGCGGCATCTTCTACGGCCGGCGCTTCCGTACCGTCGATAAAGCCAATGATGGCCCGGCCCTCGAAGTAACGAAAGCCCTTCGTCTCATCGAGGACGGTCGTGATTGGCGCTAAAACCCGCTGGAACTGCGTTTGGCATTCGTAGACGACCGCTTCGTTGCTTGCGCGAATGTGGAAGAAGAGGTCGCCGGGTGTTGCTGGCATAGTGTATTTGGGTCCACTTAAGGTGGTGTAAGTTTCTAATTCTTTAGGTTTGGGTGCCAGTTTCAGGTTTGGCGTCTCGGATGCGTAACGAGCGAATGATGGCTTGTGACCGATCTGCAAATTCTTGAAAGACTTCACGGTCGTGTTGCTGATCCTGACGATTTAATTGAAGAACGGTAAATTGAACGTGTTCACCGACATCTTTCCAGACATCTTGGGCGCGATTTGGATTGATTTGCATGGTATATTTCCTCCATAAATTGTTTGATATTGTTAGCGTACATGGTGGTACGGTTAGCGTCAAATAAAGGCAAACGGTGGGTGTGGATAATGACGACATTCGCCAGCATCAGGGGTAGGCGGCCAAACTAACGTGGTATTAAAACATGAGTAATAATGATTATCAAATAAGCGCAAAGCTAGTTTCAAATTTGAAACTGTATTAGTGGGTCCTGTGAGCTATAGCTCACAGGACCCACTAATAATTTAACAAAAATGAAACTTTATCTGTCCTAATTGCGGATAATTGTAATTAAATATCTGTGTAATTACTAAGTAACTTGTAATTCATCGTTTTTAGTAAGGGATAGTTTGAGACATTTAGACGGCTATTACAAGTATATTAATAACTAAACGGATTAGTCAGTTGGAATTGTTGGTGCTTGTAAGACATTAGGAATTAATTGAATAAATAGCCGGTAAGTCTCAATTCTGCTGAGTGTTGGCTGCGTGGTCGCAAGTTGCCAAGCTAACTGGTGAAGACAGTTGCCAAGATAGGTTGCCATAAAATGCCGTTGCTTAGGATGGATGGCTAAGCTAGTTAGCAGCTGTTGGGCAAAACCAACTTCTAATGGGATGACCCGATCGCGACACTGTGCCCATGACACGAGTAAGGGGAGATCCAGATGTGCGCGAAGCGTCGTGACGATTACACTAGCAATGGTTGCGTAAGATGTGGTCGTTAAGTCATTTAACGCTTGTCCTAACTGTTGTAAGGCAATTAAGTATTCAATCACGATGATATCTTCAATATCCTGGTGATGACGATAAAAAGTGGCACGTCCAACGTGGGCATCCAGACAAAGTTGTTTGACAGTCAACTCGTTGAAGGTCTTTTGAGCCTTGAAATTCGCTTGCAGGGCAGTAATCAATTTACGATGAGTTTGATGAGTTCGCTGATCAATATGCAATTGATTGTTCATAATTAATTTTGTCATATGTCAATGATACACCAACTTGTGATATGTCTCAAAACGTCCCTTTTTTAGCATGTGAAAGCGTCTATAATAGCTGTCACAGTTAGATATAGCTGACCAATTAAGGAGATTGTCGACTAATGAAATTAATTACCGTTGAAGAGCATTTTGAATCGGCAGCTGTGACTGCCGCAATGCGTCAAGCTGTTGGTAACGCTGCGTTACCAACAGTTAGTCCAGCGCTACGCCAGTACATGCGTGACAATTTACCGAGTCCTGCAATTATGCAAGACACCCAGCATGAACGACTGGCATTTATGGCTCAGTACGCCTGTCGTTCATCTGAATGGTAATAAGGCATACGTGGAACTACCAACTACGACGCATATGCGCATGATGGTCAATGGTACTTTAGCGGAATTAGAATCATATCGGCGACTGATTTACCGTGTCGAACGCCGTGATACTAAGTGGAAGATTAGTCGATTGACCTCAATTAACGAAAGTGATAATTTACGACCAGTCATTGCGGGACAGAATTTACACGTGATACCTCAAGATTTTAACGGTTTACGGCCCTCGTATCAATTCCTGGCCTATGTCCGACAAGCTGCCGGTGGTCAAATTAGTCAGGACTTATTAGGGACGGATCGACCAGAAGAAGTTGAGCGATTGTACAAGGAAACGAGTGCGTGGTTGCGAGCTGGAGTATAGTTGAAGGTAAAATAAAAAAAGCGATATCATGTAAAATCAAATACTTTTAGCACCTTGTAACCAGCAATAAAAATAATTTAGTACATTCGTTAAAACAACAGACCGTTACTTTGATAAACACAAGTAAATGATGGTCCAAAAAATAAGGTGTGTTGTAATCAATTTCGATTGCAACACACCTTAATTTTCGACGTCTATTAATATGGACCCTACCGGATTTGAACCGACGACCTCCTGCATGCGAAGCAGGCGCTCTCCCAACTGAGCTAAGGGCCCAATACAACTTTTAGTATACCGCAAAATGCTAGTCGTGCAAGTCTAGTTTCGTTATCAATGGCGGCTAGCACGATGATTTTGATTACCACGAATTTTATGCACTCGTCGTTTGTACTGTGCTTTTTGGTTGCTGACAAACTTGAAGTGTTGCATTTTGCCGCCGAAAACTTGCCCATTCAGCCTTAATTTTAGCCAATCTTGCATGACGGCCATCATTGAATTAATTTGGGTGATACGTAATTTGTCGTGTTGTTGTTGTGCTAGTGGTAATAAATTAGTAGCTAACTGGTTAACTAATTTCTGATGGTAGGCCATTAATTCGGGTGTTAATGGGGCATCAGTATAAGTATTAAATAATTTTTGAATTGTTTGAAGCGCATCTTTGATGTCGGTTGGTTGATAATAACGATCGTCTGTATTCGTCAAGTTAATTTCCCCTTTGTCATTTTAGTATAGCAAATTTTATTTAAAAAGCATGGTTTAGCGTGGTCAAAGTCAGCGATGGCGGTTACAATAGGGATAAATTTAGGAGGTGCGCATCATGACCACAGTAACCGCATTGGAAACTCAAGCAGGCCAAGTCTTGGATCAGTCCTACGCCCAGTTTAAACAAGCCCAGTTGGCGCTGGGCAAAGAGCAGATATTTGCTAACGCTGCTCAGATTTTTACTGTTGGTGAAATTGCTGCTGCGACACGGCAATATTTATTTGACGAAGAGATCGCACAGCAAGTGATCAAGTTGCAAGACCAGGTATTACCGACCATGTATCAACAGGGACAAAGTGGCGAATTCTTGAAGTTGAACTTTACGGGTAATGATATTCGATGGCTATTAGGATTACCGCGAACGCATCATCGCCAACGAATATCTAAATAGTCCAAATTAACCGAACGTTTGGTCGTAATTAAATTGAAATTTAACCGAATTTCCAGGAATTGTCACTGGAAATTCGGCTTTTTAAAATAAAAATAACTTTTTTTCGTCAAAGTTGCTAAATGGTCTCAAATTTTAGTAATAAAACGATGCCGATATGATAGGGTTTCAGCGCGGAAATGTTACGATGGCTAATTATTGTTACGGTTTTGTAACTTTCGTAACATATTGTTATTTTGCTGGTATTGGTATGTAACACAAATTGAGTAGTATAGACGTTGGCTTGAAGTACATACGTGACATTCTTTTTGGAGTGATCATTATTAAAGTGAAAGTAAATATTAAACAAGTGATGTTAGGAACTGCTGCTTTAGCTGGTATGTTAGTTACTAGTCAAGCAGTTGCCAATGCCGATTCAATGACAATCAAAGCAGGGGACACTGTTTGGGCATACGCACAAAAGTACAATGTTTCTGTTGACAAGATTGCTGAAGCTAATGGTTTAAGCAATCCTAATATGATTATTGCTGGTAAGACCATCAATATTCCTGGTGTTAAGACCGGTGAAAAGGTTACGGCTAAGAAGACCGCTGCTAGTGCAAGCAGTGCCAAGTCGACTAGTGCTGCAACTTCAACGAGTTCACAAGCTGCTAGTTCAACTACTAGTGCTGCTGCAACCAGCTCATCAACTACTAGTGCAAGTAGTACGAGCCAAGCAGTATCAAGTAGCTCAGTAGCTGCGCAATCGAGTAGTACTTCAACTGCTAGTGCAAGCAGTGTAACTTCAAGTGCTTCAACGAGTTCAGTAGTTTCACAAGCTAGTTCAAGTGCTGTAACTAGTTCAGCAACTTCACAAAGCTCTGCTAGCCAAAGTTCAGCTTCACAAGCATCACAAAGCTCAACTTCAGTAGCATCGTCTACTAGCACGCAATCAGCTGCTACTTCAACGAGTTCACAAGCTAGCTCAACTGCAAGTAACACAACAACGAACAGTTCATCAACAACGACTGCTGCTGCAACAGCCTACCGTGCTTCAGCAACAACTAGTTCAACTGCATCATACAGTTCAGTAATTGCTGCTGGCAAGACTTTCATTGGCACACCTTACGAACAAATGGATTGCTCTGCATTCACGCAAGCTGCCTTTGCTAAGGTTGGTCGTTCAATTGGTCGGACTACTTATGCCCAAGCAACGATTGGTACTCACGTATCATTCAGCCAAGCACAAGCTGGCGACTTGGTCTTCTGGGGTTCTGATTCAGCACCTTACCACGTTGGGATTTACTTAGGCGGTGGCCAATACATCGCATCACCAACTTACCGCGAATCTGTTTCAATTAAGAGCACTGCTTACTATACACCAAGCTTTGCTATCCACATGTAATTAACGTTCCTTAAATGGACAAATAGCATCATCTTAGTTCGTCAGAATTAGGATGATGCTATTTTTGTATGCGTGAGCGATATTAATTGTTTTCTGGAGTTTGGCTACTTTATTCAAAATAACGTGATGATTTAGTGTGTGAATCCGTATTTCTTAGGTGCCGCGTCATGATGATAGACAATGTGGGCTTGGTTTAAGTCATGGACAGCCTTGGTCAGGTCATCCATGAAATCGTGGGCCATATTCATGCCAAAGTCAGCCCGAACGACGATTCGTTGGATGACTTGTTGTTCCAGGTTAGCAGGTAAAGGATACGTTGGTACTTGCCAACCGTTCATTAATAGGCGATCCGATAAATCATAAAGGGTCCATTCGCGATCTTCGCGCGGGGCTAGTTGGTAACAAATCAGAGGGAGTTGGTGTCCGTTATTGATCATCTTAAACTCACCAACTTTATCCAGAGCGGCTGCCAGGTAGCGGGCAACATCGTGAGTCTTTGTTTGAATCTCGCGGTAACCGTCCATACCGAAGCGAATGAAATTATAGTATTGTCCAATGAGCTGGGCTGCGCTATGTGAGAAGTTGATCGCCATTGTCGGCAACTCCCCACCTAAATAACTAACTTTGAAGACTAATTCTGGCGGTAAAAACTGACGATCACGCCAAACGACCCAGCCGACCCCGGGATAAACTAAACCGTACTTGTGCCCGGAGGCGTTGATCGAAACGACGTTAGCCAACCGGAAGTCCCAGATGAGTTGCGGCTCAATAAATGGGGTATAGAAGCCACCTGACGCTGCGTCAACGTGAATGTAGACTGGTAATTTGGGATGCTGATGATTGTAGTGAGTAACGACCTTATCGAGTGCGGCTAGGTCGTCATATTGACCGGTATAAGTGATGCCCATGATACCGACGATACCAATTGTGTATTCGTCCACGTAGTCTAAGACGTGGTTAACGTCAAGGGCCATGTGTTGCTCATCCATTGGGACCACGTGTATGTCAACGTCCCAGTAGACACAAAACTTTTCCCAGCAAACTTGATAGCCAGCCGAAATAACGAGGTTAGGTCGATGGGCATTCAGATCTAAACCTGCCGCTTGAGCGCGTTTACGCCAGGCGAATTTCATTGCTAAACCGCCTAACATACAAGCTTCAGAGGAGCCAATCGTAGAGGTACCCGTAAAGTGTTCGTCATCAGGTGCGTGCCACAGATTGGCAATAATGTTCACACACCGATTTTCAATCTCGGCCGTGCGGGGGTACTCAGATTTGTCGATGGCATTCTTAGCCAGCGTATCCTTCATCAATTCAACGGCTTCGGGTTCCATATAGGTCTGACAAAAAGTTGCCAGGTTCAGTCGTGAATTGCCTTCATCTAATAATTCATCACGAACTAAGCGATCGGCTTCTCGAGGGGATAATGAATGCTTTGGTAACCGATACTTAGGAAGATCATGTTGTTCAGAAGGCGCACCAAAGACTGGTTCCAAGTATTCTTCAGCTTCATGATTGTGTTTACCGTATAACATTGCCATGTTGGTCACCCTTATCTTTATAAGTTGTGCCGAGTATAGCACGAGGTGATAACAGGGTAAATTAAAATGCAATCTGGATGGTAGGTAACAAAAAAACTGGTCGAATGGACGACCAGTTTTTAGTGAGGATCTTTGCCCCAATTAGGCTTTATCGCTGAACTAGCAGTTAAGCTTTGGCTTTGCTATTCATGAATTTCTTCAACAGTTGCAATTCTTCCTGAGTTGGCGTTGCTTCACCAGATTTAATGTTGTGAATCCGTTCAACTGATAATTGACTGCCAAACGCAAGGTCGTTATCTGTAAGATGGTGCTCGCGTTCAAAACTGATGAGCTTTTCTGATAATTGACTTAATGGTAGTTCCATGCTCCTCACCCCGATTTTTAGAATTCGTAAAAGTTCAGTGCCATATACCTGCTACTTTTATTATAACCTTAATTGGTCTGAAGCGGGGAACGAATACCATCCTATTTTGTAATTGGTTGTTTTAATTGATCTTGTAGGTGGACTAGAATATCAGTAATCTCATGGGGAAGCTGGTCATGATTGTTGTGTTGATATTGATCAATGAAGTTAGCCCGAATTCCTAAACGAGTGGCGACCAAGTTACGGTAGTCTGCATTGGCATAATCAACTGGGAAATCAGCTAACTTTAGGTTTTGCATGTGCTCCAAGCCTGCGAATGACTCCCACTTGGTCGTATCATTGACAATGGCTTCCAGCGCACCCAAGGTAATTTCCTTAGGAATCTTCTTATCGCCAAAGAAGCCAGTATTCAATAGGTAACAATCTAAATGGCGTTCTTCGAAGAGTGCCTTGAAATCATGGTAATCTTCTGATAGTGGATAGACCCTAAATGGGTTTGCAAATGGTTCGATCACTAGGGCGTTACGGTCGACATTACCAATAATATTTTCGGCCGAGCTCCGTTTGGTCGCTAAAGTGGCGCCGAATGTCGCTGCTAATACGGGATCATCTACTTTAATCACGGGTGGTAAGCTATCATCTTTCATAATCCAGAAGATTGCATTGATGGGAGCGGCTTCCTTATCAACCCGGTTAGTCGAAGCGTACCGTGACTTGATCGTCCGGCCGTTACCGTTGCGTAGGTCTTCAGTGACAAGGACCTTGCGACCCTGATCGTCTAAGGTGACGCCGACGTTTTGGATCGTCATAAAATACTTGGTCTCCTCGGACGTCATCGGATAGTCATTGGTTTTGTCAAAGTAAGAAGGCTCGAGGGCCACGGAACTACCATCCTTGCGATTGATGACAAAGGCGTCGTCGTGGAGAACGGTGATATCGTATTTATAGCCGTGTTTAGCGTGGGTTAGTGTTGACTTACCGGAACCTGATAACCCGAACATGGCGAAGACTTGGTCTTGCTTGTTCTTGAAGTGGAAGGCCTTCAAGCCACCGTGACAAGCAACGAAGCCGTGACGATGGGCGATCGACCAAGCTAAGGTCAAAGTCGATTTCTTCAACTCACCAAAGTATGGCATTCCTAGAATGGCAGCCGTATTATGTTGCGGATCAAAAATAGCCAGGCCGTCTGGATAATCTGGATCATGGTAAGTAGGGTCAGCGTAAATGTAAATATCGCCTTCTGGATAGGCAACGGACCGATCGAACATTTCTTGATAAGCAGTGGTGATGGGCTGGAAGTTAAGCATGTAAGAAAGTAGATTATTGGCAAAGCCGTCCGGAATCGCGAGGTGGGCCCGCACGATGAAATCTTCGTCTAAACCGACTAGAACGTCCGTCGTGATGAAGTCCTTGTGAGCACTAGCAAATAGTGCTTGGCGTAGGCGTCCGGCCATATCGGCTTCACTAACGCCCGGGTTGCCTAGAATCCGGCGCGCTTGTGCGGTTCGGCCAACAACCTTACCTGTATTGGCAATTAACATTTTTGCATCAGCTGGTAAGCCTAAATCCGTTGCGCGATAGATTGGGAGGTCCGTAATAACGGTTCCGGGGTCCTTGGTGGCGCGGTGGTAGGCGGCGGCGACATCATCAACGTGGTGCATATTGTTACCGTAAAAGGCCGTTTCAACGGTAGAACGGATCTGTGAAAAGATCGGATTATGACGACCGATATCGGCTAATTGATAAGAATTTTTAGTGCTCATATTGTAGCCTCCCTGCAAGTTGATAAGTTAATTTTAGCACAAACTTTCACATAAGAAAGCGTTTTCTTTTTTGGCTGATGAATAGCTGCTAGTGCGTTTAGACGATTAAGACGTTAAGCCGCAGTGGTTGTTAACTAACTTGTAGTTGGAAGTACTCGCGGATTTTATTGATAAGTAATGATCATTTTGATAGTTGAGGCTGTTATTAATTAACTTTCCAATTAAATTATCACTTGCGTTCAAAGCTATATTAGTATAGTTTATTAAAAGAGAATGATTGAAAATCAGTGATAGGGAGGCACCTTTCTTGCCACGAAGAAGGAACACGCAACGGCGAATGGAGATTGTTAATACAGCGTTTCGCTTGTTTGCCGAGCAGGGGTATGCGAACGTTCAGATGAAGGACATTGCCATTGCCTGTGATATCAGTAAGTCGTTGCTACAACACTATTTCCCGAAGAAAATCGTTTTATTAAGTACGATGTTAAATGAGTTGACGCTTAGTGCTTTTATCTATAGTAATGAACAGCTGACCATGCTGTCTTCGTATCAGCGAACAATGATTCAAATGAGCTTTGTTTTGCGGATGTTAGATGAAAATCCGACCATGGAACACTTTATTCAGGACATCTTCGAGAGTCCGGAACTGACGACTGAGATGGTGCTAGTGACACTAGACTGGCTAGAAGCTATCGGCGTAGAAGGTGAAGCTGCTATGATTAGATACGCGTTGAACTTCGCGTTATCTGGTGGTATGGCTGTTTTTTTCAAGCGTAAAATTCTAAGAGCTAGTGTTGGCATGATTGCAGAAAATATCGACCAAGCGTTTTACTTGTTATTAGGTGAGAATACTGAGAAAATTGATCAAATTTATTTGAGCACAGCCAAGTATAATACTGACTATTATTATCAGCAATTCATCACGTATCTGCATAAACACGCGACCCTTGACTTGAGTACTGAAATAAAAATTTAATATTAAAGTAATCTAAATTACTTGTATTTCGTAAAATATACTAGTACACTTTAAAGCGGGGAAATGATAAACGACGCTTACTAATTTATGAAAAAAGTATGGGGCGAATTATGATTGGGAATTTAATGATAATTCGACTAGTGAAAGGGAGACTTGAATAATGAATGAAGATATGGAATTTTTTAATCGCTTTAGCCATATGTATTTACATGGCTTTAAAAACTTATCAGATATGTTTGCTGAACCTGCAACGGAACATGGGATTACTTTGGATGAATTTTACATTTTATATGATATTGCTGAAGCAAAAGGTAAGATCCGTCTGATGGATATTGCCGAAAGTCACGGTGTGACGCGTTCAGCAATCTCACGCTTAATTGGTCGCTTATTACGGAAAGATTACTTATATCAAGAAGCTGAAGACCATGACCGTCGTAACAAAGTTTTAAAGTTAACACCAGAAGGCGCTCGAATTGAACATGAAGTCTTTACTGAATTGATTCAACGCAACCGGGAATGGCGTCAAAGCTTCAGTTTAGCTAAACAATATCAGACTTTGAACTTGGTTGAAGAGTTTATGGACAAGTTTGTTAATGAAGATGCTAGCAAGCAAACTAAAAAGACAACGTATGCTGATACTGATTTGAAGCGGGCTGAAGCTTAATTGGGTGTCAGTTACAATTAAAGATAATTACAAAAACAACCCTGTTGGCGTCTTTTGGTGCTAACAGGGTTGTTTTTATAATCATTAATGACCACTGATCGTGATTCGGAAATGATCAAGACGATAGGTGCTATGAAGTCTCGATGGTAATAGGTGTCAAGCTGGTTGTTTGCGCTATCAGATATAATCCGTGCTTGTACTTAAAATAAGACTTATTAGTAATTATTTTTGGAAAAAGTGAGCGCTTACTGTTTGTATAGTAGTCACATTGATTGGGTGATTTGTATAAATAAGACGAGCGGACAAATACTCGTCTTACTCATATGAACTTTGGTTGCCTTTTAACCTAATAGCGCGTTCAAGGTTTGGTTAGGAGCTTGCTTGATATTGCAGAATTAATATCAAGTTTAAGAGTGATTAAACTTATATGCGAATTTTAAAACACAAAAAAATATTTTATTGTACAAAGTAAATATCCTATTTATTCTTCTTTATAAAAAATTTGATTCAACTCGCGATATTTACTCGGAGTAATATCGAATTCTTTTTGAAACTGGCGTGCAAATTCGGCGCTATTGTAGAAGTTGATTCTTTCTGCAATTTCACCTATAGGAAGATGGGTATTAATTAATAATTGCTTTGCTCGCTGTAATTTAGCGTGGCGAATGTAGAAGTTGATGGTAAACCCTAGTTCTTTACGAAATTTACGCTTAGTGTATTCAGGATCTAACGTCAGTTCTTCTAAGATGGTATTTGCTCTTAATGGCTCATCACAATGATTATCAATATAATAGACAACTAGCGCGACTTGCTTAGAGAGGCGGGTACCATCAATTGGAATATCAAGTGTATCAAGATTGCTAAAATAATTGTTGACGATTGACTCTAAAAGTGGCATAAAATCATCATTCGTTAGTGTTGTTGTTGTGAGGTAATGCAAAATGTCCTTTCTTAAGTTAACGAATGTGATCATGTTCAAATAATGATAAAAGCTGACACTTGCTAGATCACAGGTTAGTGAAATTAAGGCTTCTTTTAGAATGAGTGGGCGGACGTTGTATAAGTTATCCTTGATTTTGTGATTAAATCTATTGATATGTTCCAAGGCGTAGTCAAGACAACGCTTTTCGAAAAAATAACTTAAATCATGTTCCAATATAGCAAAATCAAAATTGAAATCGCGTTCTGTTTGAGAAAGTTTGAGCTCTGGAAAATTCAATGGACAGTTCCTCCCCCATAAGTTACAAAAATAGTGAATTTTATACAAATAGTAAACGTACATAATAGTGTACTTGATTAACTTTAATTGGTTCAAGGATAATGACTGATTTAAGTTATCCAGTATAGACATATAAATATTCTCCGTCAATTAGTTTGCTAAAAGTTTATTAATAAAGGTGAATTTATAATATTGATTTAAATATTAATATGTTTGTACAAAAAGGTATTACGCGCTATTGATGAAGAAGATTAATATGCTAATTAAATTTTAGGGGGAATTGACTTATGACAAAGTCACGTACGCTCAAAGCAGCTATGCTGGTTTCAGTAGCCAGTATTGCTTGTTTATCATTCAATAATTTAGGAGCTTCCGCGGACACCTTGCCTTCAACTGGAAAGTCTCAAGCAGATGTTTCGTTTACGTCTAACGGTGGTTCGACTAATCCTGTTGATCCAGACAATCCGGATAATCCTGGCGGCGGTGGTACTGGGAACAACGGGCCACTTTCGTTAGATGCGGTACCAACGTATCTTAATTTTGGGACGCATACGCAACCTAATGTTGATACGGCCTACACTTTACTTTCAAAAGATGCTAGTCAGGAGAGCCTTGCGACAGCTAATGATGATAAGACCCAAAATGTGACGACTAGTGGTAAGAAAAATGGTAATGATATCATTTACACGCAAGTTTCTGACTCACGGGGGACTGGTGCTGGCTGGCAATTAAAGGCACAGCTTTCTGATATTACGGCTTCTGACGGCCAAGTGTTAACGAACGCGTCAGTTGTTTTAAGTGGTGGGACACCACAATATCTGACAGGGGAAGCTAATCAACAATCTTGGGTCACTGCGGCGGATGCGAACCAGGCAACCGTTGCAACACCAATTGTGCTCAATGCCGGCGCTTCATCGACAACCGATGTTGCAACAGCCACGGCAGGGTCTAAAGTTGGTGACGGTCAAGGTATGGGGGTCAACCAACAATACTGGAATATTAATAATGTGCAATTACATGTTAAAGGTGGTCACGCAGCCGCTAAGAATTATTCAGGGAATATTGTTTGGACATTGAACTCGACACCAACGGCTTAATGAACGAAAACGAGTGGCTATGTTGAATAGTTAACTCGTTTTTTTGAAGGGAGGCCCTTTTATGAACGGCTGGAATAAGAAGCTATTATTAGGGATGTTAACCCTAATAATGACTTTGTTGGCTGGTATGACTGTGATTGGCCATGCTGCTGACACGGCCAATAATGCGGTAACTTTTGATGTTCAGCCAATGCTTAATGAAAAGCAACAATTATCAAAGGACGCTTATTATTGGGATTTTAAAATTCAACCGAAGAGAACATATTCGTTAGCGATGCGTGTTAATAATCGCTCAAATCATGAAATTAAAGTCAAAAATCAATTCCTACAATCGTATACTAATGCGAAAGGTGTTATTGATTATGGTGCTGCTAATCTGAATGATGATACTAGTTTAAAAGTAAAACTAGCTGATATTATTACCGTACCGGATGAGGAAACGACGATCCCAGCTAATAAATCACGGATCGTGCGGGCACAGTTAAAAACGCCAACGAAATTGAACAAAGGGATTATTTTAGGAAGTTGGCAAGTTAAAATTGCAGATCAACATCTTAAAACCAAGGGGGCGACGTTAACTAGCGAATATGCCTACAATGTGGGGATCAAACTAACGTCAAATCGTGATCCATTGCCAAAATTACGCTTGGCTGATGTTCAATTAAAAAAGCGGAGTGGCATCAAGACAGTTATCGGTAATATTCAAAATTACTACGCTTCAATTCTAGGCAAAGGGACTGTCACTGCCTACGTTAGCAAAGCTGGGCAGACCAAAAAGCTCGCGGTGGCTGATCTAAAAAGTAGTTCGATGGCTCCTAATTCTAACTTTGACTTACCGTTAAAGTGGCGTACTAATCGGGGGATCATTTTACCTGGGACTTACACTCTATACGTCAAGTATCGAACTACGGATGAAAAGTTCGCTAAGCCGCATGTCTGGTCGCTAAAGCAAGATTTTGTAGTTGGCGCTACGGATGCTGTTAACGTCACGTCTCCAACTACTTGGGGTTGGTTGATTGGTATCGTGTTGTTAGTATTATTGCTCATTGCTTTAATCATATTCTGGGTAATTAAACGGCGTCAAAATAAGCGCTAAGGGGTGATACTATCAAAAAGCTAAGAGCAATTGTTGTCATATTGATGGTATTGTTACAAGTCATAGCCGCTGGTGCAACGGTAAGCTTAGGCGCCGATATGACCGCTCAAGCAGCTACGTTACCACAGTTAACTTTTGCAAAATCAACGGCTAGCGATAATATTTTAACGAATCAACATTTTGATGTTGAACTACAGGTTGGTGATACGGCCTCTAAAATAAATACGATTGATTTACCGAACGAGGTTAATTTAGATGGGCCAGAGGAGTTTAAGCAAATAAAACGGGTTTTCGATGATAGTCAGTACACAACGGGGGATAATGGTGCCTTTACAATTACGGCTAAGCATCTGACAGTTGCGTACAATCCTGATAAGCGCAGGATAACGGTTCAGTGGTCAGATGAATATCCGCAAACGAAGGTACCAATTAGATTAACAGCTGTTAAAGCAGAAAAACTGGCGTTAGTTGCTGTAGCCGATGATCAAAAAGGGCCGGCGTTGAATGTCGAGATTAAGCAACCACAAACGCAGGCTGATCAGGCCAGTACGAGTTCAGCTAGTTCTTCAGCGGCAACCGATACAAATAGTTCGACGGCATCGTCAAGTCGACAAGCGACATCATCAGCAGCAAGTTTGGACAGTTCACGTTCAGCTGCAACGACGCTTTCAAGTCAGGCGGTAAACCAAACGAGTGCTAGCAGTAGCGAGCCTTCACAAGAAACTGCTGCTAATCAATCGTCAGCGGTCACGGAATCTGCGGGTGAGACAACTGATAGTTCGGCCAGCATCTCGTCGTCATCCACTGCTAGTCAAGTGTTCTCATCAGCACCAACTAAGCAAGCAACGGCGAGTGCCAAATCTAGTCCATTAATACCAGTCACTCGGTTAGCTCAGCTGAGTTCGAATGTGGTTGATGTTAGTACATGGTCTCAATTAGTCGATGCTTGGAAGAATGTGAGTGTTGATGAAATTAATATTACGGCTGATATTAGTAATCCGACTGCCGCTGCAGGGTCTTTGGACTCACGACTATCCGGTAATATTATTGTGAATGGGAATGGACATAGCGTTAATACTGGATCTGCTGGGTTTCACACTAGGTACAACGGTGCTACCAGTAGTACGAAATATACAGCGACCTTTATGAATTTTGCATCATTAATCGGATCTTTTGGAAATGATGCGGGGTTGATTGGCTCATCCACCGGTGGCGATGGTGCCGGAGGGGCTTTGAATTGGACATTTAATGTTAGTAATATTACGGTCCCAAGTGGGACTAGTTATACCAATACAAGTCGGCGATTTGTTAGTGCGCAAGGGAACCAAGTCAATATTACCGGCAATTGCCGAGTAACAACGGTTCGAGAAAACATCTTATGTGGTGGCTTTGATGTAGCTGCTGGACAGACATTCACTGGATCGAAAATAGCCAATGGTGATGATAATTCATTTATCTGGTTTGTTTATGACTATCAAGGAACTGGTAATCGGCAAGTTAATGTTGAAGAAGGCGCGACGCTAAATTGTATTCGACGACCTGCTAGTTCTACGTCAACCGCCTATACTACCTATCCGGTTATTTTTGATGCGTATGAAAGTATTAATGTGGGTAAAAATGCCACGTTTAATGCTAGCGTGCCAGGAAATGCATACTCTAACAAGTACTTTTATGGGTCACAATATCATCGTAATTTTTACGCGGATACTGGTAGCACCGTTAATCTAACGTCACTAGCTAGAAGTCAATCGCCAATCTCTTTTTCTGATAATGCAACTTCGACGATTCAAAGTAGTAGTGGTGCCAATATTTATGTAATTGCTGCTACGGGAGCACCGCTTATTTCGGGAAATTACGCGCGTTTGGCTACTGTTCGATTTATTAATCCGAACAACTTGGATTTACGTAATAGCTCAACTGGAACGACTGCAGCGGCTAGTTCGATTAACCAAGATAATGTGGGCACTTTTGAAATCCAAGATAGTAATATTAGCTTGTGGAAATTAGCATCATCGGTTACGGGCGGTGCGGATTATTCGTATAGTAACGTATCTCAGTTATTACAACAGGGTTCAGCAGTGACGGCCACGGATAGTAATTTGCAAAGTAATTATTTATCTTCTAAAATGCGTCGGATTAGTGCCACTAACCAGAAGCCACAATTAGCATTTAATAATCCGTATGATGGGACAACCAAGCTAACAGATGCGGATCAGAAGCTGCAGACGCGAGTCATTGTGGCGATGGTTCCTGATACTAATGGTGTTCAAGATGACGGAACGGTTAATTATATTCCACAGTATGCTAGTGCAGGGCAATTAACCGTGAGTTATAGCGTTAATGGTAAGACAATCACTGCCCAAACTGATAGTAATGGCTACGCAACAGCTAATGTCGGGACCTTTTTAAAAGCTGGAACGACGGTCACAGCATCGACTAGCAATACCAGTGGAACGACGGTCACGGCTACCGGGACGGTGGTTGATGTGACGCCGCCTAATCCGGCCACAATGGTATCACCGGACCCCATTAGAGTTTCAACAGGAACGGTGAGTGGTCAAAATGGAGAACCAGGTGCGCAGGTCACATTAGCATTGAATGGGCAGATTCAAACTAATGTCAAAACGGTTGTCAATGCCAATGGGACTTGGTCACTGAACTTAACCGGATTATCGTTAAAAATTGGTGACAAGATTATTATTTATATGGCTGATAGTCTAGGAAATCGTAATCCTGATCCTAATAGTTATCCAAATGGGCAGCAGTATCATGATGCGACTTTCCAACCAGCACCGATATTTACAGTAGCTAAGGATTTAATCGTCAATCCAATTGATCCTGATGATCCTAGCAAGCCTGGGACTGGCGGGACGAACAATTTAGGCCCATTATCGTTGGACGCTGTACCTACACATTTGAACTTTGGACAGCACAGCATTCCAACAATGGATACAGCGTACCCATTGTTGTCACCATCAGCCGCTGAAGACCAATTGGCTACTGCTACTGATGGACAGAAGTATGCAACAGTTGGTGGTCAGAAAAATGGGCAGGATAGTGTGTATACACAAGTGACTGATACACGGGACACCCCAAGTGGTTGGCAATTGACGGCCCAATTATCAGCGTTGACAGCTACTGATGGGACGACCATGACGGGTAGTTACGTGACGTTAACATCAGGAACGGCGCAATATTTGAATGCTAGTACTAGTAAATGGGTTACGGCAACTGACCAAAATCAGGCAACTTTACCAGCCGTGATTAAGTTAACCCCAGGTGCTACCCAACAAACGTCAATAGCTGGGACGACTAGTCAACAAGGCGTCGGGACTAATCAACAAATTTGGAATGTTAATAACGTTGCGTTGCACGTCAAGGGTGGTCGTGTGATGGCTAAAAATTATTCTGGAACTATCACTTGGCAATTGAATAGTTTGCCAAGCCAGTGATCGTTATTTAATGGTATGCTTCAAGGCTTAAAAAGAATCGGACGACAAAACTGATTGCAGTTTTGTCGTCCGATTTTGAGTATCCGAGATTAATAATTAGCCAAAGATTGATTTGAAAATAGAGCTGAAGAAGTTAACAATCGCGCTCCACATTTTTTGGAGCAAGTTTTGATTTTCTTTAGTATTGAGTTTGCTGAAGACACCCTTGGCATTTGATTGAATGTTCTTCATCAACGAGTTGGCTTGAGTCTTAAAGCTTGAAGAATCTAATGCACCTGAATCACGGATCTTGACTAACAAATTAATAATTTCAGTCTTTTGATTATTAGTAATGACATTTGTTAAATTGTTATTGGTAATTTGTTGATTGACAATGGTCGTGATTTCGTTTTTAGTGATGTTACTTCCTTTTTGGGCCATTTCCTTTTTGGCACCAGCCACAGCGTTGTTCAACTGGGAATCAGTATAACCATCCTTGCTCTTATTTGCTTGAGTGATGCCACTGAGAGTACTTAACTCATCTTGGGCGGCGGTTACTTGCTTCGTGTTTAAGCTGTTACCAGATTTTGCGTACGCCGCGTAAACACCGGCTAGTGCGCCCGAACCGTCGATTGGAGTAGCTGATGTGACGTAAATATTAGCATCGGTAATCCCAGCCGTTAGGGCGGCGTTTTTATACTGGTTAGCCGTAATAGTGGTGATGTTATTACTACCATTATAATTTAAAATTTTGACATTAATTCCAGAACCAGAACTTGTTTTTTGAATCATCGCACTGGACCACACACCTGAGCTACTTGTGAAACTTTCACCGGCTGGGTTGAGGTATTTAACTAGAGTATCGCCGTTAACAGTTAGCGTCTGATAATCGGCACCGTTCAAGCTAGCCGTTAACGTGTTGATCGTCCCAGTCTTTTGACTGCTAGTCAGGCTACTGCCTAATGTGACAATTGGTTCATCGCTGCTACTGTCAGCGTGCGCAAGGACTTGCCAGCTGCCAAGCCCAACGATCAGGGTGGCAACGAGGGCAACCCATTTAAATTTGAAACTCATTCGTTTCGTCATTTTCTTTTCCTCCGCATCTTAACTAATGCACCTAAATCCTAACATGAACCGTTCGCTCCCGGGTTGTACAGTGGCAACTAGCGATTGCAAGGTTAGGTTATGTCATTATTATAGCAGACCGTGGTCGTAAGTTAACATTCGGCGCGTAACCTTGGGAGAGTCCTAAGTATTTTAACAATTTGTTTATTATTTGCCGAAGTACCAGACTTTCGCTATACTCGAAATAAATATCGGGGGAGGTTATAACAATGACACAAAATCGGGTGATTAACGCGTTGAGCTATTTAAGCATTTTATTCTTACCAGTTTTATTTCCATTAATTGTTTGGTTGCTGACGAGTACTAATCCAGAAGCACATCGGGTTGCAGGACGGGCTTTTTGGTTACATTTGTTGCCGACAATTTTAGGAATTACACTGCTCGTTATTTTAGGCGTTAGCGGTATTTATATGGACAGTATCGTTAATAGTGGCTGGTTGGCCGTGGTTCTTTTAGCGGTATTTGGATTAGTCGCAGTGGCTAGCTACTTATGGTCGATTATTCGCGGAATTCAGTATTTAATTGCTGATTAATGTAGTAGCGTTAGGTTCAGGAGGGTTTAGCATGGTTGTTAAGGACGCATCAGTGGTTGAAACAGCAATGATGATTCAATTTTGGCAGCGTGGTTATTATCAAACGACAGTTGACGACTTGCTCACCGTTAGCCAGTTGTCACGAACGCAGTTTTATCGCCAGTATCACAGTAAGCGGGTTGCGTTACGCCGTTCACTTGAACGCTATCAAATAACGTTAGATGAACAACTTGATCAATTGATTCAACGTGAGCGGGCGCGGCAAACACCATTGCCCGCTTTAATTGCGGCTTGTTTGCGACTGCCGTTTCAGAGTGAACGGTGGCCAGCAGGATGTTTGATGGTGAACCTGATGGCCGAAATTGGGTCGCAGGATGCGTCCTTGATGGCCCAACTGCAAACGATCTATGCTGATTTACAGACCCGACTCGTCGGTTTACTTTCACCTCAGGCTAAAACCTTACCGACCACGGTCGCTGAGGCTGCAGCAAGTTTAATGCAGGTTCGCAGCGGCATTCAGTTATTGGCAAAACAGGATCCTAGTGGGGCACAGCTAAAACAACAGGCCCAAACGAGTGTTAATCTGATTATGGGGGCAGTTTAAGATGGTTGAGATTAAAGTCATTCACGGTGATATTACCAAAATGACCGTTGATGCAATTGTTAATGCGGCCAATACGAGTTTGCTTGGTGGTGGCGGCGTCGATGGTGCCATTCATCGGGCAGCTGGGCCAGCATTGCTGGCTGCCTGTCGCCCATTACACGGTTGTGCAACTGGTGAAGCCAAAATTACGCCGGGCTTTCGACTACCGGCGAAGTATGTGATTCACACGCCGGGTCCCGTTTGGCAAGGTGGCCAGCATAATGAATTACAATTGTTAGCGAACAGTTATCGCAACAGTCTGAATTTGGCCGCTGAGAATCATTGTCAAACGGTTGCTTTTCCGTCTATCAGTACCGGCGTCTATCACTTTCCGCTATCAATTGCGGCACCGTTAGCGTTAAAAACGTTACAAGCAACCGCGCAGACAACGGCCCACACGGTTCAGACAATCACGATTGTTTGTTTTGATGACCAAACGCAAAATGTATTTAGTACGGCGTTGGCAGCGCTGACAAATTAATCTTTACCAAAAAAATACACATGGACGCTACTATCTTGAGTAGCTGCTTGCTATAATGTTGATATACCGGCCATCGGGGATGGTCGTAAATCTTTATGTATTGGGATTATCAAGCGATAATCATTGCCAACAAGAAAGGAATCCATTGTGTTAGATATTTTTAAAGCGGTAATCTTGGGGATTGTTGAAGGGATTACTGAATTCTTACCAATTAGTTCAACAGGGCATTTAGTCCTAGTTGACGAATTTATCAAGATGCAACAG
This sequence comes from Lactiplantibacillus sp. YT640, assembly GCF_049745435.1. NCBI lineage: Bacteria > Bacillati > Bacillota > Bacilli > Lactobacillales > Lactobacillaceae > Lactiplantibacillus > Lactiplantibacillus sp. YT640. The sequence goes on from NZ_JBMNVY010000015.1 coordinate 51,180, forward strand.
TCCACGCAGTTTACGGATATGTTCAACGTTGTGATTCAATTAGGGGCGATCATGGCGGTCGTTGTCCTGTATTTCCATAAACTAAATCCGTTGTCACCACGCAAGGATACCACGGAAAAGCGAAATACTTGGGTTCTCTGGAGTAAGGTGTTATTAGCGGTCATTCCATCAGTGATCGTGGGGTTACCGTTAAATGATTGGATGGACGAACATTTAATGAATTGGGCGGTCGTTTCTGCCACGTTGATTATTTATGGGGTCCTATTCATTGTGATTGAAAATCATAATAAGCGCTTAACACCCCGCTTCGCTAATCTACAAACGTTACCTTATACGACGGCATTGTTCATTGGGTGCTTCCAGTTGCTCTCGTTGATTCCAGGGACTTCACGTTCCGGTGCAACCATTTTAGGGGCTATCTTGATTGGAACTTCACGCTACGTCGCAACTGAGTTTTCATTCTTCATGGCAATTCCAACAATGTTTGGGGCGTCATTATTGAAGCTTGTGAAATTCTTTGCTCACGGTGGTTCTTTAGCTGGTTTGCAAGGAGCAGTCTTAGCCGTTGGGGTGATCGTGTCCTTCGTAGTCGCTTACTTGTCGATTCGTTTCTTGTTGGATTACATCAAGAAAAACGACTTCAAGGCGTTCGGTTGGTACCGAATTGTCCTGGGGGTACTTGTGATTGGCTACTTTACGTTGATTCATTAAATACTAGAAGCGTAACTTTTGGCTAAGCTTGTTGCCGCAAATATCATGAATAAATAAAGTCAGCGACTATAAATTAGTTGCTGACTTTTTAGATTATATCATTCTAGTAATGGATGGACCGTCATAACGATTGGATAAGTGATAAACCAATCGTTATGACGGCTTTTTTGAAGTAATCGTGTTACCGATGAACTAATTTATAGTTGGTTACGCCGTACCTTTGATTGAATGTGATTCTGACAATTTGTCCGCGTTTGAATGGGGCTGGATCAGCAGCAACTGTATTAAAATGAAGATACTTTTTTTCGCCCTTAGAATTAGTTGCTAGTCCTTGGTATTGATACCCAGTAGCTGGGATATTGACCGGTAGTGTAATGGGGGAAGTTCCGGTACTACTCGATATTTTCATGTAGTAGTAATGACCGCCATATCGAAAAATAAACCAACCAACATTTATCAGAATTGAGATTATTAATAATAAGGTGAGCAGCCATTCGATGAGATGATTAGACTTAGTATTCATTGTAATATTCTCCTCGTATACTACTTTTTAAGGCTTCGCAATCACATTGAAATTGCAGCTGTAGAATCGTAATTAGGCAGTATTTTAATTGAATTTACAGTTTTGAAAAATATTAATGAAGGTCATAATTTTATGCCAATCTTACCAAGGGTATTTTTCTTTTTCTCTAAGCTTATTTTGTCAGTATCTAAATAATAAATTGAGCTTTTCTCCCTCCAAGTTAGAAAATCTCGGGTTAAATACAATTATTATTGTAAATGTTGCAGGCTTATAAGCCCACAATTTGAACTATATTAGACCTATTAACTTACTTTTATTGTAAGTACTTAGTAAAAGGCGTTATCTATTTTTTGCTAATCATTTAAGAAGTCTAACAGCTGAAAATCAAGATAACGTGGTGTCATTTTGCTAACCGACAAAGATGCACTAGCTGATTTTTCTGATTAAACAAAGTGTAAAGTAATGTGATTGATAAATTCAGCGACGAGAAAGCCAATTGCAATCACGCCAGCAATAATGACAACTTGTACAAAGTACTGGTAGGCCAAGTCTGGTTGACCAGTGACCAAGTTACGAACGACTCGATAAGACTGGCCACCAGGAACCAGTGGGACCAGACTAGGGATATTAAAGATGATCATCGGCATTCGTTTGTAGCGTGCGGCCATACCGCTAGCGACGCCAATCACGATAGCTGCGACGAGATTACCAATCGCAAGTTTGGCGTCGATTCCTAATGGCAGGATGTGATAGAGGACCTCATACGTAAACCAGCCAGCAGCACCGACCCAACCACTGAGGTTAACGGCGCGACGCGGAATATTGAGAAGTACCCCAAAACCAGCCGTAGCTAAGTAAGCTAAGATAATTTGAAATAAACCGGTTGTTAAGAGCCAATGTAGCATGTCACGCCTCCTTTAGTAGAAAAATGAAGTCAGTGCGATACCAACACCAATCGCACACGCGGATAAAACGGCCTCTACAGCGCGGGCAGGACCACTCAGCAAGTTACCCGTCATTGTGTCACGGACGGCATTAGTAATGGCGACACCCGGCACTAATGGCATTACAGCGCCAATAATGATGGCGTCGGGATGATAATGACCGTTAGTGAGATAAAAGCCGAGTAGGGTAATTAGACCAATAATAAAAGCGCCCATAAATTCGCTGAGAAACCGAATTGACCCCAGCCGATTGATCCAATAAAAGGCAGCAAAACCAGCCAACCCGGCTAGCCCACAAGTGATCAAGTCGGCAGGAGTTGTCCGCCCAGTAAAGGCGACCATCAACGGCACACTAACGACAACGGCCGCTAGACATAACCAGCTGAATGGGAAGGTCGGTACGGCTTGATTGACCCGTTCGAGGGCTGCGGCAAATTCAGTTAAATCAATATCGTGATTAGCAAACTGCCGTGACAGGCTGTTGACCTGATCCACTTTTTCGAGGTCCATACCCCGATTATGGATTGCTCGCACTTCGCTAGTGGCATTTTCCGGCAAGGAGACGGTAATCCCTGTTAACAGTACGAAGACCTGCGCGTCAGGGTAGCCCGCGTTGGTTGCAATTCGTTGCATCGTGTCTTCAACTCGTTTGATTTCAGCCCCATTTTCTAGCAAAATGGCGCCGGCCAATAACGTGGTTTTTAACATAACTGCCGTATCGCTCATCAAAACCCCTCCCACATCAGAATGTTTATATTTTCTCACGAATTTTGCGTATCGTCATTAGTTTGGAACAGAATGTTTGCCGGAAGTGGTCGGTTATGGGTAGAATTATCTTAACAAATAAATTCTTGGAGGCATTTTTGATGACTGCATTGACTAAACTCACCGATACGTACACGTTAAATAACGGCACTAAGATTCCGATTGTTGGTTTTGGAACGTGGCAAACACCTGATGGTCAGGTTGCTTACAATTCCGTATTAGCCGCATTAAAGGCGGGTTACCGGCACATTGACACGGCGGCGGCCTATGGTAACGAGGAAAGTGTCGGTAAAGCTATTGCCGATAGTGGTGTGGCACGTGAAGACCTATTCGTCACGACCAAATTATGGAATGCCGACCATGGCTATGACGCTGCCAAGAAGGCGCTGGATACCTCGTTGGCTAAGTTAGGTTTGGACTATGTTGACCTCTACTTGATCCACTGGCCAAACCCAGCCGCAATGCGCGACAATTGGGAACAATTGAACGCCGATACTTGGCGGGCAATGGAAGAAGCTTACACGGCACGTAAAGCACGGGCTATCGGGGTTTCTAACTTCCGGCCTAAGCATTTAGACGCGCTGCTTAAGACAGCCAAGGTTGTGCCAGCCGTTAACCAAATCTTCCTCAATCCTAGTGATATGGAAGATGAAGTTGTGGCCTACAACCGCAAACATGACATTTTATCAGAAGCTTATAGTCCATTAGGTACTGGTAAGATCTTCAGTATCCCAGAATTAAAGACGTTGGCTGATAAGTATGATAAGAGCGTTGCCCAAGTTGTGCTACGTTGGTCATTACAACACGGTTTCTTACCATTACCAAAATCAGTTCATGCGGATCGGATTAAACAAAATACGGAATTATTTGATTTCGAACTCAGCGATGATGATATGAAGGTCATTGATGGTTTCCACGGTGTTGCCGGGTTAGCTAATGATCCTGATCAAGTTAATTTCTAAGTTTCATCGTTATTAAGGATGCAGCCACTGGCAGCATCCTTTTTATTTGGCTAATCACCTAATTGTCGGAGTCAGCTAGTTAAATTAGAAAATTCGTTGTTATCGTAAAAAGTGTGGCGCGGCCGCTTAATAATATGAGGTAGGCCCCTAATTAGACTAATGAAACGTCATAAGATGTCCGATTGTTGACTAGCAACCTGACTATCACAGCGATTGGACTATGGTACACTCAGTTTTAATTATTAAGTCTGGGGGCCTGTGAATGTTACTGATATTAGCAATTTTACCAATTGTTGTGACGGTGGGATTAGGCGTGTTTGCGGGCTACGGCACCAATTTGCGCCAACGACCAGTGATATTTTGATTCAGTTGGTCATGCATTACGCCTTGCCGTTAAGTCTTTTCGGAGGAATATTGTCATTAAAGCGCGCTACCATTATTCAAAACTCCTCGGTCGCGCTGTGGTTGGCGCTAGGCATGCTAGGTGGCATGGTCATCGTCATTGTGAGCCAATGCTGTTTCCATCAGCAACTAGAAACGGGGACGTTACGAGCGCTAGTGATCGCCAGTCCTTCAATTCCATTCATGGGTGTTTCCGTCTTACTGGTGGTTTTTGGTAAAATCAGTGTTTTATTGGTCGCGTTAGGCGGCCTGTACATGAATTTGGTACAAGTGCCAGTGAGCGTGTTGCTGTTAACGCTAGCGGGCGGTTCGACACCTGAGCAACGTTGGCGAGCCGGTTGGCAGAAACTGTGTCGTGCGAGTCGGCAACCAGTCGTGTGGGCGCCAATCAGTGCTTTTCTCTTGAATTTGGCCGGATTGCGGTTGCCCAGTGCTTGGCTAACGAATTTTACGGAGTTGGGACAAGCAGCTGGGGGCGTGGCGTTATTTGCGCTGGGGCTTCTGTTAACGACCAGACCGTGGCGACTGACGCGCATGGTTGTCTTAAACGTGCTACTGAAAAATTTAGGCTTACCGGTGCTCATTTGGGGGATTATGGCTAGTCTAGGTGTGTCATTAGGTAACCAACAATTAGTTGTCTTGACACTCGCAATCCCCACTGCAACCATCGCGACCATGTTGGCCGTCCAAAACCACTTGGCACCAGATGAGTATGTGGCGACGCAAATGTTAAGTACGGTCATTGCGCCGCTGACCATGGGATTCTTAATGTGGGGATTGCAGCTCGTATGACGGGCACCTTTTGATTACCATGCTGGGTTTGTGAGGTGCTCACAAAGGAGGGCACGACTTGCGGTCAGTGCTGTTATGATTCCCGATTGACAAAGGTTAATTGGCACGGTTTAACGACGATGCTAAACCAAACGTTGTGAACGTCAGTATAGACAAACCCGCTCAAATAGGGCATATTTGAGCGGGTTTGTCGCGTTAGTCTTAATAGTGAACTTGAAAATTAGTCGGTTGCGTTGCGTTGACGACGGGATGTTGCGCAAAGTAGTCGGCAATTAATACGGTCATATCAGTAGGTAAGCGCCGGATAATCTTAGCCGTTTGATACATTGGGTAATTCCCACCGCCACCAGCGCGGTAATGATTCAGAGTGACCGTTAATTTTTGGTCAGCGGTGACTGGGGCCCCATGATAATCGAGTTGGACGACACGTTGACCAAAGGGTTTGGTAAGGTCGAAAGTATAGGCGATGCCACTGTAAATATCATAGACATAGTGGCGCAACTTAGGGTGCATGAACTCGGGATTGACCCGAACGTGTCCGTCTTGGAGGAAAAAGTAACTCGCACAACGTTCAAGAGCGGCGCGTAAATCAGCACCAGTAATGGCTTCAACGGCAAGTTTGTTTGGGTAGACGTAACTGTTCATGACTTCCCGCATCGTCACGTGTTGTTTGAGGCCTGGTACGTCGTCATTAAATAATGCTGTTGCGGCAATATCGGTACCGGTTGCGGCCATTTCAACGCGATTAATAAAATCGATGTAAGGATGATTATGCAGCCGTGCTTGAAGATGATCGTGTACGAGCATATTGCCGTTAATTTGGCCAAGTGGTGTGTCTAACCAGTCTTCCATCTGGTCATTGATTGGTCCAACTAGTTGCATTACCTGGGTATTGGGGGTGGCATCTGCGACCGGATAGATTTCCGGATGACTGGTCGTCACTTGATGATTGCGGTCGAGCTCAAGGGTAATCATAGCAACATTAGTACCTTTCATACCAGGTTGTGTCACGGGAACACCGTGAACCGTAACGGCTAATTGTCGATGCTGGTGGCCAGTAATCATGGCATCAATGCCGGGTACTTCAGCTAATAGTGCGGATCCTCGGTTTTCACCATTCATGCGTTCGGTTGGACGATCAGTTTGGGGATCGCGTTCAAGACCACCGTGGTAGGCGATGACAACGACGTCAGCCAGTTGGCGCAATTTGGGCACCCAATGTTTAGCAGTTGCAACCACCTCCTCAAAGTGCAGGCCGGCAATGTGATGTGGTTGTTCCCAGTGGGCAACGAATTGTGTCGTTAGTCCCAAAATTGCCACTTTAACTCCGGCGCGTTCCAGAATTGTGTATGGTTTGGAGAATAAGGTGCGGTGCAGGTCATCATGAATATTGGCGGCCAGCATCGGATATTGGCGGCTTGATTCACACAGGTCGAGGTAGTCGAGCCCGTAGTTGAATTCATGGTTACCAAAAATACCGGCTTGAACGTGGTTGCAATTTGCAAGGCGCGAGTATAACGGTGCAGCTTCTTGGTGGTGGCGAGCAATGAAATAGGTCAACGGTGATCCCTGTACGTAGTCGCCATTATCAATCACGATTGGCCAGACATCAGCCGTATCTTCACGTGACAGTTGATGAATAACAGTAGCGGCACGACTAAGACTAAATGGTGCGATGTTATCACGACGACTGTAGTCAGTTGGCGCGAGGTAACCGTGCACATCACTAGTTGAGATTAATTTGATTTTCATAACGTGCCTCCAAGGAATATTTGTGTTCTATTATAACAATATTCATGGCTGGTAACTTGATTTTAGTCATAAATTGAACAGTTTTTTGATGATGACCTGTGGTTAATGTTTAATGGCTGCTTTAATTGTACGTTCTAATCTTCACGACTTTTTCACAATTTGTACGTAAAACGACAAAATGTTTCCGCTATCATTAATAGTGACGAATGACAACGATAATCGAATTACGGAGGAATAAACGATGCAGAATTATCAGAATGCACCATTCAAACCTACCCCCGAGTCCGGTTTAACGACCACAGCGGTGACGACCCAGCTAACTAAATTCGGCAAAAATGAATTAGTGGCTGCGCGCCCCGTACCGTTATGGCGTAAAATTTGGCAACATATGAGCGACGTTTCATCGCTAGTATTATTATTTGCAGTTGGTTTAGCCACGTACTTGGCTCTTGCCCAGAATGGGGGCTGGACAAAGACCATTGTGATTGGCGCCATTTTAGTTATTAATGTCTGTATTGGTTTGTACCAAGAAGCTTCCGCAGAAAAGTCGTTGGCGGCACTGAAGTCAATGAGTTTACCCACAGCTAATGTTCGACGGGATGGGAAGGTACAAACGATTGCGGCACCAGAAATCGTTCCCGGTGATTTAGTGCTACTAAAAGCGGGTGACCAGGTTCCAGCCGATGCGGTCGTGTTAGAGGCCACGAACTTAGCCGTTGATGAGGCAGTCTTGACAGGTGAAAGTGAAGCTGTTGAAAAAAGTATTTATCAGGACACCGGTGAGTTGGATGATAACTGTCAAGTGTATGCGGGAACGGCCGTCACAGCCGGTACTGCATTGATTCAGGTCTTAACGACCGGAATGGCCACAGAGTTAGGTCAAATTGCAGGTTTGTTGAACAAGACGAAGCAACGGGCCACGCCATTACAGGGGCGGCTTAATCGGCTATCAAGCTGGTTAACGACATTTGCCGTCTTAGGTGGTATTACGATTTTTGCGCTGAGTGTTTGGGTGCAAAACCAAGGTTTGGCCGATAGCTTGATGATTGGGGTTTCATTAGCGGTCGCGGCCGTGCCAGAGACTCTGCCGATCATCGTGACCATTAGTCTTTCACACGGTGTTCGACGGATGGCAGACAGAAATGCCATCATGCGCCGAGTTAGTGCCGTTGAAACGATTGGGAGTGTCGATGTAATCGCGTCTGACAAGACCGGAACCTTGACGCAAAATCGAATGACAATTACAAAGTATTGGACGCCGACCACGGGCATTATGACGACCGAACAGCCCTTGCCATCAGCGGGACAAACATTGATGCGTTACTTAGGATTAGCGACGAATGCCGAGATCAACCACGTTGACGGTGAAGAACAAGCTATTGGGGACGCAACGGAATTAGCCGTTATTCGTTGGCTGGCTCAGTATGATTTAGATCGGCCCAGCTTGGAGGCGCAGACCCCACGAATTGCGGAAGACCCGTTTGACTCAACTAAGAAGATGATGACGACGGTGCATGAATTAGCGCATGGTCGACGGTTAGTTATCGTCAAAGGGGCTTGGGATCGGTTACCACTGAAGCCTGACCAAGCTAGCCTAGCTGCTGGACAAGTGGCCCATGATGAATTTGGGCAGGCGGCGCTTCGCGTTTTAGCTGTTGGCTATCGCATCATTCCCGCGGATGTCCAAACTACTGACTGGGACGACCTGACAGCTGACCTCCAATTGGCAGGATTGATTGGTTTGATTGATCCACCACGACCAGAAGTGATTCCGGCCATTCGAGCAGCCAAACAGGCGGGTATTTTTCCAGTTATGATCACGGGAGATCATTTGGTTACTGCGAAGGCTATCGCTGAGGAAATTGGCATTTTAACCCCTGAGCTGCAAGCAATTAGCGGTGATGAGTTACGCCAATTGAGCGATGAAGAATTGACGGCTCAAATCGATCAGATTGCAGTGTACGCCCGAGTGTCGCCGAGTGACAAAATTAGAATCGTTCAGGCTTGGCAAAGTCTTGGTAAGACGGTTGCGATGACCGGTGATGGTGTCAACGATGCGCCGGCATTGAAAGCGGCGGATGTTGGCATTGCAATGGGAATTACGGGTACCGAAGTATCTAAAGAAGCCGCTGACATGGTGTTAACGGATGATAATTTTGCGACGATCATGGCAGCAGTTAAGGAAGGTCGGACAGTTTATCAGAATATCATTAAAGCCGTTGAATTCTTGGTAGGTGTCAACTTTGCACAAATCTTCTTGATGGTTGGTGCAGTCCTCTTCGGTTGGGGGGCGCCACTGTTAGCAGAACAATTGCTGATTATTAACGTACTTGCTGATGGGATTCCAGGATTCTTTATTAGCCAAGAGCCAGGTGAACCCCAAGCCATGCAACAACCACCAGTAGCCAATGACGAAAGTATTTTAGCTCGGGGCCTTGGTCAACGGTTGTTTATCCGGGCAGCTACTTTTACCGTACTAACCCTCGGAATTTACGCGTTTGGCCGCTTTGGCTTAACAAATGGTCAAGCCCCAGTCGGGATGACGATGGTCTTTCTAGTATTGGCATTAGGATCAATGATCGACATCTATGCAATTAAGGATCGCCGACCACTCAGCTGGTCAAGCATGACGCGTAATCCAATGCTGAACCGAGGATTGCTGTTAGGAATTCTGGTGGTCTTGGCAATTGCAGTGATACCACCGTTCCGTAGTTTCTTTAGCTTAGTGACACTACCAGCGTTAGGATGGTTAACGGTGCTAGTAGCTACGCTGATTCCAACATTCGTGCTGGAATTGAATAAGCGCTGGCAGGCGCGGCGACAGTCACGATTAGTCGTGAATACTGCTGAATAAGGATGATCAATTCAAGTTAGTTAAAATGCTGCTTACAAACGTTATTCGTTTGCAAGCAGCATTTTTTCGTGTCATTAAGTTGTGTGCCTAAAATACTGGCCGGTGAGCGGGCTTAGAACGTAAGTCATCACAATTGTAGGCAGATAATTCTTTCAGACCATCTTTACTAGCATCGAAATAGGCCGTTAATCCTTGGGCAATCATTAAGTTGAGTTCTTTATTCGCATCAAACTGAACGACGATGACGGGTGTCTTTTCAGCCACGGCCGCACCGATTTCAAACATTGTGCCCGAATCTGGCTCATTGGTTGCACTAGTCATGTCGAAGTCAAGAATGGCAACAACGACATCGGCCCGATGAACTTGACGCATATCGGATGCGTAGACGTATTGTTGCCAAGCACGGCTACCAAAAGGTTCTTCTTCAAATTGATGTTCTTCTGGGATGAAGATACCATCGGGGTTGATCGTCGGGTTAGCCAACAGCGCCGACTTCACTTGTTGGATGCGTTCCTTCTGAGCCTCGTCAAAAAACGGTGCAGCTAGGTAAACGTTATTCATAATGATTTCCTTTCTGGATAACAAAATTTGGATAAGCCTATTTTAGCGGAAATATGGGGTGGCTTTCAAGCCTTGATTTGGCGTGAATCATTATTAAAAGATCCTTATTTTGAAAGTTCAAAAATAGCCAGCTTAGGCCCGCTGGAAAAAGTTCGAATCAGCGTAAACTTGTTTAGTTGGTTGGTCCTACACCGACTTCCAGGCATTTCTGCCAATTGCCGGAACGTGGTGGGCACAGACTTGAGCCGAAAAATCACGTCTCAAATACTGGCCTTTCAATAACCAAGCACAGGACACTTGCTAAGTGAAATTTCACCACTGGGCATTGTCAGAAACGCCTTCCAGTCGGGAGAGTATTCGAATGGCAGACGAAGCTGTACTTAACTTTTGATGAATTTGCCGTTGCTTTTTGTAAACAGTAATTTTGTTAATCAACTGTCAAACTGAAAATGATATTGAGGTAGCTCATTAATCCTGAATCGGCATAGTAAGATTCAAACTTCTGACAGAGTGCCTAGTGCACCCTAACCCTTTGTCTTTGTTTAATATCAAAATAGTCAACGATAAATTGTGCTAAGTTAAGTGGCCGTTCATCAGCCATTCGAGCGGCTTACCGAAAGGTGTTCGGTGCCACTAAAGCCTGTGCTTGCTACGCCAATGGACTAATGCCAAAACCGCATTAATCCGTTGGCAGGCAATGCTCGGCTTCAACCCGTGGCCCCTCGCAAGCTTGAGACTGGAGGGGCTGGGTGACAATACTCAGTAGCCAAATTATTCTTAGTCGGAAGTGGTCTGCTTCCGGCTTAGAATAAGACTCGTATTTGAGACCGGGCGGGTTGTGCACGGGCTCAAATCGACGTCGGCTTACGTTCCAGCAATTGTCACCCAGCCCCGGAGGTCGGAATAGGACGATCATTGCTGACGAACAGCAATCCAAAAATAAGCACCTTTTAATAATTTTTGAGGCGAATAATAATTAGCAGAGTGGATATATAGATTATAATTCTATTTATAACAAGGTGATGATTAGATATTGTTGAATTAAAATCTAAATTGGGCTAAATTAAATAGGGTAGTGAGGAGGATTGGATGATGGAGGAATTTGGATCAACTAGTAACTATTTACTTTCGTGGGAAGAGTTGCCCGCGGTGCCCGTTTATATGGAACAGTTGTTGCAACTTGTTAATGAAACAATTCAGCCGCTGGGGTTACCTGCCGTAACGAAGACGATGATTAATAGTTACGTGAAACAACATTTTTTCAGTCGGCCGGTTGGACATCGGTATACCCGGAATCAGATTGTGGCGGTACTAGTCGTTTCAATTTTGAAGACTGATTTTTCATTACCAGTAATTAGTAAAGCGATTTTGCAAATTCGTGATTCGCGTCAGATTGAGCCGCGGTACCAGCAATTTCGGCAAGCATTCGAGTCTACGCTTGCTGGACAACCGGTCGTCTTGTCGACGGTTGACCCGTTAGCACGGGCAATTCAATTAGCAGCTCAAACGGTGGCGGCACATTTATTAACGATCCGAGCGCTTAACGAATTGGTAGATTGAGTTGAGATAGGCACATAATTGAGAATAGCGTTTGATAATATCGCTATGGCTGCTTGTAGCGTATTCGAATTAAAGCGAATTAGGCTTAGCAGATATGATTAGGTATGAAAGAGAGAAAGAGAATATGACAACACGCAAAAAATGGACAATTGCGCTCATTGCATTCTTGACCGTGATCGTCATTGGGGTCGCGGGCGGTAGTTTTTATTTATATCACTTTGCATTTGAACCCACCCCGAAAGTTTTGAACCATAGTTCTAGTAAGAGTAAAAGTAAGTTGAAGCAGAACCAAGCGTGGCTGAAACGGGTCAACAAGCAGACCTGGCATGAGACGTCCGCAACGGATCATTTGAAGTTAGTTGCGGACTATGTACCAGCTGCGCACCGAACCACCAAAACGATTATTGTGGCGCATGGTTACATGGGTAACAAGGAGCAGATGGCGAGCTATATTCGATTGTGGCATCGCCAAGGATATAATGTGCTGGCGCCGGATGATCGTGGCAATGGTCAGAGTCAGGGGGATTACTATGGTTTTGGTTGGCCTGACCGGTTGGACTATCTAAAGTGGACGCGACAGGTGATTCGCCGCGTAGGCCAAAATAGTCAGATTGGACTCTTTGGCGTTTCAATGGGTGGTGCGACTGTCATGATGATGAGTGGCGAGAAACTTCCATCACAAGTTAAAGCGATTATTGAAGATTGTGGCTATACCAGTGTTGGTGATGAATTGGGATATGAGCTGAATCAACTATATCACTTACCGAAGTTTCCACTGCTGTATACGGCAAGCTGGGTAGCTCAAGCGAAGGCCCACTTCAACTTTATGACGGCGAGTTCAGTAAACCAGCTCAAGAAGAATAAGTTGCCAATCTTCTTTATTCATGGTGCTAAGGATACTTTTGTCCCCACGAAGATGGTATATCAGAACTACCGCGCTACGACGGTCAAGTCAAAGCAATTATGGGTGGCTCCAGGAGCTGGTCACGCGGAATCATACACGCGTTATCCGCAACTATATCAACAAAAAGTAAGCCAGTTCATGGCAAAATATTTGAAGTAAGAGCTAACGGAATAGAATAACTAATAAAGGTCACCAAGCAGCGATTGCTGATTGGTGACCTTTATTATGGTTAAAATATGCTAGTCGGATTAGTGTTTGTCAGCCGGTCCGCGTCCTGGTCCGATCTCCGGGACTAAGCTGATAGCTTTTGAACTTGATAAATAGCGCGGTTAATCAACCGAGTGTTTTGCAAATGGGTGCCGCATACTTGGTATAAAGATCAGTACGCCGATGAAGTTAAGCAGTAATGACAAGGCGGTGAAGATAAAGACACCGTTGTAATCGAACCAGCCGGAGACGGCGCCACCAAGTAAGGAGCCGAGCATGCTGCCAGCTGCTTGGAAAGATTGATTCCAACTGAAAATAGTGCCTGTTAACTCGCGGGGTGTATTTTTGGATAATAATGTTTGCACCGTTGGAAAGAGGGCCCCGTCAGAGATCCCAATCATGAAGCGCAATAGCCCTAATGTCCACACACTGGAGACGAAGCCTTGTGGAAAGTACATCAGGATGGCAAAGACGAAACCAAAGACAAGGATACGGTCAGCCCCCCGGTGATCACCGAGCCGTCCGAGTCGCGGCGCCGATAATAGCGTCGAAATTCCGGGTAGAGCGGCAATGATTCCAGCAACGACGGTGATTGGGCCGACGTTATGCATCAGTTCTTTGACATATAGACTAATAATGGGCGTGATGGAATTATTCCCCATTTGAATAATCATCGTGGAGACGAGCAGTGTGATAATCAACGTTGGATTTTTAAATTGGCTGAGTAGACTGCCGTCACGTTTAGCAATCGGCGCGTCGCTGGGTTTAAAGCTTTCGTGGACGAGTGTCAGACTCAATACGAAGACGATCAGTAGCAAAATTCCGGTGATAATGAAAGTCAAACGAATAGAGAAAACTTGGGCGAGTACGCCACCGAGAATCGGGCCGATCAAGTTACCAGACACGTAGCCAGTTGTTAGGATACCGATTGCGGTCCCACTACTTTCCTTGGGAGTTTCGGTGGCGATTAGGGCGCTAGCATTGGGAATGTAGCCGGCACACAGGCCTTGTAAGAACCGAAGTAGAATGAGTATCCAAATGTTATGGACAAATCCCATCGCACCGATAACAAAGGCCATCCCAAGCGAAGAACGCAGCAGCATGATTTTGCGACCACGCCGGTCAGCGAGTTTACCCCATAATGGTGAGACAACAGCGACGACAAAAAAAGTCACTGCGTATGTAATACCACTATACATCGTGAGTTCGTTTTTGGAGAAATCCCCCATTTGACCAACGTATAATGATAAGAATGGCATGACTTCAGAAAATCCCATTCCGGCGATAAATGTTCCTAGCCAGAGAACAGCGAGATTCCGGCGCCAGCCTGTCAATGCGCCCTTCACAATCTGTCACTTCCTTAATTAACTTATTAAGATTATTTTAATGCGAATTTAAGTTTTGTGCAATTAACTAACTTAGTTAAATAGACTTGACCAAGCGTCACTAAAAAAACTACAATGGAAAACATTGTAGAAAGGGTGAACGATGTGCAGCAAGAGTCAAAGTATCAAATAGAAGTGGTGGCGCCTAAGCACCGACACATGTCTAATTGGGACATGTTTGCAACTTGGATTGGCGCCAATGCCAATAATGGCACGTGGTACGTTGGTGGTGTATTGGCTGCGTGTGGTTTATTGACGGCGCTTAAAGTGATTGTAGCATCGTCCACGCTATCGTATTTATGTTTATCGTTAGTCGGCTTCATGGGGTATAAGACCGGGGCGGCGACGATGAGCTTGATTCGTGGTTCCTTTGGTGTGCGGGGCAGTTACGTTCCGTCCTTTGTGAACTTGACCCAGTATATTGGCTGGACAGCGGTAAACACGTTCATTGCAGCAACTTCTGTCAGCTATTTATTACACGATCTAGTTGGCTGGCCAGTCTATGGTAAACCCGGTGGGGCTAAAGGACTGATCCTCGGAATTATTGTCATGAGTGTGTTGCATTTATTGAGTGTTTCGGTCGGTCAACGGTCGGTTCAGATGATTGAACGTTTAGGTATTATTCTTGTCATCTTATTTGTTTTATGGGAGACGGTCGTCGTGTTCCAGACGGTCTCAGTGCATGATTTGTTAACGTGGCAGGCGCCGACACATTTACATATGACGGCGGGGGCTGGGATGGATACGCTAGCGGCGTTCAATTTGTCTTGGGTGACAGCGGGTGCTGATTTTACGCGGTTTACGCGCAAAAAGAGTGGCGCGACTGGCATGCCATTTTTAGGGGCCTTTACCGGCTTGTTCTGGTTCGCCTTTATCGGGCTTGCCGCGACGATCAGTATCGCGATTACTTCTGGAACTTATGATCCTAATAACTCTGACCCGAGTACCATTGCGAGTCGACTAGGCTTGGGGGTATTAGCACTACTGGTGATTGTCTTAACGAGTATGACGGCGAACGCGGTAAACTTATTGGCGGCTGGTTCGGCGCTGTCGAATATCTTCCCACGGATTCGGTTACGACCAGCACTGTGGGCCGTGACAATCATTGCCACGTTAGTCACACTGATTCCATTAATCATGGGGAGTTTTTTAGCTGCATTCACGGCGTTCCTAGATTATATTGGGATGGTGCTTGGACCGATGATCAGCGTGATGTTAGTCGATTACTATTGGCGGCATCGTCAGCACTATGATATCAACGAACTGGCGAGCTCTAAGGGGCAGTATTGGTATCATCATGGGGTGAATTGGATTGCGCTATTATGTTGGGTACTAGGTGTGGCCATCTTCTTGTTATTGAAGCACATTGCTTGGATTGCGACGGTGACTGGTGCAACCTTCATTGACATGGCGCTTATCGGGGTCATTTACGTGGCTTTAATGCGAATTTTCTACCCGTTACCTGCCAAACGTGTCTAATTGGATTACAATAGATAAGTAAACGAAATTAGAACGAGGGGTGTCATGATGTTTAAATTAACTGAGATCGATGACGTATTAAATAATTTAGGTGACCACGCAGACTTTGCCACGATTGCCAAAAAAGAAGCCGATTTGGGCGTTCAACATTTTCAATATGATGTTGCTACTGGTGCCACAACTTACTTTGGTGAGAACGGTTATCTCGTGGAACGGCGGACGAATGGCTTAGCAGTCCGGTTCGCTCGTGAAGAAGATGCCGCGGCAGTTGAACAAATCGCGAAGCAATATATTGCTGGCCAGCTGGCTCTAACAGACGCTGTCAAGCAGTTTGCCAAGGCTGGGTGTCAAGCTTGGACTGCTAACTTAAAACGCCACATTGTCGATTTTAGCGGCGATGAAGGTAAAATAATGGCAGCTGTAACATTCTAAATCAATAATAAAGTGCAAAAATGCAGACTATCCACTTTTAACCGGGTAGCCTGCATTTTTGCGTTCCATTAAGTTTAATAGCCAGCTTGATGATATTGCTTGCTTAACTGGCGTTCTAAGCTAAGTAAAGTCAGCGGACTTAGCCGCCGTAACTGATCAGAGTGATAGCGCATGACTAATTGTTCGGGACTATTGATTGTAATACTAGTGACGCCGTTTAGGCCTTGAAAAGCGCTTTGAATGGCCTGCTGGAGCTCGGGATGTTGGGGCCAGACAGGGGAGGTCAGCATAACTAGACCATGTTCAGGATGTTGATACGTAATCTGATATTTGTTGAGATAACGTTGAAACATGTCTTCTGGGTTCATGAGCAATTCCTCCTCGGATTGGTTACTAGTAACGGTGAGCCGCAGTTTAGTTTATAACCCAAACCAGACGACCCAAACAAAAAAGCCAGCCAGGCACAATAGCGCAATACCAATGAGTGCCCAGATCGTACCGTTCAGCTTTTTGGTGTGGTGATAGTAGTAAATACTGAGTATGCCACACAGTATGGCAAGAATGATGCTGGTGCCAATAATTAAACCAATTGTCAATTCCATAAATTACTTTCGACTCCTCATATTATCATTTTAATTGTGCATTAAAATGCGATAAAGTGCAATTATTTATCAGGATTCTTAGTATGTTAAGAACGCTAAGCATTGCATGGTGACTGAGTAGTCTTGGGTGGCTTGCTGATGAGAAGCCACCCAAGACTACTTCAATGATAATCGATCGTAAAATAAAAAAACTAGGCTGCTTATGATTAACGGGACTGCTCCGAGTCAAGTAGACAGTTCAAATAATTAAAATAGCTATGCAGTTTTTAGAATGGCATGATTCCGAAATTCTTTC
>NZ_JBMNVY010000016.1:0-66922 GCF_049745435.1 Lactiplantibacillus sp. YT640
TATCGTTTAGGTGTTGTCATCGGAATGCCTCGATTCGTTTTTCCTCAGATTATACCTGAATTTTTAGTTTTCAGACAGTCCCTAATTAAGCTAGATCTTCACCGTTAGATTTAATGACCTTCTGGTACCAGTAAAATGAATCTTTCTTATAACGTTTCAGACTTCCTTTACCAGCATCATCCTGGTCAACATAAATAAAACCATATCGCTTGGACATCTCTGAGGTAGAAAAACTAATCAAATCGATTGGCCCCCACATCGTATAGCCCATTAGTTGTACGCCATCCTGAACTGCAGCTTTCATTTGCGCAATATGTTTACGTAAATAGTCAATCCGATACGTATCATGCACTTGTTGATCAGTTGTTAATTGATCTAGAGCGCCTAGCCCATTTTCAACAACAAATAATGGCTTACGATAGCGATCCCACATCTCATTCAGTGTCACTCGCAACCCCACCGGATCAATTTGCCAACCCCAATCGGATTCCTCAAGGTAAGGATTACGACCACCAGTAGCCATATTACCGTTCACTTGTTCAGGCGCATCAGCTT
The DNA here is from genome assembly GCF_049745435.1 of Lactiplantibacillus sp. YT640. Lineage (NCBI taxonomy): Bacteria > Bacillati > Bacillota > Bacilli > Lactobacillales > Lactobacillaceae > Lactiplantibacillus > Lactiplantibacillus sp. YT640. The sequence goes on from NZ_JBMNVY010000016.1 coordinate 556, forward strand.
GAGTTACTGTTGTCATATAGTAACTAAAACTAATAAAGTCAACCGGATACTTCGCTAAAATCGTCTGATCATCTGGTGCCATTTGCAGTTGAATATCATTCTCTGCAAAAAAACGGTTCATGAATTCTGGATATTCTCCCCGAGCTTGAACATCCGTGAAAAATAAGTTCTTATCGTCTTCCACTTGAGCAGCCTGAACATCTGCAGGATTAGGTGTGGCTGGGTAAGTTTGCATTCTTGCCAGCATTGACCCAATCTTAGCATCCGGGTCAATAGCATGTAATTGTTTGGTAGCCAGTGCACTAGCGATAAATTGATGGTGCAGCGCTTGGTAACGTAACTGCATCTGATCATGCGCCGAATTCTCAGTATCAACAGCTCCAGTGGCATGAAACCCCCAAGTTCCGGTATTAATTTCATTAAAAGTTAAATAATACGGAACGCGACCTTTAAAATGTTTAAAAACGACTTCAGTAAACCGATTAAAATCGGCAATGGTTGCCCGGCTGGCCCATCCATTTTGCTTAAGCGTTAATCCAATGGGCATTTCATAATGTGACAGCGTAACTAATGGTTGAATGTGATAGCGTCGCAATTCATCAATGACTCGATCATAGAAAGCAAGTCCATCTGAATTTGGCTTGAGTTCATCACCTTTTGGAAATAATCGCGACCAAGCAATAGAGAAACGATAAACTTTAAATCCCATCTCAGCAAATAGTTTGATATCTTCTTTGTAATGATGATAAAAATCAACACCTCGACGCTTAGGATACATTGTATCAGTTTGATCATCTAGCGCCGTTTGAATTGAAGATATCGTTACATCATCCATTGACATATGCTTGCGATCCGTCGTTTTTTTCACTACTTCTGCCGTTGTCAGGCCTTTACCTGCTTCATTCCAGGCACCTTCAACTTGATTAGCTGCTGTCGCTCCGCCCCACAAAAAGTCTTTAGGGAACGTTTTAGGATAAGTTGGTTTATACATTAGCTGGTGCTCCTTCCATGATCTCCTTAGGTTGTAATTCTAAAATCCAATTATCACTAGCCTCCGTCGCATCAGTTGGCTTGACCATTTGATAGTCAGCCGTATTCGTAATAATGACCATGACAGTTGTATCGTAACCAGCCGTTTTGATCTTATCCACATCAAATTTAGTTAATAAATCACCACGTTTGACTACTTGGTTTTGCTTAACCATTGTTTCGAAGTATTGACCATTTAATTGAACCGTATTAATACCAATGTGAATCAGAATTTCAGCACCACTATTGGCCGTAATTCCAATCGCATGACCAGTGGGATATACTGCCGTGATTGTCCCATCAACAGGCGCTGTGACCGTCCCTTTATTTGGAACAATGGCTAATCCTTTGCCCATTGCTTCAGACGCAAATACTTCGTCATGAACGCTAGTCAATGGAATAATTGTCCCTTCAACCGGAGCCATTACTGTGTTATCACTTTGATCACTTACTACTGAGTGATCAGCCTGCTGTTGACGAGCGAATCCAAAGAAGTACGTTAAGATCGCACCACCTAAGAATGCTACAATCAATCCAATGACTTCACCCATAAACCCATGTCCTAGAAAAGTTGGTACCGCTAATAAGCTAGGGAGTGTAAATGAGCTAGCGTGCGTACCAGCGGCGCCAATAATTGCACCACCAAGGGCACCACCCACAACGGCACAATAGAATGGTCGTTTTAACTTAAGCGTTACCCCGTAAATCGTCGGTTCGGTAATTCCAAACAATGCTGTGACAAAAGAAGACCCTGCTAATGCTTTCATTTTTTGATCTCGTGACTTCAAAAAAACAGCTAACGCAGCACCAGCCTGTGATAATACGGCCGCACTAAGAATTGGTAACAACGGGTCATAACCCATCTTAGCAATATTATTCATCATCAATGGTACGAACGTCCAATGTACACCAAAGATAACAAAGACTTGCCAGAAGGCACCCATGATAACACCAGCACCAATTGGCATGAAGTTATAAATTGCCATAACACCACTTGCTAATCCATTACCAATGAGTCCCCCAATTGGGCCGACAACTAACAGCGTCAATGGCACCATAATAATTAATGAAAAGAGGGGCGTGAAAATATTCCGAATTGCCGCTGGAAATAGCTTGTCCAGCACTGGCTCCAAATACGACAATACCCAAACTGCCAGTAGAATTGGGATAACCGTTGACGTGTATGTTGTTGGAACCACCGGAATACCAAAGAAATGTAGTGTTGTTGAATTCGTCATAACAGTTACTAAAGTTGGGTATAGCAGGGCTGCACCAAGTGACACCGCTACAAATTGGTTAACCTTCAACTGCTTAGCAGCAGTAAATGCTAGAAAGACAGGTAAAAAGTAAAAAATAGCATCACCAGCAGAATACCAAATCTTATAAGCCCCACTAGTCGTTGACATCCAATTAAAAGCAACCGCTAAAGCTAGCAACCCTTTCAAAATACCAGCACCAGCCAAAGCACCTAAAAACGGCGTAAAGATTCCGGAGATAAAAGCAATAAACCGATTAATGATGTTTTGCTTTTCACCCGTATCTTCCGTTGTAGTAGCTGCATCAGCCGCCGTATCAGGATTTGCTAATCCTGCTAAATCTGCTAAAACGGCAAAGACCTGCGCCACAGCATTACCAATAACAACTTGATACTGGCCCGCGCTTTGAACAACCGTAATGACACCATCTAAGTTTTCAATCGCCTCAGTATTCGCTTTGTCCGTTGACTTTAAGTTGAAACGTAGTCTGGTCGCACAGTGCCATGCTTTGCTAATATTATCTTTTCCACCAATATTGGTAAGAATTGATTGTGCTAATTCTGAATAATCCATACACTTTTTCCTCCCTTTATAAAACGACAAAAACCCAAGTAGGCCCGTTATCAACACTAAAAACACAGGTTGACTGGTTGCTACTTGGGTTTTGCCTAATCGAATAGTTACAATCCCAAAAATATTATTGATTCTCGTTCAACATCCGCTGAATGTGCATGATTAAGTAAATACGCTCATTCACCGAAACAGTCTGTTCCGTCGACTTCTTCACAAAAACAGCGATTTTTTGGACACAGGCAAAGGCTCGGGGGTATTGCTTAGATAAATGTTCAAATAAGAAATCATCATCTGCCCCTTGGGATTGATCAGGTCGTTTCAGCGTTAAACGCTCCGCAAAAAAGCGTAGATGAACTAAAAATCGTTGCAAACTAACACTCTCATCTGGCATCGTTAATGACAGCTGATACTTAACAATATTCAAGATATCATTAATCAACTTAGTCATTGCAAGTGTTTGATCAGTGTTAGAGTCAGCCATACTATTCTCAACAAACTTCATTGCAATAAATCCAGCTTCATCTTCCAACAACGTCACATCAAAATGCTTTTTAATCAGTGCCAATGCTTGCATGCCGACTTGAAACTCACGGTGATAAATTCGCTTAGTTTCCCACAAGATTTCATTATGAATATCCATCTGATGGTGGTGCCGATAGACAGCAAAGTGAATATGGTCAGTCAATGAAATCAACAAATAAACATTAAAAGTCGTTTGCAATTGTTGTTCTGCCAACTCAATAATTTGCGAAGCAACTTCAAAATATTCCGGTTCAATATCTGCCATCAAGCTTTGGAAATTACTAATCCAATTATCTCCTTCTGGCGTATAAATCTTAGTAATCTGTTGTTGCTCAACATCGTCACCAGTATGCTTTTTGAACCCGATTCCTTTACCAATTAAGACAACTTCCCGTCCATTTTTTTCAGCCAATAGGACGTTATTATTAAAAACCTTTTTGATTCGCATGCGCACGCTCCTCGACTCTCATACCTAAATAAAGAAAAAAACCTAATAACCCACTGCATCCGTGCTATCAATCACGAATACAATCGATTAATTAGGTTTTGCCCACTAGCTAATGTTAGCGGTAACAATCCTTATTTACAATTAGCTAGTATAGCGGTTTCGGAAAACGATTGCAAGCGTTAAATGCCAATTTCTATCATCTCATCAATGATATATTGCTGTCAGATATCACTAATTGCATTTCAACTATTCAGATTTCTCCGCTAACCCATTATGCTTAATCACATCTTGATACCAGTAGAACGACTTCTTGGGATAGCGAGCTAACGTCCCGTGGCCCTGATCATCTAGGTCCACGTAAATAAAGCCATACCGCTTACTCATCTCGCCAGTTGATGCACTAACAAGGTCGATGCAACCCCATGGTGTGTAGCCCATCAAATCGACGCCATCATCAATGGCACCAGCCATCGCTTCAATATGTTGCTTCAAATAATCAATGCGATAATCATCTTCAACATAGAAATTCTTATCAGGTTTATCAATCGCACCTAGGCCATTTTCAACCACAAACAACGGTTTCTGATAGCGATCATATAGCTCATTTAACGCAATCCGTAACCCGGTTGGGTCAATCTGCCAACCCCAGTCACTCGCCTTCAAAAATGGATTCTTGACGCCGCCCATCAGGTTACCAGCAACAGTATCGGTTACACTACCCGTGGTTTCCACCGCGCTCGACATATAATAACTAAACCCAATATAATCAACTGGATATTGTTGTAGTAATGCCAAGTCGCCATCTGTGGTCTCCAGATCATCAAAGGTCAGATTATATTCAGCCAGCAGTCGCTTGGTATAGGTCGGATAAGCTCCACGTACTTGAACATCCGCACAGAAGAAGTTGAAATCTTGATTATGCTGCAAATTAGCCAGCTGGTTAACTGGGTTCGAATCATAAGCATAACTAATGGCATAGAGAATCATACAGCCAACCTGAATATCGTCTCGCAATTCGTGGGCGATTTTGACTGCCTTAGCACTGGCCACAAACTGATTGTGCCATGCCTGAAAAACGTTCTTTTTGTCATTAGCACCCGTCGATGGCACTAATCCTTGGCCCATCACCGGAAAATGTGCCGCACTATTGATTTCGTTGAAGGTCATCCAATACTTAACCTTTGAAGCATAACGCGTTAAGATGGTCCGCGCCAAAGTTTCGTAGAATTCAATCAAATACCGGTTCTTCCAGCCACCATACCGTTTGGCCAAGTTCAATGGCAATTCATAATGTGAGATTGTAATCACTGGTTCAATATTATTGGCCAAGCATTCGTCAATCACATCATCATAAAACTTTAATCCGGCTTCGTTAGGTTGCGTTTCATCACCGTTTGGAAAAATTCGTGACCATGCAATTGAGAAACGATAACACTTGAAACCCATTTCGGCAAACAGTGCAATATCTTCTTTGTAATGATGATAGAAATCAATACCTTCATGGTTCGGATAGGTGTACTTATCTGTATCGATCGTCCAGTCAAAATCTGGTTGACTAACGATTTTAAATCGGTCTTTGCCACCTGGTAACGCATCCGCAATCGATAAGCCACGACCACCTTCTTGGTAGCCACCTTCTAACTGGTTGGCAGCAGTCGCGCCGCCCCATAGAAATCCTTCTGGGAACTCTGACATTTAATCAACACCCTTTCTAGTTAGCTAATAATGATAGCCCTTACAACAAGTATAATCAATCATTGGTCTGAATATCAATTATTAATAACTATCCCAAATCTTCCCCATTCGAAGCAATTACTTTCTTATACCAGTCAAATGAGTCTTTCTTCATCCGCTTCAAACTACCATTACCTTCATCATCTTGATCGACATAGATGAAGCCATACCGCTTAGACATTTCGGATGTACCGGCACTAATGACATCAATGCAACCCCAGGTCGTGTAGCCCATCAAATCAACACCATCCTTGACTGCTTCTTTCATCTGTTCAATATGTTGACGTAAGTAGTCAATCCGATAATCATCATGAATCTTACCATCGGCGCTGATTTCATCTTCGGCACCCAAGCCGTTCTCAACAACGAATAATGGTACCCGATAGCGATCCCAGAACTCGTTCAAGGTAATCCGTAAACCAACTGGGTCAATCTGCCAGCCCCAGGCACTGGATTTCAAGTATGGATTTTTACCACCCATTGATAAGTTACCACTGGCTTGTTCAACATCATCAGTCGCCGAAGTAATCGTCGTCATATAGTAACTAAAACTTAAGTAATCGACCTTGCCTTCAGCTAACAATTGTTCATCGCCAGCTGCCATCGTTAATTCAATCCCGTTTTCTGCAAAGTACCGGTTCATATATTCTGGATATTCACCACGTACCTGTACGTCAGTAAAGAACAAATTCAATTGATCTTGCAATTGGGCCGCCCGAACATCAGCTGGATTAGGCGTATTGGCATAAGTTTGCATCCGCGCAAGCATTGAGCCAATTTGGGCCTCAGGATCAATCTCGTGACACTGCTTAACTGCAATTGCACTTGCAACAAACTCATGATGTAGCGCTTGGTAGCGTAATTGCATTTGATCATGTAAGCTTAGATCACTATCAATTGCACCAGTACCAGTAAATCCCCAAGTTGAAGCGTTAATTTCATTGAAAGTTAGCCAATACTTCACAACACCCTTATAGCGTTTGAATAGCACTTCAGTATAGCGAGTGAAATCTGCAATTGTCTTGCGACTTGCCCAGCCATTATTCGTTAATGTTAGGTTTAATGGCATTTCATAGTGGGAAATGGTCACTAGGGGCTCAATACCATACTTGTGACATTCAGCAAAAACATTGTCATAAAACTTCAAACCAGCTTCATTAGGTTCAGTTTCATCACCTTTAGGAAAGATCCGAGCCCATGCTAAGGATAGGCGGTATACCTTGAAGCCCATTTCCGCGAATAGCTTAATGTCTTCCTTATAGTGATGATAGAAGTCGACGCCACGGCGCTTAGGATAAAGCTTATCCGTTTGATCATCAATGGCAGCTTGGACACTCTCTTTAGTAACCTCGTTCATCGACATTACTTTGCGGTCAGTAGCCTTCTGAACAACTTCAGCAGTTGTTAGGCCCTTCCCATCAACGTTCCAACCCCCTTCAACTTGGTTGGCAGCAGTCGCGCCGCCCCACAAAAAGTTCTTTGGAAAGCCAGTTGGCATTGTTTTTGAATACATAATTGAAAACTCCCTTTTAATTAGTCTAATTGTAATAATGGTTCAGTTGCATTAACTTCCGTAGCAGCTGGAAAGGCCAGTTTAACGTCATGATAGTTCTTAGAATTAGTCACAACCATTGGCGTTGTAACGGGATACCCTGCCGCCTTAATCGCTTCAATATCAAACTTCACTAGCGGCTGACCAGCTTTGACCGTCTCGCCCTTTTGAACTAGCGTTTCAAAACCTTTGCCCTCTAATTCGACAGTATCCATTCCAATATGCATCAAGATTTCAGCACCATCTGTTGTGTTTAAACCAACGGCATGTCCAGTTGGGAATACGAGTGCTACTTCGCCGTCAGCTGGAGCGTATAAGACACCATCAGTTGGTTCGATTGCAACACCTTTGCCCATTGCACCTGATGAGAAGACCTCATCCTTAACTTCACTTAGTGGGATGATTTGGCCCGTTTCGGGGCTACTTAACTTAGTGGCCGCATTGTAAGTGACGCTTGGTTCTACTTTAGTTGCTGCACCAGTTGGTGTCGTTTCTACTGAAACACCACCGACCATGACTGGATCAGCAGTTGCCGCAGTTTCTACGACCTTAGTTTGCTTGTCATTACTATCAACACTCTTATAACCAAATAACATTTGTAGGGCAAAACCAAGGACTGCAGCAATGGCCATCGCAATAATTAAGCCATATACAGAGCCGTCTACCCCAGTTTTAGAATTAATCGCAGCTGGGATTGAGAATAATCCCATACCGCCCATCATATACATTTTTGTACCTGCAAAACCAATAATACCGCCACCAATTGAAGCGGCCACACAACTCAGAATAAATGGGCGCTTACGTGGCAATGTTAACCCATAAATGGCAGGCTCCGTAACACCGAAAATACCGGAGATAAAGGCTGGTAAAGCAATACCGCGTGTCTTTTGATTTTTCGTTTGTAATAGAATGCCTAATACAACTCCAGTTTGGGCAAACGAAGCGGCTAATGATAATCCTAAAATAGGGTCAAAGCCTTGTGAGGCTAGGTTGGCCATCATAACAGCTACGAACCCCCAGTGAACACCAAAGATAACGAAAACTTGCCAGAAAGCACCCATCACAAGCCCAGCAACGATCGGACTGAAGTTATAGATTGCAACACATACTGTTGAAATACCATCACTTAACCAACTTGCAACTGGTCCAATAATTAAAAAGGTAATCGGCACTGCGATTAATAACGTAATAAATGGGACTAAGAACGTCTTAACTACCGTTGGCACGATTCGTTTTGCAAATGCCTGAACTTTAGATGCAAACCAAACGGCCAAGATAATTGGAATTACTGAAGAAGTATAGCTCATCATCACAACTGGAATACCTAAGAAAGTCGCGTGAATCTGTGATTCAAAAATACTGCCACTGAACAGCGTGCTTAATACTGTTTTACTGCTGTTCAAAGCGACGATACTTGGATAACAAAGTGCCATCCCAATCGCCATTCCGACAAATTGATCAACATGAAACTTTTTGGCTGCTGTCAATCCCAAAACAATTGGTAGGAAATAGAAGAAACCATCACCGATCGAGTAGAGAATCTTGTATGTTCCTGAATTCTCTGACAACCAATTGAACGCGACAAACATCGCAACGAACCCTTTGATCATCCCAGCCGCACATAAAACACCTAACATCGGAGTAAAAATACCAGAAATCAAATCGATGAACCGGTCAAAGATACTCATCTTTTCTCCGTCTTCATAATCATCAGGTACACTACCACCATCGGCAAAACCACCGACGCGAATGAGCGTTTCATAAACGTCTGCAACTTCATTTCCAATGACTACTTGGTACTGACCACCGGACTGAACAACTGTAATAACACCATCTGTATCTTTTAATTCATCAGTATGGGTAGCGCTTTCATCTTTGAGCTTAAACCGCAACCGGGTTGTGCAGTGAACCACGCTCTTAACATTATCCTTACCGCCAACTCCGGCGATAATCTTTTTACTTAAATCTTCATAAGCCATCATTGTTCCTCCTCATTTATCTATAAATCAATAATTGCAATTTGAGTAAACAAAAACCCAAATGTCCTTTCTTCAAACCATGCCACTAGGGCCCTAGTGACTGCTGCTCTCAAGAAAAGATATTTGGGTTAATGCCTGCATAACCAGTAACACACCGTTAATAATCTTATTTATTCACTTTTTTGTCGGTGGGTGACGCGCCAGATGTGAAGGGTCAAATAGACTTTGTCGTCCGGCTCTAGTCGCCAGCCAGCCTTACTTTGTAAAAATGTATCGATCCGCTCCACTGTTGCATAGGCATGCGCATATTTTACTTGCATCAACTGCAGTAATGACTGATCTAATTCACTCCCAGTTCCATTACTGCGGCTAACGCGTTGCACCATTAGCGCACGTAAATGCGCAATGAAACGATTGTAATTGAAGGACTCTGGGTCCAGATGCATCTGGTATTGATATTGCACGATATCAATGATGCCACTGATCAATTTCGTAATTTTAATCGTTTCCTGCAACTTGGAACCATCTGAACCAGCATTAGATGAAGTGATAAGTCATAAAAACCACTTCACTTTTAGGAAGGATCACGTCCGCCGTCACATTAATTAAATCGACCGCTTGACTGGCTGCGTGAAACTCCTTAGGGAACAATTTTTTAACTTCCCAACGGACTGTACCGTTATCGACATCGATTCCATCATTGGCTCGCTTCAACGCAAAATCAATGTGGTCTGCAAGCACAAAGTACTGATAATCACTAAAACTGACCTTCAACAGCGGCTCCACTAGGTGAACCACCTTTGTTGTAATCACAAAAGACTGAGGTTTCAAATCCTGAAAGTCATCAATATCAACATTCTGTTTCAAAGTTGCCACGAAACGCCGCTGAATTTTCTGATCATCAATCTGATCACCCTGATGCTTACCAAAACCTACACCGTTACCAACTACAATCCATTCAACATCCTGATCATCTACCACTAAAGCGGCATTATTATTGAAGTTCTTTAGAAATTTCACCACTCACGCCTCCTGGATTTCAAACAAAAAACCTACTTAAAAAGTATCACATCTCACCAAAGAGACTATGAATACAGTTATGAGTAGGTTTATGCCTGATCGAGTCAGTAACACGCTTTTATTTATGCTGTATATATTAGCAACAATTGTAAGCGGTGTCAACCGTGTGTAAATATTTTTTGTACTACTTCCATCTGGTCAATTCGCTATAAGTTTTCATCATTCGCTACGGACACCTTGCAATACATCATATTCTTTTCCAGCCACTACCACTGCTAACGGTAAGCCAGTGACAAGCTTAACTTGCGTTTTATCTTGATATAGTTGAACTTCTAGTACTCGACTACGAAAACGCAACCGATAACTAAGATGTGCTATCTGAGTTGGTAAATGATTGGTAATGTGTAACTTGCCGTCAGCGACATACATCCCAGCAAATCCATATGTTAATCCCAACCAACTACCACCAAGATTGGCCTCATGCAAGCCATCCTTGGCATTACCTTGTAAATCAACTAAGTCCATCAACGACGTATCCATATAGTAGCTAAAAGCCTTATCACGATCATCTAACCGACTAGCTAGAATACTAAAAATCGAACGTGACAATGAAGAATCGTGCGTGGTAATTGGTTCATAGTAAGCATAATCCCGACGTAGTTGTTCAAGCGATTGATCTTCTGGGAACAACATTTCTGCTAATAACGTATCTGCCTGCTTGTTGACCCGGTGACGATAAATCATGAGCGGGTGATAATGTAACAACAGTGGATATTGCGTCGCTGCCGTCGTCGCAAAGGGCCACACCGGCATCTTTGGTGAATGATCATCTTGTGCAGTGACTTGTTGTTCTTGATCATACGGTAGGTACATGTTCGTACTTGCCTTTGTGAACTGCACTTGTTCATCAGCATCGCCGTCAATATAATGCTTTTCGAGTAGCCAAGCTGCAAAAGCCATATTTTCCTTAACCATCCGATTCGTATAGTAATTATTATCTACCAAGGCGGTATATTCATCCGGCCCCGTCACCTTGTATAAGCAAAATTGCGACCGGCCATCACGCTGTTGCCAGCTACCAAACTGCAACCAGAAACGTGCGGTTTCCAGGACAACTGCTGCACCTTGTTCCCGCAAGAAGTTCTGATCATTAGTGACATCAAAATATAACTTAACCGTATGCGCAATGTCCGCATTGATGTGATATTGCGCAGTGCCAGCAGGAAAATAGGCACTTGCTTCTTCACCATTAATCGTTCGCCATGCGTACAATGCGCCCCGTGTCACACCCAAGCTCCGCGCCCGCTCTCGAGCTTGCGGCAAAATACTAAACCGATAATGCAACAGTTGCTTGGCAATTTGTGGCTGCGTATAAATGAAGAACGGTAACATATACATCTCGGTATCCCAGAAATAATGGCCCTCATAGCCCGGTCCAGTAATCCCTTTAGCTGCAATGTTCGTTAACCCGTTACGACCAGCTGATTGAAATAACTGGAACAAGTTATATTGAATCCCAGTTTGTAACTTTTTATCACTAATTTGCACTTGCGACTGTTGCCAAAAGTCCGTTAAAATCTGCCGATTACGAGCCACAATATCGTTGGTCCAACCCATTATCTTATCCGGCAACGCTTGATTAATTTCACTGATTTGGCGCGTAAACGACCAGCTCAGCGTTGTCTGTACTTCGATGGTACCACTGCCATGAAAACCGGCATGATCGCCATATACTTCAAAGCCTGTCGGAAAGCTGGTCAACCAATCCCGTTGCGTTATTTGTTGGTGTGTTGAAGCTACCAACGTCTGCCACTCTATTTGCTGCTGACGATCAGCTGGTATAAATTGGTTGGTTAACCCAGATTGTCGTTGCGCCACTCGCGGATCGTCCGCGTCCGCCGTCGTCGCAGTTACATCATGAATAATCGGCCGCGTGAACCGCAACGTCCCCGTATAATCAAGCGAAGTCAGTTCGTAGTTCAAGAATAGTTGATGCGAATTATCCAACGCAATCATTGATTTAACGACCAGTTCAAAATGATGGTGGTCGGAGGTAACAATCTGAAACTTTTCCGTTAGTACGCCCGTATCAAAATCAAGCACGGCATCGTCGACCGTCATATCCCAGTCACCAGGAATCTCAGAACTTGTCTTCTCAGTTGCAAAGTCTAAGTACCGCGGGCTTGTTAATGAAATAATCGTTTGATGATTTTTCGCATATCCATAGGCACTTTCTCCATATGTGATTGGATTCGTCGCATAATAGCCATTGATGAGCATCACTGGTAGTGTTGCTTGTTGATTACCTGTAAACGGTACTGAGTCCCGAACACCCATGTGACCATCACCCAAGGCAAAAATCGTCTCCAGATACTGCCGATTCGTCGTTGCCACATCTTTTAATGTTAACTTATCAATTTGCATAGTCTCCCCCACTTTCGACTTCATTTGCTGTAGTATAGCATCCGAAATAAAGCGGTTTCATCGATTTGAGAATCACTTTGCTGCTTTTCGCATAAAACAATCGCTTAGTACCGACAATATACTAACGTTAATGAGAACGTATTTAAAGTGACGGAATAATCTCGTTGTAACCAAAAAGCTTCGCTGACCTGACAATCAAGTTCTCGATTATCAGGTCAGCGAAGCTAAAATTATTTCTCAGTACGCTTTATATAGTTGCAACACTCTCACGTTCAACCAATGTGACTGGGACTAACCGCGTGGCAGATTTGCCAACCAAACAATTAACACTTTCAATACCAATCTGGACAAAATTCTGGGTAACACTTGTCAACGCAGGAGTCGCAATATCGCAGATGAGCGTTCCATCAATGCTGACAACAGAAAGCGCCCCAGGTAGCTTCACATTACTCTCCTGAGCAGCCTTTTGTAGTCCGGCCGCCGTCATATCACTAGCTGCAACAACCCCAGTAATGCCCAGCTCTTGATAAGCATTAAAAACATTATAACCAGCCTGATAACTATAATCTCCGGGTTGCACCCATTCAGCTTGCCCATGAATCGAATAATTTTTTAACGCCGCTTGATACCCAGCAAGCCGTTGACTACCTGTATGATAATGGTCGATTCCGGCTAGGCCAATTGTCCGATGACCATGCGAAATTAAATACTTTGTCGCCAAATAGGCCGCCTGATAATTGTCAGAGCTAACGGATTTGACGCGTTCATCTGCTAGATTGATCGAAACAAAACAAAACGGTGTCTTTGATTCTGTTAATAATTGTAAGTCTGCTTTATCTGGTTCAATCGCCATTAACAAAATACCTGAAACAGTACGTTCCAAGGCGGTCACAATTGCTTGATGTTGTAACTCGGTATTCCGATTACCAGCATATAGAATAATAACCTGTAACCCGATCTCAGTCGCGCGCTGTTGAATACCATCAATAATTCCACTTGAAAAATTCGTCGGCGTGACGTTGACAATAACGGCAATCACGTCCGTCTTCTTTTTAACCAATTCCATGGCTAGTGTATTCTTCCGATAGCCGAGATCCTTAGCAACTTTTAAAATACGCTCCTGAGTCTTGTCGCTATATGTACCCTGTTTTTTCGCCAACACTCGTGACACTGTAGCAATTGAAAAGCCAGTTTTAGCGGCAATATCTTTGATTGTTGGCTTCATTTTTCCAGCTCCCCTCCGATTTAAATTAATTATAGCGCTAAAAGCCGGTTAAATCATTGCCAAAAGCGTAAACGTTTACTTTATTATTAAAACGGTATTGTAAACGTTTACGTTAAGTGCTAGTATTGCCCTGTTGAAAAGTGATTAACTTTTAAGGAGATGGATTCTCATGAACCAACCTGCAGTACACCCGAATAAACCAATCGCTGATGTTTCCAGTAAGCCTAAGACATCTATTATTGCTAATTCGCTGCCCAACCTCCCATTAAAAACCATCTTTGCAATTACCTTTGGTTTTTGTGGGGTTAATATGGCCTTCTCATTACAATCATCACAGATGAGCCGGATTTTCCAGACCATTGGCGCTGATCCCACCAAACTAGGACTCTTCTTCATTCTGCCGCCATTGGCTGGATTATTCGTCCAACCACTAGTCGGTAAATACTCTGATCGAACTTGGACGCGCTTTGGTCGTAGAATGCCCTACTTACTATTCAGCGCACCATTAGCGGCGTTGGTCATGGTGTTATTACCAAATGCTGGTTCATTCGGCTTTGGCTACGCTTCAACTGCTGCATTACTATTTGGTGCTATTGCTATTTTATTTATGGATTTATCAAGTAATGTTTGCATGCAACCATTCCGCATGATTATTGGAGATATGGTTAATGAAAATCAGAAGGACAAAGCATGGTCTTGGCAACAAGCTTTCAGTAACCTAGGAGGCGTACTTGCTACTATTCTACCGTTCGTCCTAACTTACTTTGGTGTTGCAAACACGGCGCAAAAAGGCGTTGTCCCTCTTTCTGTAAGAATTGCGTTTTATATTGGTGCCATTATTTTATTAGGCATCTCAGCATATACTATTCATACGGTTAAGGAATATGATCCTGACACGTACGCACTTTATCATCATATCGATCCTGAACAACATAAGCACACCAAGCCTATTTGGCAATTAGTAAAAGAAGCCCCGAAAGCTTTCTGGGAAGTTGCCCTCGTTCAACTATTTGCCTGGATTGGTATTCAATATATGTGGACTTATACTACTGGTGCTATCGCCGAAAACGTTTGGCACACAACTAATGCTGCTTCGGCTGGCTATCAAGCTGCCGGTAATTGGTATGGAATCTTGACCTTCATTCAATCAATGGCCGCCGTTCTATATGGTTTCTTAGTTCTTTCACGGACTAATCCATACAAGCGAAAGTTTTGGTATCGCTTTGGCTTAGCTAGCTTCGCAGTTGGCCTCGTTTGGGTATTCTTCATTCACAACCAGTACCTATTAATTGCCCCATTCTGTTTAATCGGTATCGGCTTCTTTACGGTGCATGTCGAGCCCTTTAATATCTTTACTTCTTCACTAGATGGTGCCAATGAAGGCTCATATATTGGAATTTTTAACGGTACGATTTGCTTGCCACAAATTCTCGCATCCGTTGCCAGCTTTATGGTCTTTAAATTCGTTGGTAATTCGATGCCTGGAATGATGCTTATTGCTGGTATCTCAATGTTCATCGCAGTACTTGCCATTAGTATTATTAAGCAAGACAAGCCTCAAGAAGATTTGTCAGAGAATCCAACTAAATAAAAGTCATTTTACTAAGGAGTGTTTTTTAATATGAGTGCATTACCAAGTTACACACAGAACGGCCAAACGATCACGTTTGCTTTCGCCCAACCATTACAATTAACTATTGTTACGCCGGAAATCATCCGCGTCTTTATTAATCGCGGTGAGCAAGGTGGATCCTATGCAATTGCGGGTCATAAAATTCAGGCGACTGATTTCACTATTGAAAGTGCTGGTGATCATTACATTATCCGGACATCAGCTTTAACGATTCACCTCGATTCCGAACGGCATCTTGATACCTTTGATAAAGATGGCAATGCCTTGATTACCGATTATCGTGGTGAACGCATTCACTTGAAAGGCGTCGACAAAGTCCATGAACGATTAGTTGAGGCAGAAGGCCATTCAGTGACTAAGGCACCTACTAAATCTGATCAAGGTTACTACGAAATCATTAAATCGCTAGCACCTGATGAATATCTTTATGGACTTGGTGACAAGACCGGATATCTGAACAAACGTGGTTTTGCCTATGATAATTGGAACGTTGATAACCCCGCTCCCCAGCTGGAGATCCTACCTAATATTTACAAGTCAATCCCAGTGATGTTGGGGCTAAAAAATGGACATCCTTACGGTATCTTCTTCGACAATACCTACCAGAGCCATTTAGATATGGGTAAGGAAAGCAACCATTACTACTTTTATTCAGCTGTCCAAGGTAACCTCGACTACTACATTATTGGTGGTACCACGTTAAAAGACATTGTCACCAATTACACCTATTTAACTGGTCGAACGCCACTACCTCAAAAGTGGACGCTCGGTTACCAACAATCACGGTGGGGCTACAGTGCTAGTCAAGAAGAAGTGCAAGCAATTGCAGATAACCTTGCAAAGTACGACTTACCATGCGATGCGATTCACTTTGACGTCGATTACATGGATGGTTATCGGGTCTTCACCTGGGACAAGGATAAATACCAGGGTAATCCCAAGAAGTTTATTACCAAGTTGAACCAACAGGGTCTCAAGGTCATCCCAATCATCGATCCCGGTGTTAAACAAGATTCTGACTATCACATTTATGCCGAGGGTCTTAAAAAAGGCTATTTCGTTAAATCTGCTGACGGTGATGTCTATATTAACAAAGTATGGCCAGGTAACGCTGCTTTTCCAGACTTCGGTCGTCCAGAAGTTCGTCAGTGGTGGGCTAACAACGGTAAATTTTTAACTGATTTAGGTGTCGCTGGTATTTGGATCGATATGAACGAACCCGCTACGTTCGAAGGTCCGATTCCAGATGACGTGGTCTTTAATGATCAAGACACGCCTTCAACACATAAGAAGATGCATAACGTTTATGGCCATAATATGGCTAAAGCAACCTATGCTGGACTAAAAGAGCAAAATGGCAACCGACCATTTGTCATCACACGGGCAGCTTACGCCGGAACTCAGAAATACTCGACTGTTTGGACCGGTGACAACCGCAGTATGTGGCCACATATCCAAATGATGATCCCACAACTCTGCAATCTAGGATTAAGTGGCTTTAGTTTTACTGGAACTGACATTGGTGGCTTTGCCTCAGACACGACATCTGAATTACTGACACGGTGGATTGAAGGGGCAATTTTCAGTCCACTGTTACGGAACCATGCAGCATTAGGGACTCGCCAACAAGAACCATGGGCATTTGGCGAGCCAACGTTAAACATTTATCGCAAGTATCTCAAATTGCGTTATCGTCTGATTCCTTATCTATACGATTTATTTGCTAAGGAAACCAAAACTGGCTTACCAATCATGCGTCCCGTTGTCTTAAACTACGATCAGGACCCTCGTGTACGCGACTTGAATGACGAATACATGGTTGGTGACGACATACTAGTTGCCCCCGTTGTTCAAAAATCTCAATTTAAGCGGTTAGTTTATTTACCAGCTGGGAACTGGGTTGATTTTTGGAACGGTGCTGAGTATGCCGGTAATCAGGATATTGTAGTCGATACCCCACTCGATAAACTACCATTATTTGTAAAACAAAACACCATTTTGCCATGGGGACCCGCTGTTAGCCACATTAGCGATGAACCGTTGAAAGCGATGACGTTTAGAGTATTTGGTACTCAAGGGACCTACCAACACTATCAAGATAATGGACGTGACTTTAAGTATCAGTCAGGTGAATGGAACAATTACACAATTACCGTTGATCATAACAAGGTTAATGTGCAACTCACTCATCACGGTTATCAACCAGTTTATCAGCAGATCACAGTTGAATTGTCTGATCATGTTGTTAAACTCACTTACGATAATGACAGTAGCTGTTATCGAGAATAGTAGCTTAATATTTTAATCCTTAACTTTAATAAACACCTTAGGATACCAATCACTCCTAAGGTGTTTATTATTTCAATTACTATTGGATATATTAACGTGCTCTTTTCCTAAATAAACTTGTCATTAATATCTTAATGTCTATCCAGTCGCTCAAATTAATCCCCTTATTCAAAACATGATCATATAAAATTTGGTGAAAATGTATTTTAGTAGGTATTTCAAGCATCTCATAACTATTATGTTTTCTATCAATTAAACCCAACTTACCATCGAGCTTAACATGATAACTTATATCATCTAGTGTCATATTAACAGCAATGCCAGCCATTGGAACTTACTCTGAAAACAGTGATACATAAAAGAGGAAATCAACTGATAACAAACTGATTTCCTCTTTTAAACAATTTTAACTATTACAGTAGTGGCTTTTAGTTAACTGCATAGTATTGTGCTTCTGATCGTAATGGATAAGAAATTAATTCAGTCGTATCCAAGTGCTCATGGTTTAAATTGACACTGTTAATTTGACTATTGTCATAAGTTCTATAGTAATAAACTCCCTTGTTCATATCACAACAAGAAGAATAGATTGTATATTCGTACTTTCCGTCAGTAACTTCACATAGCCCTTTTTGTTGTTCTACAGACCCTAGTATATGGAAAAACTGACTAACACTGCCACTCTCTGTCTGCATCGGCAACGAGTTTAATTTAGTAAAAGCGGCTCTGACAAATCTAGACATTGAGGACAAGTCTCCAGGTAATCCTAGTCCGCCCATTCCTCTACTATAACTATCTAAATCCACTTTTTCCGAAAAACTATTTTGGGGTGTGCTATTTGATAAGGCACGATAGTTGTTCAAATTAAATAATTGGTAGTCAAAATTAGGATTGTTTGTTAACACACCTACTGGATTGTCGTAAATTTTTAGTCCTTCTTTAACACTTTCAATAACTATCGATTCCTGTTTATCAGCAACCAACCAATGTAGCGGTGATAATGGTAATTGTTCACTAAAATTAATATTAACCAAGTTTAGTTTTTGTATGTTCTTTTTCACTTCTCTAACACTTGAAAATTGTCCCAATAACCAAGGAATTAATTCAAATGGTGTGATATTAACTTTATCAGCATCATATTTTTTATAATCAGCATAACCTGCAAAATTTAATCCCGCAATACACAAGCCTTTTTCATTCATCGCATCGTAGTAAAGTGGATAGCTTTCTACATCAGCAGTAATTCCAATTATTGCATAATGGTGATCTAAGTTCTCCACCTTACGAAATACTAGTGGATATTTTCTAGGCGTAATCGTAACCATTTCATTGTATGAAATTTCATAATCGAAATTTCTACCGAAGTAATTATTATAAGATTGATAAGTTATGGCAGTACACATAAATAGTAATCCTCCTCGAAAATAATATTTAGATTTGATAAGCCAATAAGCTTACATCTTTTTAGTATAAGATCATTGCTGAAAAAATAAAGTTTTTTTCATGAAATCATCTCTAAAATAATTTAATCTATTCCAAACACTTTAAGAGTCAATAATCAATTGTAACCCTTATAGCCGATATAACAATGCTGTTATACCTACTTATCCTTATCTCGTGATTTCTTCAATAGCCTTTGCAACCCCATCATGTTCATTATCGACAGTTATTTCATCAGCCACTTGCTTCACTTCAGGAATAGCGTTGCCCATCGCTACTCCATGTCCTGCAAACTTAATCATGCTCAAATCATTAGCTTCATCACCAATTGCCATCACATTGGCAGCAGTCAAACTTAACTTTTCACAGAGTACTTGCAAAGCGTTGCCCTTACTAACACCATTAGTGTTGGCCTCGTAATAAAATGGTGTACTTTTCGTGAAAGTAACCTGCTTTTTCAACGGTTCAAATAGTTTTTGCTGTTTAATGGCAGCGTCTAAAACTTCGGGTTCATCAACGTACATCGATTTAATCAGTTTAATATTCCGCATCTCTTCTGGCGTCCGATATGAGATACCCATTGAAACGAGATTAGCTTCATAGAGTGTATAATCACCAATATTACGGTCGGCCGTATACAGCCGATCCTCAGATACCGCGTGAAAATGCAAGCGTAACTTACGTGCTAGGGCTTCCAAGTCAATATAATCTTCATAACTAATCGGTCGTTCATCAATCAGTTCGCCACTAGTTGTGTAGGTTGCAGCACCGCCAAAACAAACAACGTATTGATCATCTTGAGCATCGAGTTCCAACTCCTGCAACAATGCTTTAACACCTGTTAATGGCCGTCCCGTGCAGATAACCACTTTAATCTTCTTTTCCTTCGCCATTTTAATCGCTTGCTTGACTCGCAATGTCACCTGCTTTTTTGAATTAACTAGTGTGCCATCGATATCAATCGCAATCATCTTAATATTTTCCATCATAGCCATCCTCATTCTTTATCGAACACGAAATAGAAACCGAGCAACGCCCCGTTTCTATTTCTTCAATAATTATTTTAATTTCAGATAAGTATTCACAACATTAGTTACATTAAAGCCATACTTATCAAGTACCAAGTCACCAGGTGCCGAAGCGATCCACACCTATCTTAGCACCATGATCGCCAGCATACTGATCCCAGCCAAATGTTGATCCAGCTTCAATTGTCACCCTTCTTGTTACCGCACTCGGAAGCACACTAGCGCGATATTTTGGTGATTGTTGCGCAAACCGATCAAAGCTCGGAATTGAAACGACCGCGACATCTTGATTATGCTTTGCTAACTGGGCTTTGGCCTCCAATGCTAAGTTAACTTCAGAACCAGTCGCAATTAGTAAACCATCTGGTATTTCTTTTTGAGCAGCACTGACCACATAGCCACCCTTTTCAACGCCAGCAAAGGCCGTATCAACTGATACAGGTAATGTCTTCAAGGCTTGTCGACTCAATACCAGAACGGTTGGTTTATCAGTTGTTTTCAGTGCTTGCTCCCACGCAGCTGAAGTCTCATTACCATCAGCTGGCCGAATCACTTGTACGTTCGGCATGCATCGTAAACTAGCTAATTGTTCAATCGGTTCGTGGGTCGGCCCATCCTCGCCGACCGCAATTGAATCATGCGTTAAGACGTAGATAACCGGTGCGTGTTGTAGTGCGGACAACCGGACTGCCGCACGTAAGTAATCAGTGAAGACAAAGAATGTTCCCCCGAATACCCGAGTGCCGCCATGTAATACAATTCCGTTCATCGCAGCCGCCATGCCAAATTCACGTACACCAAACCAGATATTACGACCATCGTAGGATTCTGGCTGAAAGTCTGATGTTTCCGCAATCATTGTTTTGTTCGAACTCGACAAATCGGCTGCGCCACCCCATAAGCTAGGTATTACTTTGGCAGCAGCGTTAATCGCCTTAGCGCTTGCCGCCCGACTAGCCAATGCATCTGTTAATTGATAGTGCGGTAAAGTAGATTTCAAGTCATCAGAAAATTGTCCGTTGAACGCTTGCTTAAAAGACTGCGCCTGATCTGGATACTTCGCCTCATATTCTTCAAATAGCCGTTTCCATTGCTGCTCAGCACGCGCACCATTTTCCTGAATAGTTACTTCAAACCGGTCTGAAACAGCTGACGGCACTTCAAAATCCGAGTAATTCCAGCCATATACTTTTTCAGCTGCTTTAATGCCATCCGCACCAATTGGGTTACCATGAACAGCATTAGTCCCTTGTTTAGGTGCGCCATAACCAATCACCGTTTTCACTTCAATCAAAGAAGGACGGTCAGTTGTCTTTTTTGCAAGTTCGATTGCCGCGTCAATTGCATCAAGATCATTCCCATCTTCAACCACCAGATGCTGCCAGCCATAAGCAGTGAACCTGTCACCAACATTTTCAGTAAACGCTTGCGACGTCTTACCATCTAATGAAATGCCGTTCGAATCGTAAAGTGCAATTAACTTTCCCAGCTTAAGATGCCCAGCTAGTGAACCAGCTTCGTGCGAAATTCCTTCCATTAAGTCGCCATCACCGACAATTGTATAAGTGTACTGATCAACAATTGGAAAATTAGGTCGGTTATATTGGGCAGCTAGATGTGCCTCCGCCATTGCCATTCCAACGGCCATACCGAAGCCTTGTCCCAACGGACCAGTAGTTACTTCAACGCCATCGGTATGTCCATACTCTGGATGCCCCGGAGTCCGACTGTCCCACTGCCGAAAATGCTTGAGATCATCAATCGAAACATCATACCCGGCTAAATGTAACAGGCTGTATAACATAGCTGAACCATGTCCAGCTGAAAGAATGAAACGATCACGATTAACCCAATTCATGTGTGTTTGTGGGTTGACTTTTAGATGTTTTGTCCATAACACATAGGCCATTGGTGCGGCTCCCATCGGTAACCCTGGATGTCCGGAATTTGCTTTTTGAATTGCTTCGATACTTAACGTCCGAATAGTATTAACACCCAGCTCGTCAACTTTATCAAACATTATACTTACCTCCTAAGCTGCTATTATGATTACTTTTGCGTTGCTTGAAATGCTTTCCAATCCGAAGCAAAACTGGCCAAACCTTTGTCCGTTAATGGATGAGACCATAACTTACCGAAAACTGCGGCTGGAATTGTGGCAATATCAGCGCCAGCCAACGCAGCTTCTTGAACATGTTGTGGCCCCCGAACACTGGCAGCGATAATTTCCGTCTTGAATCCATAAGTATCCAAAACTTGACGTAAATCCTTAACTAGCTGAATTCCATTGCCACCAATATCATCAAGACGTCCTAAGAATGGTGAAATGTAAGTAGCACCGGCCTTTGCCGCTAATAAGCCTTGCGAAACTGAGAATACAAGGGTCACATTTGTTTTAATGCCCTCACCACTTAATACTTTGACCGCCTTAAGTCCTTCTTCAGTCATCGGAATCTTCACCACAATATTTGAAGCCCACTTAACTTCATTGCGAGCCTGGGCAATCATCTCTTCGGCCTTGGTTGCCGTTACCTCAGCGGATACTGGACCTGATACAATCTGCGTAATTTCTTTGATAACGGTTTCAAAATCACGACCTTCACGTGACACCAACGTTGGATTTGTTGTTACCCCATCTACTAAACCAAGTTCCGCGAAATGTTTAATATCTTCAGTATTCGCAGTATCTAAGAAAAATTTCATGATTAGATTTATCTCCTTTATTATTAGTTTTCGTAAATTATTGAAAGTAGTACTCATAATTACTGATTACTTAGTTCCATCAGTCATACGTTTAGCACGCCGGGTAAGAAAAATACTGCAAAGAATCACAATAATTGTAAACAAGATAATTCCTGTAATAACTGCTACACTTCCGTAACTCCCTAATTTTCCTAACAAGATTCCTGGAACCAAATAGTCGGTATCTGCAAACGTTGAAGCTGCTAATTTCAAGCTTCCCAAAACTGGTAAAATAAACAATGGCAACCAACTAATCAACAAACTATTTACTGTAGCGCCAATGATTGCACCACGCCGACCACCAGTAGAATTACCATAAATTGCTGCTGCAGCACCACAGAAGAAGTGCCCCACTACACCTGGAATAATAACAGTAGTTCCTAGCGCAATCATGATAAACATACTTAGCGTCCCAACAATGAAACTGACAAAGAATCCTAATAAAACTGCATTTGGTGCGTATGGGAAAATAATTGGAACGTCTAATGCAGGCTTAGAATTAGGAACCAACTTGGTCGCAATACCTTGAAAAGCTGGCACAATTTCGGCCAAAATCATCCGAACACCTTGTAAAACAACCACGAAACCGGCAGCAAATGTTCCTGCTTGTACTAATGCATAAACAATATAATTAGTCCCACCACTCAGTTTCGATTCAATGTAAGCTGGACCTGTCACAATCGCCAAAATAATGTAGACAATACTCATCAAAATCGTAATTGAAACTGTCGAATCACGCAGAAAGCCCAAACTCTTAGGGATTTCTAGATCCTCTGTAGACTTTTCTGCATTACCAAACCATTTACCCATCAATCCTGAGAGCGCATAGCCAATGTTACCCGTGTGTCCCATAGCAACATCATCGCCACCCGTGATTTTACGCATAAATGGTTGTGTCAATGCTGGTGTTACCGTTAATAATGTCCCTTCAAATAGACCACCAAGTACAATCGTTTGCCAACCCGTGCCAATGTTAGCGCTTACCAATATAACTGCAGTTAAACAAGAAACATATAACATTGCTTGCCCTGTCAAGAAGATATACCTAAAGCGAGTAAAACGAGCTAATAAAATATTAACAATCATCCCAACTAACATAATTAGTGCTGTTGTTGAGCCGTATTTAACCAGGGCAATTGCAACAACTGCTTCATTACTAGGAACAACTCCTTGCACATGTAACGCAAACTTAAACATGGAAGCAAAGGGTGACAATGCATTTTGAAGAATTCCGGCACCACCAGTTAAGACTAAGAAACCGGCAAAGGTCTTAATAGTTCCTTGAACAACTTCCGTACTTTTCTTTTTTTGAAGTAGTAGCCCTAACATCGCAATTAGCGCTACTAAAATAGACGGTTGGGTCACAATACCAACAAATAAGTTCAAAACAGTCTTCATGTGATTCTCCTCCTTTTCAGCGGCTAATCATGTTCAATATTTTCTTGATCCAGAATTGTATTGACATGGTTCCGGACTTCTTGCTTATCAATCAAGCTTTTTAGTAACACAACCTTATTCTCAGGAATACTTCCTAATGCACTTTGAAGCGTTGATTCAACAAAGAAGTAATCTGCTGAATCAGCGCCAACGCTCCCAACATCAGAATGATCCACTTGGATATCTTCTTTAACATTCTCGTCCTTTAAAATACTCTGAATGTTCATCTGAACCATAAAACTACTTCCCAGACCACTTTGACATACAGCTAAAAATTTCATAATAGTATCCTCCTATTTTTGTAATTCTTGCTCATGTGCAATAACTTCTAAAATATCAACTTCACTAGTTGCATTTAACATAGCTGTCACCGCCGACTCATCGGTTAACAACTCCATTAACTCTTTAATAACGGCTAAATGGCTGTTATTATCTACCGCGGCCAATACGAACCATAAATTGATGGGGTGTTCATCATTGACTAGACTAATGCTATGATTTGTTTTTAAGATAGATAATCCGATTTCATGGACGTTACCCGCTGGTCTAGAATGTGCGAGTGCGATTTGTGGTCCGATATTGATGTACGGGCCTTCTGATTCCACCACATTGAGCATTTCCTTGATGTATCCATCTTCAATCGTCTTATTATTAATCAATGGTTCCGCAGCTAATTCAATTGCTTGCTTCCAATCTAGCCCTGTGCCTTCTGATACTTGCACAGTCTGTTTATTCAATAAATCCAACAGCATTTTTATTCATCCTCCTTTCTTGATATCGCTATTTATCTGACAATGACCAGTATAAACTTGAATAATAGCGCCACAAGTGCAACAATGTTTTTGAGAATAGTGCAACTTTGGCACTTTGGTGCCTTAATGCTTTAATTTTTTAGTAGACTTAATACAGGGAGGATACTGAATTGCGTGTAAATTTCAGCAAACGAAAACATGGTAATGAATTATTAGAAATTCTATTAACGTCATCGGGCTACACCACAGCTAACTTCTTACAACAACATCTACATATCTCACGTCGTAGCCTATTCTATCTAATAAATAAAGTAAACGATGAGCTTGATCAGCATGCAGAATTTCCGATTACTAATGTTAAAAAACTAGGATATTACCTTCCAACTGACACGATCAAATTTCTGCATAAAATGACAGAAAAAGAAACTTCTAGCAAGATCATGACCAACAATGCTAAGCAACGCCAACTACTAATTGCATTTAGTATCCTCAACACTAGTGGTTGCTCGTTAGCGGACCTAACTTACCAATTTAATATTTCTAAGAACACAGTTATTAGAGATATCAAAGTACTACACTCACAACTAGCGCTATATCATTTACAAATCACCAATACAGAATCCGGTAAAATAATCACGGGTTCCCCGACAGCAGTTCGCAAATGGGTGTACGATCATGCTACTCAACTGAAGACACTCATTGAACAAACTAGGCGGGCTACCATTAAGCCCACTACCATAAACGACCAGATTAAACTCTTTGAAAGAATAACTGGAAAATATTTAACCGACGATGCAAGTATCACAATTCGACTATTTTTATATTGGTACTTAACTAACATTAGAGACTGTAATAACCAACTAAGTGATGTTATATCCGCACAAACTGACTTAACACTGGATCACATTTGGGCTAAAAGTTTTTTGAACGATTATCATATCGATAACTCTAATGAGGTTGACTACTTAGTCAAGTTGATCAATTCTAGTCAATTTGCTCATGTCAATTGGAATGACGACTTGATTCAAAAGTTAAAATCATTCTCAGTTCGAATGATTTCTAATTTTAACCACCTCTCCGGCGCACATGTTTCAATCAAGTCGATTAGTGACAGTTTAACGGTTCACTTGCTTTCAACCTACTATCGTGCTCAATATAATATGCCATTTGAATACCCCGACTTAAAAAGTATTCAACAGCATTATCACCACACTTTTGAAATCACTCGTAAAGTTGTCGTACCATTTGAACAATATATTCATCACACACTTTCTGATGATGAAATCGCATTAATTGCCATTTACTTTGGTGGTGCTATTCGTGAGCAAAAAACAAGCACCCCAACACAAAATGAAGTACTTGTCGTTTGTTCTAGTGACATCGGTACCAGTCGTCTATTACTTCAACAACTAGAAAGCCGTTACCGCGGTATTCATTTTTCTAGTCCAATGAATGTGCTTCAATACGAAAATTCAGATCTAAGTAATGTTCAGCTTGTCATCAGTACAATCAAATTAAACACCCAGCGCAACATACCAATAACTACCGTATCTGCTTTTCCTTCCGAGTTGGAGTGGAAGATCATCGATAATGCTATTATTAAGGCTGGGTTGGCAACTTCTGACACACTCAAGTTATTTAATGTGGATACACTATTGGATATTGTAGGCAACTACGCTATGATAAGAAATCCTATGGGTCTGAAACTCGCACTCAACGACTATTTGACCCAGCTAACTCAGGAACCACTATTAGCCGCACCCCAAGAAAATTTATCAGAATTAATCAAACTACTGCCGCCAGAACATGTTGGTTTTCTAAATCATCAAAAATCTTGGAAGCAGGCGGTGCGTACAGCACTGTCCCCCCTACTTGAAGACTATAGTGTTGAAAAAAATTATATCGATCAGATCATTCATTTAACTGAAAGTAACGGACCATACATGGTTATTGGGTCAGGCGTTATGTTGGCGCACGCTGCTCCACGTGATGGCGTTAATAATCTCGGTGCTACTTTCTTTTTACTTGATAAGCCGCTACCTGTTATGACAAATCAAAAAATGGTCCATGTAATTATTGGTCTAGCCCCCATAGATTACGAGAAGCATCTATCATTCATCAGTGACTTGATGACACAATTACAACAAAAGGATTGGTTAACTAATCTGTATCATTTGAATAATAAAAGGGACTTATTCAGATATTTGTATAAAGATAACTAGCTCGTCTTCATTTCATTTATTAATGTATCTAAAAGCAGAAGCCAAGAAACGAAAGTTGCTATCTTGGCCTCTGCTTTTAGAGTTAAAAAGGATTTTTTATTATTAAATAATGCGCTCTTTCCAGTCTAATCTCATTTACTTACTGAACTATTCCAACGATATCATTCGGGGTCTTAGCTTGATATTTCGCATTATTAAAATCGACATTCGGTAATGCTCCCCATTTAGCAACTACAAAATCAACGCCTGCATTCTTTGAAGCCTGCATATCAAAGATACTATCACCAACATACAACGTCCTTTCACGTGCTAAGTTAAATCTCTCTAATGTGTAGGTAATCGGCTCTCCACTTGGCTTTGGATTTTTAGTTAAATCAGCAGTAGTCACAATTGGCATCTTTGCGATAATCGGAAAATGACTGACTTCTTTATCAAATTGAACACGATCCTTAGATGTAACCACTCCCACTGTGAGATTCATTGCCAATAAATCATCTAACATTTGTTCAACTCCCACAAAATACGTTATTTCATTCATATTCTCGTTAAATTCAATTAGATATCTGGCTAATACATTCTGCCAATTTTGAACACCAAATTCTCTCAGGATCATCTCACCGGGCTGGCCAATTCTCTTACGATATTCTTCAATTGGCATATCAACACCCTCGCGAACTGCCCCCTCCTTCAATAACTTAGCAATTAAGTCTGCTGAATTAATCAAGGTATTATCAATATCGAACAAGATATTTTGATACTTCATAAAGAACCCCCCTGCTCCCAAAAAAGAGCACCAAGACAAATATCTCAGCGCTCTAAATTAAGGAGGTTATAATTTTAATATTCTGTCATTCAACTACAATTAGTTTAGTCTGCTAAATCTGGATCATCAGGATTAGAGGCAATCATAACTTTGAGCTCTTTACCGGCCATCATTGCATCAAAAGCGTCACGCCAGTGTTCAAGATCAAAGACCTTCGTAATCATTGCATCTTGGTTAATAGCACCCTTGCTTTCAAGATGTAAAGCAATCGCCCAATCATACGGGTTTTGTGACCGTGAGCCACGATACGTAATTTCATGCTGAATAATTGAACGTTCATCTAATTCATTCATCGGCTTTGCAAAAAGACCAACCTGTTGGAAAGTTCCACCCTTACGGATCAATGGTAATGCAGAGTTAACCGCTGGTGTTGCACCTGAACAGTCATAAACCTTGGTAACACCAACGCCATCTGTCGCATCCATCACGACCTTGGCCAAGTCTTCTTTTTGGGTATCTACAATAATGTCAGCACCTAACTCTTTAGCAATTTGTAAACGATCAGCATCCTTAGTGATCCCAGAAACAATAACAAAGGCACCAATTTCTTTGGCAATCTGCAATGAGAGTAGCCCCATTGGTCCTGGTCCCATAATTAATAAAGTGTCATGTAACGTGAATGGTGTCTTTTGATACATAGCATGAACACAAGATGCTAAAGGTTCCGACATTGCAGCCATCTTGTAGGAAACGTTATCTGGTAAAATGTGAGCACTTTCCTCACGAGTTAGAACATAATTTGCCATTGAACCATTAGCTTTAGTTCCGATTCCTACACGGTTAGGACATAAATTATATTCTTTATCTTGGCAGTAAACACATGTGCCATCCGTTGCAAAAGTCGTTTCACTAGTCACCCGATCGCCAGGCTTTAGCGTTTTAACATCTGGTCCCACTTCAACAACTTCACCTGAAAATTCATGGCCCAAAACAAGTGGTGTCACCGCATTGGCATACTGACCCTTAAATGTATGAATATCAGTACCGCAGATCCCAGTGTAGGCCACTTTTAATAAAACTTTGTCTCCTGTTACTTCAGGGATTGGAATTTGCTTCAGTTCCATATTGTCGTAACCAGATTCCGTCTTAACGACAGCCTCCATAGTTTTAGCGCCCTTTAATTCGTCAGTTTTAGTTGTTTTTACAGTATCCATAATCCATTTTCCTTTCTACGGATAATCCTTTAATTAAATAATGGTTGTACTAACTGTGATAGTTTCAAAATTAACCAGTTCAAGATGTTACCACCCGTATCCAAGTTAGTGACCTCTGATGCGCCCTTTGGAAAGGCAACAATACCGTGCATCATTGATGTCAACGTTGGCCCAAAGTCAGTTGCCATCAACAATGCAAATACCATTACGATAGTAGCAGAGAGTACAGAGTGGACGATATTTCCTTTACGACTAGGAACAATCAAGGCAGCAAAGAACGGAATTGTTGCTAAATCACCGAATGGCAATACCCGGTTACCAGGTAAAATAATGGCTAAGAATAACGTAATTGGTACCATTAATAGTCCAGTTGCCAAAGTAGCTGGTGACCCGGTTGAAAGAGCAGCATCCATTCCTAAGTAAATCTTCCGGTTCCCGTACTTCTCTTGAAGTAACTTTTGAGCACCTTCTTGAATTGGAATTAACCCTTCCATTAAGATCTTAACCATACGCGGCATTAAGAACATCACACCACCCATGGACATTCCAAGCTTCAAAATGTTCGGTACGCTGTAACCACCTAAGGCAGCTAGTAACATCCCAATGACAATCCCCATGACCATGGGTTCACCAAAGACCCCAAACCGTTTTTGAATTGTTTGTGGATCCACATCCCATTTTCTGATTCCAGGAATTTTGCTGACAACCCATCCAATTGGAATACCAAGTAGGCCATAAGCCGCAGCAGAACCAGTTGGAAAGCTAATGCCATCCAAGCCATAAAACTCAGCGACTTTTGGCGCAGTTTTATCAGCAATAATTAAGACAGCGATTTCATAGATAATCCCGCAAAGAATTGCAAACCACCAGTTTTTCGTCACCACATAAGCCGTAGCCGCGGCCGCAATCATATGCCAGTAATTCCAAATATCGATATCAAGTGTTTTAGTAAGATTTAACAAAATTAAGCCAACGTTAACGACTAAAATAATTGGAATCATGATAGCTGAGATCGGCTGTGCCCATGTCCCAGCAGAAACGGCAGGCCATCCAGCATCAATAATCGTTAAATGAAACCCAAACCGTTTAACCATCGCCTGCGCAGCAGGACCAACACTAGTTGTCAACAAATTGATGACTAGGTTAATCCCAATCATACCGATACCAACAGTAATCCCAGATGTGAGTGCCTTACCCGGTTTAACCCTAAAGATTAACCCAACAATAAAGATAATAATGGGAAGCATAACGCTGGGGCCGACATTAATGATGCTTTGTACAACATCAGATAATACTTTCATAATGCATCCTCCTGCTTAAAACCCTAGCTCTTAATTATTGTGCTTGAATTTCGCGTGCTTTAGTCAAGATTTCATCCTGCAATTTATCAACACCAAGACCAGTTAAAAAGCCCATTGCTTTAATCGCTGGAATCTTATATTCAGTTGGTAGTACAGTTGTTGAAATCAACATATCCGCGTCATCCTGCTTAGAAGCAGCTTCAGCAATCTTAATTTGAATCAAATTAGCGTCAATATTATTTTCGGCAAACAAATCTTCAACTTTTTTCATAACAACCGTTGAAGTGGCAATTCCGGCACCGCAAGCTACTAATACATTTAATTTTTTCATAATAATCTCTCCTCGTATTTCTTCTATTTATCTTTTATTTGCTTAACAACTGATGAATTTGGTTAAAGTTCTCGGCATTTTCCAATGAATTTACTAATGAATCATCTTGAATAATTCCCATTAATGCTTGCAGCATCTCTAACTGAGCATGTGGTTTATTCAGACCAAGCACAAAAACTAATTTTGCATCAACCTTTTGCTCTGGATCATCCATCCGACTAAAAGCAATTGGAGCATCATTAACAACCACGGCAACAAATTCTTTGTTGATTGTATCCGCGTCAGTATGTGGAATTGCAACACCTCGATGTTCCAGTTGCAAGCCAGTTGGAAAAGTTGATTCTCGCTTGATTATTTTCGGTAAAAATTGATCAGTTACAAACCCATTTTCCTGTGCCTTCGCGTTAATCGCTGTAAATAATTCCTTCGACGTTTTAAAAGAGGTGTGTAGAAAAATAAGTTGGTCTCTCAAATAATCACTTACTTCAACAAGGTTCTCACTCAAAATAAGACGCTCCCTTCGTATTTATATAAATGTAATCGCTTTCAACAGTTTAAATTGTATCATTTTGCAAATCTTTTGCAATACTTTTCTTTAAAAAAGTTTTTAACACCCGTTTGCAAAGAGTGCTTTGCAACGACATAAGCGTTCGCAAAAGCAAGTTAATTATCTCACAAAGTTCGACATAGCGCTCTATTAAGCGCTTACATGTAAAGGATTTAGATAGAGATTTCAATCACTTTACAAAATTAGATTGCAAACAATTGCCAAATATGTGCTATGATTACTACCGAAAAATAAATTTTATTTTTACAAGGAGGCCACCTCATATGGAAGTTATGCAGCGTCAAAAGTATATTTTAGATCAATTAAACCAACGTGGTACCATTAGAATCGCTGAAATTAGCAAGGAAATTAATGTTTCTCGTGAGACTATCCGTAAAGATATTTACAACCTTGATAAACAAGGACTAGTGCAGGCAATTCGCGGTGGTGCTACTACCCCGCAAAGTGTCAACGAGACAAAGTATGGTAAGCGTAGACACGAAGCAGTTGCTGAAAAAAATGAAATTGCCACCAATGCACTACGCTTAATTCATGATGGGGAGTCAATTTTTCTTGATTACGGTACAACTGCTTTTCAAATCGCCGAAGAAATTAAACATAGCCATCTAACCAATCTAACCGTTATCACTAACTCTACTTTCGTTCTCAACTCGCTACAGTTTGTTAAAAATATTCAAATTGTACTCTTGGGCGGAACAATGCGGACTAGTGAAGGTTCTTTGTCCGGGCCAATCACACTTGCCAATATCAATAATATCTATGCCGACATTGGTTTCTTTGGCTGTGGCGGCGTCAACCTTCAAGCAGGAATCACCAACCACTATATAGAAGAAGTGGAAGTTTCCAAAAAGATGATGTCTCATTGTCGAATGAAAGTTATCTTAGCTGATCACACTAAATTCGAAAAAAATGCACTTTACAAGACAGCCGACGTTAATGATGTGGATGTTATCATCACCGATGAACAATTGGACACTCAGATTGCCAAACAAATTCGCTTAGCCGACATCTCATTAATTAGTGGCAAATAAAAAAAGACGATTGGGGGAAAACCATGCCCCTAACCGTCTTTCTTACTTTTAAATGCCAGGTTCTTAAATTATTTTGCCAATTTCACCTTGACTTTATGATTGAAACCGTTATCATAATAACCGTAATGATAAATAAAACAAAAGTTTGCAAAGGAGTTGCAAAATAATGAGTGAAGCAATTAAATCCAAAACAGTTGATTATTCTTCTGATGACTATCTAAAACGCGTCGATGCCTATTGGCGCGCTGCTAACTACATCTCAGTTGGTCAACTCTATCTATTAAATAATCCGTTACTTCGGGAACCATTAAAGGCGACCGATGTAAAAGTCCATCCAATCGGTCATTGGGGCACAATTGCCGGCCAAAACTTTATTTATGCCCATTTGAACCGTGCTATTAACAAGTATGGGCTCAACATGTTCTACATCGAAGGTCCTGGTCATGGTGGCCAAGTAATGGTTTCTAACTCCTACTTAGATGGTACTTATACGGAAACGTATCCTAAAATCACCCAAGACAAGGCCGGAATGAAGCGCTTATTCAAGCAATTCTCATTCCCAGGTGGTGTTGCCTCCCACGCCGACCCTAAGACACCAGGCTCAATCCACGAAGGTGGCGAACTTGGCTACTCAATCTTGCATGGTGCTGGTGCGGTCTTAGATAACCCTGGTTTAATTGCTGCTACTGTTGTTGGTGATGGTGAATCTGAAACTGGCCCATTGGCAACTTCTTGGCAAGTTAACAAGTTCCTCAACCCAATTACAGACGGGACAGTCTTACCAATCTTGAACTTAAACGGCTTCAAGATTTCTAACCCAACAGTTCTTTCACGTGAATCACATGAAGAACTTGAAGACTACTTTAAAGGTCTAGGCTGGGATCCACACTTTGTTGAAGGTACAGACCCTGCCAAGATGCACAAAATCATGGCTGAAGAATTGGATAAAGTCATTGAAGAAATCCACGCAATTCGTAAGAACGCCAAGGATAACAATGATGAATCTCGTCCTAAGTGGCCAATGATTGTTTTCCGGGCACCTAAGGGCTGGACCGGTCCTAAGAGTTGGGACGGCGAACCAATTGAAGGTTCATTCCGGGCTCACCAAATTCCAATTCCTGTCGATCGCAATCACATGGAACACGCCGACAAATTAGTTGACTGGCTCAAATCATACAAACCAGAAGAATTATTTGATGAAAATGGTACTTTAAAACCAGAAATTGCCGCAATCATCCCTGAAGGCCAAGCTCGTATGGCTGCTAATCCCGTCACTAACGGCGGCAAGTTAACTAAAGACTTAATTACACCAAATATCGATGATTATGCTTTGGACAACAAGGATCACGGTAAGGAAGACGGTTCAGACATGACTGAACTTGGTAAGTATATCCGTGATTTAATCGAATTAAACAAAGATAACAAGAACTTCCGCGGTTGGGGTCCTGATGAAACTTTATCTAACAAATTAGGAGCTGCGTTTGAAGATACCAAGCGTCAATGGATGGAACCAATCCACGAACCTAACGATGCTTTGTTAGCACCTCAAGGCCGGATTATTGACTCCATGTTGTCAGAACATATGGATGAAGGCATGTTGGAAGCTTACAACTTAACTGGTCGTTACGGCTTCTTTGCAAGTTATGAATCATTCCTACGCGTTGTGGATTCAATGTTAACCCAACATTTCAAGTGGTTACGGAATTCTCACGAAGAAACACCTTGGCGGGTTGATGTCCCTTCATTAAACGTGATTGCATCATCAACTGCCTTCCAGCAAGATCACAATGGTTACTCTCACCAAGATCCAGGTATCATCTCACACTTGGCTGAAAAGAAGACCGAATATGTTCGGGCCTATCTCCCAGGTGACGCTAACACCTTGATTGCAACTTTTGATAAGGCGATCCAAAGTAAACAATTGATTAACTTGATCATCGCCAGCAAGCATCCCCGTCCACAATGGTTTACGATGGACGAAGCTAAGCATTTAGTTCGTGATGGCTTAGGTGTGGTTGATTGGGCAAGTACTGATAATGGTGAAGAACCCGACGTTGTCTTCGCAACTGCCGGCTCTGAACCAACGACTGAAAGTTTAGCGGCCGTATCAATCTTGCACGCTCGCTTCCCTGAAATGAAGATTCGCTTCATTAACGTTGTCGATCTTCTGAAGTTGAAGAAGGACGACCCACGGGGCTTATCAGATGCTGAATTTGATGCCTTCTTCACTAAAGACAAGCCAGTTATCTTTGCATACCATGCTTACGATGACTTAGTAAAGACCATCTTCTTCGACCGTCATAACCATAACTTACACGTTCATGGCTACCGCGAAGAAGGCGACATTACCACGCCATTCGACATGCGTGTTCGCAACGAACTCGATCGTTTCCACTTAGTTAAAGCTGCCTTATTAGCAACGCCAGCCTATGCCGAAAAAGGTGCCCATGTCATCCAAGAGATGAACAGCATCTTAAACAAGCATCATGACTATATCCGTGCTGAAGGTACTGATCTTCCAGAAGTTGAAAACTGGAAATGGACTGCATTGAAGTAGAACGATAACCATGTCTAAATCGTATTCATAAGAAATGAAAGAAGCTATACCAACAGTTGTGTTGGTATAGCTTCTTTCATTTCTGATCTATTTCTATTTGGCAAAAACTATGCTATTGTAGCGTTAACATAAGGAAACCATGATGGGAGCCAAATCTATGAGTATTGTAACTACTGTCGAGGAGTCGTATCCGACACTCTCACGACAAGAACGCAAAGTCGCCTTAAAGGTCATTCAAGAGCCGAAAGAAGTCCAAAAAATGACGATTTCTAGTCTGGCTAAGAACGTTCACGTTAGTAATGCGACCATTACCCGTTTTGTCAAAAAAATGGGCTGTGAAAACTTTTACGCCTTCAAAATTCAATTAGCCGAAGGGCCAGTTGTCCCTGCAACAACCACTGACAAAAAAGATACCGTTGCGGACCAGGTCTATAGTTACTACAAGAAAATACTGAGTGGAACGTGGGAACGATTATCCCCCGACGATCTCCATGCCGCCGTTAATTTAATCTCCAAGGCTCGCCGAGTCTATCTGTACGGTCTGGGTAGCTCGGGCTATACCGCACAAGAGATGACCCAGCGCTTAATTCGAATGGGGATTGCCGCTTTCTCGATGACCGACACCCATATCATGTACATCAGCGGTGGCATCATGCAACCTGGTGATATTATCTTGGCCATTTCTCTTACTGGTGCTACAGCAGAAGTCAACGACTCAGTTGCGTTAGCCAAAAAGAAGCAAGCCAAAGTTATTGCCATTACGTCTGATGAACGCAGTCGCTTAGCAGAACTAAGTGATCTTACGATTCTCGTAAAAAACAGCAAATTCGTCAACAACTCGCGCTTTGTTAACTCGCAATTTGCCATAACCTACGCTCTTGATATTATCGCCGCCATGCTATTAGAGAATGCGAAGTATCGTGATCGAATGAATCATACGATCGATTTAATTACAGATAATAAATTCGGTAAACGCTAAAAAACTACCATCAAGATTTCAGCTAATCTTGATGGTAGTCTTTCCGATTTATCTCTGAGCAATTTGTGGGTATCGCTGCAATATGTCAACTTCAGTTCGATTAAGTGCATGGTCAGCGCACAGGATAATCGCTGCACTATCTAGATTGTGATGATAAAAGTGACTATTTTTGACAGTAAACAAAATGCTATACTGATTCGCTAGCCGCATATAGCGCCCCATGATATCCATATCTAATTGACCGTTCAACAAAAGCTGATAGTCTCTTGGTTGCCGCAATACCGGCACTAGTACTGACGTAAAGTCATACCTCAGAGCCTGCTTAAATGAAATTTGAAGTTCAACTCGTTCGTAAAAGGTCCCTAAATAACGGTGTTGTTCATCTGGATGTAGATCCGGTACACCAAACATTCCATTTTGCAAACGAGTACCCAATACTTCCTCATTATCTTGCATTCGTCACTCCTATTTAAAGTCCACTTGCGTCAAATCTAACATTTCACTCAACCAACTTAGCACTAACGGAACCCAGTTCGCCGCACGTGGCTCAATATCTTCTGGGTAATTATATCGACTAGTTTCAACTGTACTCAAGCACAGACCGTGTTTTCCATGTGTAAATGTATGAATATCATACTCGACATGATGCCTAGCTAGTGCTTCTGCGTACAATAAACTATTCATTGTTGGCACTACCGCATCCGCACAAGTATTCCATAAAAACGTTGGCGGTGTCTGATCAGTAACTAGGTTCTGACTAGCCCAATATTGTTCATCTGGACTAATTTTAAAGGCCTCTTCTCGACTTTTCGGAAAACCTGCCGCCAAGTCGATAACCGGGTAACCTAAGACCTGCAAGCGTGACGTCAATGGGCTATCACCAAAGCCGTGAGTTTTGAGGTACTCGGTGTTATTCCCCATCGCGTTAGTTAATGCTGCGACGTGACTGCCCGCCGAGAAGCCCATCAAAATCGTCTTATTCGCATCACCATAATGTGGTGGCCCTTGAGTTTTAGCATACTTTAAGGCAGTCAAACCGACATCAATTGCGTTGGGATAAACTGGCCCGCGATCCAATAGATTGTATTCCACTACCATTGTCTGATAGCCCTGTGCACTAAAAGCCAAAGCAATCGGTTCTGCTTCACGCTCTGTCATTTGAATAAATCCACTGCCCGGAAAAATTAGAAGGATTGGCCATCTCCGAGGATCATAATCCATTTTAAGTTGGTCTTTCCAATAGCAGGTTAATTTAAATTCAAAATGTTGCGGCGTCATTAATCTCAATTGCTCATATTTCATTTTCACACCCCCCCTAAATTTCAGTACTATTCTTGCTAGCATATAATGTACGTAACCAGCCCAATGCCATTGGAAACCAGTTTTGAACCCGTGGGACCACATCTTCAGGGTGATGATAGCGAGAATCAGCTAAATCACCAAATGCCAATCCGTGGACACCGGCTGCATAGATATGGCTCTCAAATGGAACATTATGCTCACCTAGCGCTGCTAAATAGACCAGACTATTCACAACTGGAACAAGCTCATCAGTCCGCGTTGCCCAAATGAAAGTCGGCGGTGTTTGACTCGTGACTAACTCTTGCGCATGCCAGTAAGATTCATCCGTAGTCACAGCCATCATCTCATGATGACTAGTTGGAAAACCCATTGTCAGATCAATCACCGGATAGCTTAAAATTTGCGCAAATGGTACTAGCTTTGTCTCTTCAAAGCCATGATTATTTAAGAATTCTGATTGAGCGCCAAGCGCTGTCATCACGGCTACCAAATGTCCACCCGCCGAAAAGCCACTGACAACAACGTGATCAGAATCAGCATTCAACTCCTGCGCATGCCGTTTAACGTAGCTTAATGCCGCTAATCCAATCGTGGCAGCTGTTGGATAAAACGGGCCATCCGACGTAAGATTATACTTCACTACGGCCGCCTGGTAACCCTTTGCAATAAATTTAAGTGCTACAGCTTCAACTTCCCGCTCAGAGTAGCCCGCAAAGCCACCGCCAGGAAAAATCAACGCTAATGGCCACTGTCGATCATCCGGAAATAGCGTGAATTGATCATGTTGATAGATCCACATCGTAAATGGCTGTCCTTCGGGCGTTTTTAAAGCTAGTGTGCGTATCTCCATTTCCATAACCTCCTTAAAATCTGTGTCAATAACTTGCCTTGAAACAGATTGAGCACAAAATCTCGACTATCCTCATGTGAAGACAATCGAGATTTCAGATTTACGTCTACGTCTTGTCCTAAACATCATGGGTTAGACTAATAACCAAGCGATATTAATACAAGATCGTCGGACATTTTAATTCTTCTTCACGTATGTTTCATTAATTGTTGAAACAGTCAATCCAGTCACATCATGATTACCACCTGGGAAGAGTAGGCTAACAACGTAGCTCAAGACAAAAGCTGAAATGAAGGCAACGCAAGCAACCAATAATGAAGAGATGTTTAATGATTGTACCCAGAAGGACAAGCCGACACTTAACACTAGTCCGGTTAACACCCCAACCGTATTAGCACGCTTCGTAAAGATCCCAACAGCGAAGATTCCGGCAATTGGCACACCAAAGATACCAGTGACCGACAAGAATAAGTTCCAAATCTGTGAAGCGTTACCCATCAACAGATAAATCGCAACGGCTAATCCTAACACGCCTGCAATGATAATGATTCCCCGAGCCAAGGTAACATCATTACTATTTTTGAACTTATCGTTAAAGAAACGTTGTTTAAAGTCTGTAATTACACACGAGGAGATCGCGTTGAGACTAGAAGCAATCGTTGATTGCGCGGCCGCAAAGATTCCAGCAATCACTAATCCTGCAACCCCAGCTGGCATTTGGGTAATGACAAAATATGGTACCACCGCACTCGTATTGAATCCTGCTGGCAAGGCAGCTGTGTGTTGATAGAAACTGTAAAGAATCGTACCCATTCCAAAAAATAATGGAATGGTAATCAATGCTAACCAGCCATTAGTGTACATAGATTTATTAGTATCTTTAATCGTAGCTGTCGTCTGATAACGTTGTACAACATCTTGACTACCAGTATATTGATACAAACTATTAAAGATTTGACCAGCTAAGATCAACGGCACAAACTTAGATAGATTGCCAATATTAAAGTCGTTACCAGAGATAAACTTATGATTGGTAACGACATCGTTAACCACCGTACCGAAACCACCCTTGATATAAAAGATTCCTAAAACACAAATTAACAGAGCACTACCTAGAAGCAAGAATCCTTGAATAACATCGCTCCAAATAACTCCTTCAATCCCCCCTAAGAATGTATAGAGAATGCAAAGGCCACCGACAACACAGGCAATTAGAATTGGATTGATGTTTGAAACCGATGTAATAGCAATAATCGGTAAATAGATGACAATGGCCACCCGGCTGATATGATAAAGTACGAACAGCAAACTACTAATGGCCCGCATGACTGGGCTAAACCGTTCTTCCAAGTATTCATAAGCTGTCGTTACTTTCAATTTGCGGAAAAATGGAATGTAGAATTTAACTAAAATTGGAATAATAATTAGAATCGAAAAACTTCCGATAGCGTATGCCCAGTCACTCAAAAATGCTTGTTCTGGAGTTGACATAAAGGTAATTGCGCTTAAAGTAGTTGCGTAAATACTGAACCCCGCCGCCCAAGCAGGAATATGCCCTTCTGCTTTGAAAAATGAATCCGTGTTTTTACTAGCTTTTCTGGTAAAATAAGCTCCGACACCTAGCATTGCCAATAAGTATGCTCCTAAGACAACCCAATTCAGAACTCCAAATCCAACTTTACTCATGATTTCGCCTCGCTTGTTTTATTTAAACTAATATGTGATACAGCTCGTTTACCATGTTGAATAAATGTTTTAAGCATTGATGGCGCAATAAGTGTCGCCATAACAGTCACCACAATCATTGCCGTATAGTGATTATGATCGATTAAGCCCGCCGAGACAGCGACATTCGCGACAACCAGTGCCATCTCACCTCTTGAAACCATTCCGGCGCCCACAATATTGGCCTCATTCCAGGTCAATCCAAACAATTTACCGCCAATGGCACCACCAATTTGCTTGCCTAAAATCGCAAGCACTAGTAACAATCCGATAAAAACTAGATCGTTTTGCATTCCCTTAAAGGTAATTTCAAGACCAATGCTGACAAAGAATGCTGGAATAAAGACGGCATACCCAATTGGTTCAACCTTAGCAACAAGTTGCGCCTTAAAGCGTGTTTCTGAAATCGCTAACCCCGCAATATATGCACCCAAGACATCGCTCATTCCTAACTTAACGGCTAAGAACGAAAAACCAAAACAGAGCACCATCGCCGCTGTCGTAATATTCTCAGATGCATTAACCTTATTGAATCCTCTCAGAAAGAGTGGGACAAACCACTTAGCAAGTGCGATTACAACGACGAAGAACAGTACTTTCGGCAAAACCATTGCCACAAGCGATTGGTTGTGCGCACTAGCAGTGCCAAACAGGCTTGTACTGATTCCCAATAGCACCACACAGATAATGTCGTCCGCTACGGCTGCGCCTAGAATAATTGCACCTTCACGTGTATTTAAATAATCCATTTCTTTCAATACTTGAACGGTAATGCTTACAGAAGTTGCACTCAAAATAAGCCCGAGAAAAATTGAAGTCGTCAGTGAGAAATCGAACATTCCCACACAAAGTAGGACGGCCGATGCCGTTGGAAAGATGACGCCTAATGTCGCAACAGTTAAAGCTGGCTTCCAGTAGCGAAAAAGCAATTTCAAATCGCCCTCTAGACCAGCAATAAACATTAAAATAATGACCCCGATTTCGGCAAAGTACTGAATAAAAGTACTATACGTTAAGATGTGAAAGACTGCGGGTCCCGCTAAAATTCCGACTAATAGTTCCCCAATCACACTTGGCAAGTTAAAGGTAGCCGCAATATGCGCACCTAACTTTGTCAGTAATAAGATTAAAACTAATTGCAAAAGATAGTTCATATTATTGAACCTCGCTAACTTAATGCTTGTTTAACCAAATCAATCTGTCCCGATAAATCTGCAGCTGCAATATTATATTCCAGAAATACTGGGATTTCGGGTGACAACTGACCTAATAGACTGTGCCAATCCGTTGCCCCTTGTCCCAACATCACCGTTGTTTGATCCTTGATATCCTTCAAATGAAATACGGTGATTGCTGACTTCAATGCTGCAAAGGCTGGTTCAGGCTGTTGATCAATCCAATACCAGTTTCCGGAATCGAAAGTGTACCCTAATGACAACTTTTGTGACTTAACCCAAGCAACATCTGACTCAAATGTCGCCAAATCACCATTCGCATTAGGTTGGTTCTCGATCGTAACTTGTATGGGGGTAGTTGCTAACAGCTGAGTTAGCGCTTCCAAGTCATGTGCTTGCAATGTTGGTTGCACACCAAAGCTATACTTCAATGATTTGATATGATATTTGGTTGCCAGTTCTAGATTTGTCACTAGACTTGCGTTATAGCCATCACTGCTAAACAGTTCCTCTGGAACCGAATAATAGAGATCCCAGTGTTGTTCCTCACAAAGCTGACTGATTGCTAACAGTTCCGCCGATCGCGTCTCGGGTTTGAAGAATTCACCGCGAACTTCAACTGCACTAACATCAAAACGAGTTACTAATGTTTTTAAGCACTCCAGTTGAGTGGCTCCTGCCTGAACTTGTGACTCATAAATTGCGGTGTTAATTCCGATCTTCATGATTTAGTCCACCCTTCACTAATTTCAAAATAAAAAACCGCTACTTAAAATCTTGCAAACATGCTTAGAAAACTGGGCTTTAACACTCAGTAGGCACTGCTTGCACTATTTTTTAGTAGCGGTTGAACTGTTCGAATGATTATTACGTTATCAACTTATCACATAATACGATAATTGTAAACGCTTTCTTTTTAAATAAAAATAATTATCGTATCAACAGCCCTGCCATCGCCCCATATAACTGGGCTTTATCGGCTAATTCAGCCGTGGTAATTTTTGTTTTAATTAAATCTGGCGGTAATAGTGGCTTCAACGCATTGGTCAGTAAATCGACCAAATATTGTCCCTGTAACGATACTGCACCACCAATCAAGAGAATGTCGGGATCAAACAATAATAGGATTGATGCTAATCCCGTCGCAACTTCTGCTGCCCAATCATTAATGATGGCGACATACGGGACCGTACCACGCTTAGCTTCTTCAAACGCATCCTTAACACTCATCTGATATTTTGCTAATTGATACTCAAGCGTTAATGTTGATGCTCGCTGTTCATAATTTGTCTTGGTAAGGGGGGCATACAATGTATAGCCAATCGAATTGGCTGTCGCATGGGCACCCGTCATAAGCCGACCATCTTCGACATACGCACCGCCA
This sequence comes from Lactiplantibacillus sp. YT640, assembly GCF_049745435.1. Classification (NCBI taxonomy): domain Bacteria; kingdom Bacillati; phylum Bacillota; class Bacilli; order Lactobacillales; family Lactobacillaceae; genus Lactiplantibacillus; species Lactiplantibacillus sp. YT640. The sequence continues at coordinate 43,041 of NZ_JBMNVY010000016.1, forward strand.
ATCCCCGTACCCAGTGCCACACAATATGCAGAAGTTGCGCCCTTGGCACCACCTGCTAATTGTTCGCCTAGCAAAGCCGCATCGACATCGTTAACAACAAATACCGGTAGACCAGTTTGCGCCATTAAAGCGGCTTTAATTGGTGTTCCCTGATAATCTGAGATCGTTGGCCCTGCGTATTGAATCGCACCATCTGCACCCACAATTCCCGCTGTACTAACGCCAATCCCAGCTAACGAATACTCTGCTTGGTAGTCCCTGGTTACACGCTGTAGTTGCTTTAAGATCAGGCCATCATGATTATGCTCAGTCAGGCACTTGCCTTCATGACTTAGATGTAATACTTCGTCAATGAGACCGTACTTAATGGTTGTTCCCCCGATATCAAATACTAAATATTGTGTTGTCATAATTATCATCCTTGCATTATTATTTGGTCGAATCGTTAAGATGAACGGCCTAACAATACCACAATAATTATTTTTTTATCAACTAAAAAAGAAATTTAATATCAGGAAAGCAACGATTGCGTAAGCGTTTTCTTTATATAATGATAATAATTACCAAAAAAGCGTGTTGCAATAATTTTTATTAGAAGCTATAGTATTTCCTGTAAGCGGTTGAATTTTGAGATGATTATTACAAATCCATCAAAAAATAAATTTTAAGGAGTTTTATACTTATGAGTAAAAAACTATTATATGCAGCACAAATGACAGCCTTCGACAAAGACGGTAATATTAATTTAGATGGCATCCGTGCTCTCGTTCGCTACAACATTGACGTCAATAAGGTTGATGGCTTGTATGTTTGTGGTAGTACTGGTGAAGCCTTCATGCTGAATACTGACGAAAAGAAACAAGTCATGGAGACCGTCTATGATGAAGCAAACGGTGCGATTGACTTGGTTGCCCAAGTTGGCTCACTAAATCTAAAAGAAGCTAAGGAACTCGCTAAGTTTGCGACTGATCTTGGCTATCCGAAATTATCAGCCGTAACGCCTTTCTATTACAACTTTACTTTTGAACAAATCAAAGACTACTACAACGAAATCCTTAAAGATGTTGACAACAAATTATTAATCTATTCCATCCCTGCTTTAACTGGTGTTGCCTTAACAACCGATCAATTTGCGGAACTCTTTGAAAATCCAAAGATCATCGGAATCAAGTACACCAACGCAGACTTTTACTTACTTGAACGGGTACGCAATGCCTTTCCAGACAAACTCATCTTATCTGGATTTGACGAGATGCTTTTGCCTGCCCTTGCATTGAATGTCGACGGTTGCATCGGCTCAACGTATAACTTAAATGCACCACGTGTTCGTGAGGAAATGGACGCTTTTGAAGCTGGCGATATTGACAAAGCACGTCAACTGCAAAACATCAGTAACGATATGATTACTGATTTAATTGCCAACGACATTTATCCAACGCTTAAATTGGTCATGAAACATATGGGTGTTGATGCCGGTTACGTTAAGAAACCAATGAGCCATCCAACCCCTGAAATGGAAGCAGGAGCTACGGCAATTTACGAAAAATACTTCAAGAACTAATCTAATTTATACTAGTAGAAAGCGGTCTTTTTTATGAAAAATACATTCTTAAATACAGTTAAGGGATCATTAATTATCTCGTGTCAGGCGTTACCTAATGAACCACTGCATAGTTCATTTATTATGTCACGAATGGCCCTTGCCGCTAAGGAAGCTGGGGCCGCGGGTATTCGCGCTAATTCCGTTGTTGATATTCAGGCCATTCAAGACGAAGTTGATCTACCGCTCATTGGTTTAAGCAAAGTCGACTATCCCGACTCACCTGTTTACATCACGCCAACAATCAAAGAGATGCGAGCCGTTGCTGCTACGGGCTGTGCCGTAGTTGCCTGCGATGTCACGGGTCAGCCGCGTCCTAACGGTGAAAAATTGGCGGAGATTGTGGCCACCATGCGAACAGAATTCCCTGATACCCTCTTGATGGCTGATACTGATACCATCGAGAACGTCAAAGTAGCGGATAGGTTAGGGTTTGATATTATTGGGACCACGATGCACGGCTACACACCAGCCACGACTGGTGCCAACATTGCTGATAATGACTTCGCCTACTTAAAGGAAGTCCTCCAAGCCACATCACGCCCTGTTATCGCTGAAGGTAAGGTGGATACGCCCGAGAAGATGAAACGTTGCCTTGACTTAGGGTGCCACGCGGTCGTTGTCGGGGGCGCCATCACCCGGCCACTCGAAATCGCACAACGCTTCATTAGCGCCTTATAATTTTAGACATTAAAAATAAAAGCCAGTCGTAAGCAAAATAACTTACGGCTGACTTTTCATTTGTTACTGAACCATCGTTAATGATGGTCGATTTGTCCTGACGTACATTCACAATAGCGCAAATGTCTCATCCAGATACTATCCCTCTTGCTCTCGAATGGAACCTACCAAATCATCCGTGGCTGGAGCGTTCGCAAGCAATGCGCGAACATCATCAAGGTTCACCTTAACATTCCAAACTAAAACACCAACTAACTTACCGGCATCTATGAAATAAACAAGCGATCCATGCGTTCGCCGATCAAAAATCAATTGCAATTTAGGATCAGTATTACCGATTGCTTGCCAGGAAATATCAAAAATCATGGAATAGAAGTATGGGGTATGTTGATAGCTCATGTGAGCACCTGCCATATTACGGCCAACTAATTCACCAGAAAGTCGGGCGTGGTCCACGTGCTCAATCCGTTGCCGACCCAAGATGTGATCTGGATAAGAGGCAATATCTCCAGCAGACCAGATGGCTGGGTCACTAGTATTGAGATACTCATCAACTTTCACACCACCATCAGCTAAATCCAAACTACTATCTTCAGCCAAACTAATCCGCGGCGTGACACCTAACCCAACAATAATCGTATCGGCTGCGATCGCCGTACCATCCTTTGTCAATAGAGTCAAATGATCACCTTGGCGTTGATATGATTGGACAAACTGACCACTCATCAGTGTGACACCATTACGTTTGAACGTTGCTTCATACTCAGCCCGAATGGACTCAGGAAATTTACCCTCGCCCAGCGCTTTTTCTGGAAAAATCATCGTAACTTTAGTCCCATTTTGAGTCAGTGACGATGCGAGCTCTGTACCAACATATCCACCACCAATGATCACAACTCGCTTGTTCGGACCACTAAATTTACGTAACTTGCGATAATCTGACCACTGTCTAAAGACTAGCACATGTGGATCAGCAGGTCCCTGGATTTGTCGAGGTTCTCCGCCAGTTGCCAGCAATAGCTGTTCATACTTGATTTGCTCACTATCAGTCAATGTAATGACCTTATCTTGCCGATTAATAGCCGTAACCGTTGTCTTGAACTTAAAAGTCACATTAGGATAATCTTCAGCACCAATCCGAATGTTCTCTTCAGTAAACTCATCATCTAGCCATAGCTTTTTACTCAGTGCCGGCCGTTCATACGGAACATCCGCCTCTTGCGAAATAACTAAGATTGCGCCCTCTGGATCTTCCTGTCGAATTCCCTTGATGGCATAGCCAGCAACCATTCCGCCACCAACAATGACGTATCGATAGTTGTTTGTCTGATCCAAATCACTCATTTAATCGCCTCCATAACTTTACTTTTTCTAGGACCATTGTAATATAAAAACGCCATGATTCGAAAAATGACGCTCAAGATTATTAATCATTGATTCCTTTTATCAGAACAATAATTTTATTTGCATACCGTCAAACATCTATCAAACACCGCTGTGATCAAAATTAAGAACTGCTGCTAACACAACATAAAATAATATTATTTTTAATTACTCAACCCAACTTTCAAGGTAAGCATTCTAAGGAATGTTTGATCATATCAGTTGTTGCTATGGCCGTTTTTTTGATCTTGTACTAAACTATTGATCAATTCGCTATGCTATAATAATTGCGAATATTCACTTTAACTATCCGTCGTTTACAATCATCACCCGTTCAAAAGTATCAGTATATTCGGCATCATAATGATGAGTTGGTCCTTTTAATATTCACCTGTTAATTTTAAAATTCGATAAGGGAGTGTGGCCTATGCGTCTATGGCATGAACAATTAATCCATCAATTACCACGACAACAATTACTAGGTCAACACCGTGAGCTTGCCGCATTGAGAGGCAATGGTTGGGGTAAAAATCATGCAACCGTTAATTATGTTTTCAAATATTCCCCTTACAAGTTGTATCAATTTCATGTATTAGTGATGGATGAAATGCAACTTCGCGGCTATCATCCTAATAAAATATGGTATGATCCAAATTATCGTGGGCAGTTTTGCCCGCCTTATGATCACCTCACTCCTATTGCATTAACAACACCAATCTATCCAGAACACAACGCCAGCTACTTAGCAGAATGTGTCCGCAATTTAGCTGCTAAGGGAATTATCATGCCCACCACATAGCCGCTCTTTTATTTTGCTGGGTACCAACTCAACCATCGATACCCAAATTGTTTTTCCGCAGTCATAATAAGGCCAGTTAATATTAAAAAAGGTTGAACTAGACTTGAAGTGCAATAGAAAAGTTAGACTTATTTGTTTAACGATTGTAGCGCGTTTCATACCGTGTTCAACCTCTTTTTGTAGCATCCATCGATATTATCTAAGCCTCATTCTATCAAAAACGTGTCGTTTTTCTAACGCCTTAATGAAGTAAAAAATAGCAATCACCTGTAATGGTATCTGAATGATGACGCGTGCCAATCTTCCCAACAATAACACTTTAAAATTAGTGCCAAATAGCACTGAAATTAGCCATGAGTCCATCATCAAACTAACAAAAATCATTACAAGTATTTGCGTCATCACAACGGATAACCAATTGACTGATTTACGATATAAAAACAAACCGTCAATAAATCCCCCTAAAAATGCAGTTAACAAAAAGGCAATCTGAAACGCGCCGGAACCAAAAATAGTAAAGCTTAATATATCGGAGATCATCTCCAAGAGACCACCCCAAATGGGACCATATAGATAACCAATACAAGCCATAGACAAAAAGCCAAAAGATAATTGAAAATACGCTGGTCCGATAGCAATTTTGTATAAAATAACGTCTAAGGCCAATAAGAAAGCCGATGTAGTCAGCACTAATAAATTCATTTTTGGCAACTGAAAAACATTTTTCGCAATAAGTTTAGACATAGGCCAATCCTCTTTTTTTGATTTTAATCATACCCTCATTCTTAATAAAAGTAAATATTACTTTTATTCGATTGAAGGTAGTTTAAAATCGTCGCTCTTGATTTAGTTCCTTGAACTCAATGATATTACTCATACTAAAAGCCACTAACAGGTCAACTAGTACACCCATCAGTGGCTCATTGTAAAATTAATTTTTATCCATGTAACTTATCTTGTAATTTATCACCCAAGTTATCAATTCCCTTAGCAGTAAGTACGGTCCCACCAATAAGAACACCACTTACGATTAAGGTTGCAGCTAAACAAAACTTTAAAATGCTTTTAATCATCGCAATCATCTCCTTACTAATCCATCCGTGTCAGAACAAATGAGGTTATCGCAACAACAATCACACCACCAATAATTGAAGGAACAATTGCCATTCCGGCTAATTGTGGTCCCCATGATCCCAAAAGAGCTTCCCCAATTGCAGATCCAACCAATCCGGCAATAATATTACTAATCCACCCCATCGATTTACCTTTATTAGTAATAGCACCTGCAATTGCACCAATAATAGCACCAATGATCAAAACCCATAACCAATGCATAAAATCCCTCCTAGACTTATTAAACCGCTTAAATACAATAATAGAATTACACGAATATTTAAGCCGATTCATAAATGATTACTTCTTATAATTATCATTTTACAATTATCGATAATGATAGACAAATATAACACATTATTTAATAAATGGGTCGCTACTATTTCTCATGTGACGATTCCGGGTGGCCTAGAAAATATCAAACAGCTTGATAGCTGATTAAAATTAAACTACGCCACATGAACGATTAACTTAACTGTGCATAATGATTGAAGTCACTCTGTTAAGGTGTTAGCGTTTAAATTGTGCAAGAGCTTTCTTGTAATTTACGTGAAAAGGGCGATTAAAATGACGGAAAAATTAACGACGGAAACCGGCCAACCATGGGCTAACAATGAACATTCCCAAACGGCAGGAGCTCGTGGTCCCGTATTAATGCAAGACTATAATCTTTTGGAAAAACTAGCCCATTTTGATCGTGAACGAATTCCAGAACGGGTCGTTCATGCTAAGGGGGCCGGAGCAAAAGGTTTTTTTGAACTTGAAAACGACATGGGGGAATATACTAAGGCAGACTTATTTAATGGTGTCGGTAAGAAAACTCCCGTAATCTTAAGGTTCTCACAAGTTGCCGGTGAAAAAGGTTATCCTGACACCGTTCGAGACGTGCGCGGTTTTGCCTTAAAATTTTATACTCAGCAAGGCAATTATGATCTCGTTGGAAACAACACACCGGTCTTTTTTGTAAACGACCCTTTAAAATTTCCTGACTTCATCCATTCACAAAAACGGGATCCTAAAACGAACCGTCGTACGCAAAATATGCAATGGGATTTTTGGGCTCATTCTCCAGAATCATTGCACCAGGTCACTTATTTAATGGGCGACCGAGGTCTTCCTGCGTCCTATCGAACCATGAATGGTTACGGTTCCCATACTTTTAAATGGGTTAATCAGAATGGCGAACAGTTTTGGGTTAAGTATCACTTCATCTCAGACCAAGGCGTTAAAAATATGACTGCTCAAGCAGCTGAAAAAGCAATGAGCCAAGATTTAGATTACTTACAAGATGACTTATATGATGCAATTCAAGAAAAAAATTACCCATCATGGACGATGTATGTCCAAATCTTGCCATATGAGGAAGGTCTAAACTATAAATGGGACATTTTTGATGTCACTAAAGTCATCTCCCACAAAGACTATCCACTAATTAAAGTCGGCAAACTAACTTTAAATGAGAATCCCACTAATAACTTTACCGATATTGAAGAGGCGGCCATGTCGCCAGCAAATTTTGTTCCTGGTATCGAACCATCTCCCGACAAATTACTACAAGGTCGCCTATTCTCCTATAAAGATGCACAGCGATATCGGTTAGGTGCCAACTTTGAAGATTTACCCGTGAACAAGCCGGTTGTTCCAGTTCATAATTATGAACGTGATGGTTACATGAAAATTAATAATCAAGGTGCTGAGGTCAACTACGAGCCTAATGCACTGCATGGGCCAGAAGAGGTGCCGGATGCCGCACTTTCACCTGATTCTGTTCGTGGTGAAACACGCGCACAGCCTTATCGCTATCAAGTTGATTACACAACTCAAGCAGGCGACCTATATCGCTTAATGTCAGAACCCGAGCAAGAACGCTTAATTAATACTATCAAAGATGCGTTAGGCCAAGTTACTTTGCCTGGTGTCAAAAAACTCGAAATCAAGCAATTTTATCAGGCCGACAAAAACTACGGTACACGCGTGGCTAATGCTCTGGGAATGAATATTGCTGATATTATCAGTGATTAATATTTTGACCGGATGTTATCCAGCGCGATATTATTTTTGTTATAAAGAATGATGATGCCGTCTCATGGTTATTAACTAAAGAGCGACAGGTTAGACTCATATCGTGTAAGTCTAGCTTGTCGCTCTTTAATTAACAAAAAATCTTAGATATAGCTTACTACTCGACCATCCTTTTATTAATAATGTGATCCCCTGTATTACCATCTAGACGACTCAACAATGCATTGAACTTTAGTCGCCGAACTGGTCGTGGAATAAATTGGCGAATATCATCTTCATTAAAGCCAACTTGAATTTTACTATCACTAATGATGATAGGCCGACGTAACAACTTCGGATGATCACACAACAATTTAAGTGCCTCATTCAATGGCATTTCGGGTAACTTAGGCGCAATTTCAGGATAGTCTTTAGATCGAGCTGAGATAATATCGTCTACACCATGTTCGGTTAAACTCAAAATACGTTTTAGATCTTGCACCGTGGGCGAATCAACACTAAAATTTTTCTCCTTGAACTCAATCCCATGTGCTTCCAACCATTGCCGTGCAACTCTAGAAGAATGACAGCTTGATTGTGTATATAACCTAATCATTCCTAATCTGCCCCTCTCTCGTTAAAATTCATCACAGCGTATTGATCGACATTAACTTCTGCCTGTCACAACATCCTTTAAACTAAACGCATTCGTTACTGTCATGACCAATCCAATACCCCGTGAACACATCTTTATTATAGGCTCTGAACAAGGGACATACCGACCGTTTTAAGACGAATAATCTGAGGATAATCGTTTTAAGTACACTTTTAAACGGTTTAGGAAAGAACGAACCCAGTACACGTAATGCTAACAAATATCACTGCAATTTCTAATCGAATAACGCTGAATTTTCATCGCGTAGCACATAAAAAGTCGCCTACTAATTTAGCAGGCGACTTCCTTGGAACTATTATGACTTTTTAGCAAGCCATTTAGCTAGATAACGATTAGCTTGTGCAGAACAAAGCACTTTTTCACCATTTGTCATGGTTAATCGTCGCAAGTGCTTGTCCAATGACTTAATGCGTTTCAAGTTAACAACATATGACTTATGACACCTATAGAAATTAGGACTCAAATCAGGAACGTCCTTTAACAGTCCATAGTATTCTAATTCACCATCATCCAAATGGACTACGATTTTATGGGGACTGGTTGAACTTTCAAAAAATATAATGCTTTTAACATTAATTGATCTGACCGTCTCACCAATTTTTATTTGAACATAGTCGTCTTGGTCATTTTCATCGGTTTGAAAACGATCTTGCGCCACGTGTAAAACCTTGCTAAATCGCTCATACAAGGAATCTGGAAAATCCTTAAGAATAAAATCTAATGCCTCAACTTGATATTGAAACACCATCAAAGATAACTCCGTGTGTGTCGTGATAAAAATAATCTTGCTGCGACGGCCCATGTCACGAATCTGGCTAGCTAGTTGAATACCATTAATATCTGAATTAAGGGCAATATCTAACACATAGATTGCCTTTTGAGGCTGCTGTGCATTAACCTTGTCTAACAATTCGTGGGGATCTTGGCATGCTAAACAGATACTCATGTCTAGCTGTTGATCGACGATTACCTTAGTAATGATTTGCCGTATTTGTTGTAATTGTTTCGGATCATCTTCGCAAATGTAGACACTAATCATTCTGAGATACTCGCTTCACCGTCAAGCGTTGTAAGAATACCGCTCCTAAGACTCTGGTTTCGAGTGTCATGTTCTCATTGCGATTAACAATCTTACTTAAACTATTCAATCCAATCCCCCGATTCTTGCCCTTAGTGGAATAACCTGCCTCTTTCAGCTTCCATAAGGGTGGTAACTGTTCAAAAACATTGTTTTGAATCAAGAACACCGTACTATTTTTTTCGATAAAAATGGCACTCATAATCTCTCCATCAGCATGTCCTACCGATGCTTCGATTGCATTATCCAACATAATCCCTAATGCAATGTCTAAATCCAATTCATTAACAGTAATGTCAATTAATGGTTCCTTTAAATCAAAATGAACTTCAATCTCTTGCGATTGTGCATAGCTCAACTTACTAAATAGGATACTCTTAATCGACTTCACTTTGACCCGACTCAAATCTTCAAGATTATATTTTTCTTTTAACACCCGATTTGAAACCGGTGCAAGATTCTTTTGATAATATTCTTGTAAACCTTCTAAATCATCAGTTTTCAAATATTCATCTATCGAAATCAACATATTCTGATAGTCATGTCTGAAACGTCGCAACTCATTATAGTGAGCTTCGATTTCATTCATATAGCGAGTATCATTTTGTATTTGTATTCTTTGCTTTTGGACTTCATATTTGGCTCTTACATTTTTTAAATATTCGTTATAAATCACCAATACTAACCCCATTACAACTGACAATATAATTAAATTACTTAATATAACCTGGAACTGATTTTCCAGACCTTCACTCAACATAATATACAAGTATATTATCATTAATAATAGTGCGGTTATGCGATTTAAGCTCTGATTACTAAACGTGGGACTGAAATTCGTGCGATCCATTACAATATTAAGAAAAATTAAGCTTACGACACTCAATATGACAAACACTACCACATACCCATTAGGAACTTTCATTAAACGAGTTAATATATCACAAATATGGTCAACCATAATCGACCATATGAACACTTGAAATGTTATACATAGTGCACCGCTTAGAACTCGTACATACCACCAAGTGAAAAATATAAACATCATTAACATTAAAAAAGAAAAACTAATTCCTAACTTTGCTAAAAAAATATAACTCATCAGCATACAGACGGATAAGAATATAACATCAAAAAGTCTCACAAAAAATATATTTCTCAACAAAGATTTAATTATCAAATAGATAGATAATTCTTGGAAGACAATCATTAACATATATCTACACTAATCCTTGCTTTTTAATTCATCAGGAATTTTAGTTTCGAATAATATCCCATGGCAGCACATAACCAACTGTTTAGTACCTACGTATTGAAAAAGATGGCTAAGTACTTTATACATTTTTTCTTTCATAATTTTCCCTCCTTTCATAGGGCATTAGTAATAAAGCGGCTAATGCCATCGCAATTAAAATGATTGTGCCAAAATAATTATTACTAACTATTTGTAACAAACTCAAAATTAATGACAATCCAATTGCCCGTCGCTTTAATTTTTTTCTCAATGACTTCGATGTAATAGGATTCTTTACCGTATCAGCTGGAGCAAAAATACTTATGATTATTACAAATATTAAACTTAATAACAATCTGTATACTTCAGAAATACCAGTTCCAATCACATACGGCACACCCACAAACACAAAGATAGTTAATATCGTACATAACAAATCCGATTTCAAGTGACGTCCATAGGCAAAGCCACGCAAAACTAAAAAACTACCCATAAAAACTAACACTGGGACCAACTCGTGTAGCAGCAACGCTAAGATAATAGTAATTATCAGCTTAGGAATAACATTTAATACAGTATCAATGCCTAGTTTAACTAGTAATGCCTGCCGTCTTTCTAGTTGAAGATTCTTTTGAATCGCAGCGAATAACCGATCGCTTAATTTATAAAGCAATAGTTTTTGTTCTGGCTTTTCCATATCCCACTCCTATAATGCTCAAATACATACCTGTATCAACAGTTTAAAACAGTATTAATTAATTGAAAAGAATACATAAATATATTAATTATTCAATATTGTTTTAAGACTAGAAATAAACATTTAAAGATACATCAGTTTAATTATTCATACGAAACTAAAGTTTCATGTAAAAAGATCGTTAATATAAATCAGTTTCATCGATACTCCCCCTTAATTTTTCCTTAGATTACAAGTCAAACTAGACTTAATTTCACTAATTCACATTACTCAATAGATTAATATCAAATGGTGAAAACCAACGAAAAGAGGAGATCTATCAAGCAATCTCCTCTTACATAAAGTTATTTATGAACACTGATTTAAGCTAAGCTGCCGATATCACAATCTCACCATCCACTAAATCAGCCTTCAAGTTTTTGACATCTAAGTGGTCAAGGTAGAAATCCGTTACCTTATCACGAATTTGTTGTTCAATTACTCGCCGTAATGGCCGCGCACCCATTGCTTCATCATAGCCTTGTTCCATCAGCCAATCTTTGGCCGCTTTAGTTACCTCAAGTTTGATGGATTTTTTGGCTAACGTTTTTTGTACATCCGCCAACATCAAATCGACAATTTGACTTAAGTCTTGCTTAGTCAGATGTGAAAATTCTACGATTCCATTAAAACGGTTCAGAAATTCTGGGCGGAAAAATGGTGCTAACTTATCCATTAATGACTGATCTCGTTGCTTGTCACCACTTAATGCTTCATTACCAAAGCCAGCATTAGAAGTAGCAATAATAATCGTATTTTTGAAATTAATGACATTGCCTTGTCCATCCGTTAAGCGCCCATCATCCATCACTTGTAATAGTAACGTTAATACTTGTGGATCAGCCTTTTCAATTTCATCTAATAATACAATGGAATATGGATTACGCCGAACCCGTTCAGTTAGAGTATTAGCATTATCTTCATAGCCTACGTATCCAGCCGAGGTACCAATTAATTTCGACACAGCTGTACGATCAGCATATTCACTCATATCTAGCCGAATAATCGCATTTTCATTTCCAAACATATCTAAGGCTAATTGCTTAGCTAATTCAGTCTTTCCTACGCCAGTTGGGCCCACAAACAGAAAACTTCCAATCGGCTGATCACCCTCTGAAAAGCCCGCACGGTTACGCCGAATTGCTTTTGCTACCATTTCAACCGCTTCATCTTGACCGATTACCTTACTTTTCAGACGCTTATCAAGATTTTTCAAATGCTCAATATCATTAGCGCCCATATCAGCAACTGGTATACCAGTTAAACGTTCAACCGATTGTGCCACATCATCAATCGTGGCAGTGATTTTTTCTTTTTGATCCGTTTTTTTAATTTTTTGCTTGGTTTCCTCGATCGACTTCTTGATATCAGCGGCTTTTGTAAAGTCCTCCGATTTAACGGCGGCCTCCTTAGCTGCCTCTAATTTTTTAACGCGTTGATCCAATGTCTCAACATCAGTTTGCGAATTTTTAGCCGCTAAATGAGCCGCAGTCATGTCGATCAAATCGATAGCTTTATCTGGCAAAGTGCGTTGTGGTATATATTGGATTGAATAATCCACAGCCGCCTTCAAAACATCATCTGGTAATACAACATGATGATGCTTTTCGTACAGCTTTTTAACACCTTGTAATATACGTAAAGTGTCAGCGGCCGTCGGTTCATTAATCACAACATCATTGAATCGCCGTGCCAAAGCCGCATTTTTCAAAATAGTATTGCGATATTCATCTTGAGTCGTAGCCCCGATTACAGTCAGCTCGCCACGTGACAAAGCAGGTTTAATGATATCAGCCAATCCTTTGCCACCATCTTCACCACCAGTGGCGCCCGTGCCGATAATCTGATGAATTTCATCGAAGAATAGAATAATATTACCAGCTGCTTTAACTTCCTTTACTAGCTGTTTAATATTTTCTTCAAAAGAACCGCGATATTGAGTTCCTGCTTCCAAAGACGATAAATCAATCGAATAGATTTCTTTATCTTGAATCGTTTCTGGAACTTTACCAGCCACAATTGCTTGTGCCAGACCTTCGACGACTGCAGTTTTACCTACACCAGCATCACCAACTAAGATTGGATTATTTTTCGTCCTACGACTCAAAATTTCTGCAGTTTCTTGAATCTCATTCTCACGTCCAATCACTGGATCTAGTAATCCATCACGAGCCTGTTCCGTCAAATTAGTCCCTAACTTTTCTAAAATCCCCCCTTTTTTAACAGCCTGTTTACCATCTTTAGATACTTCTATTGTTTTATTATTTTGGGGTAGCTTACCAGTTGCTCGGTATTGAGCAAACTCATCCGGTGTCAGCGATTGTCCATTAACTAAATACCGTGCACGCTCCGAATTTTGATTATCCATGCGCCGAAATAATTGATTGAAAACATCATCCATATCATTGTTGAAAAAAGGATCATTTCCGTAGAAATTTGCCATATTACAACACCTCCATAAAAATTTATATGTGTAACTTAGTGACCATAATATCCTTTAAAACTACAACTGAATCGTATCACGATTTTTATGTATCGTTAAGTAAAGTGCTTATAGAATCAATTAGAAATAATTAGAATAATTTTGTTTAAACAAAAGAGAAATCAATTTCATAAAATGAATTGATTTCCCTACAAGGTTCCCTATTTAATAGCCCTTGATAAAGAACTTGAATTAACAAGTTACTTTCCAGACCAATTTTAATTTAAGAGACTGCGACTCAAAAAGCACACCCAGTATCAAGTTAAGGCCAACTAGTTATCGTTAATATTGCCACTTAAATATCAATACTAGCAATCATGATACACGTGTAAAATCATAAACCAAAACATATTACATGACGTAACGGCGGTCTTGGGACTGTAAACTCACAGTAATGATTCTATTGAGTTGGATAAGGTGCCGATGACCAGTAATTGCCATAAATGCAATTGCTTTCGGTACAATAGTAGTGACATAGCCAACTGTCTCGGCCATCTGCCCATTTGTTTTATAAAACCGTAATGAGACTCGACATTTTTGATCATGCGCTTGTTGTAATTTACAATAATTATTTTCAACACTCAAATTAAAGTCTCCCGTTCAAAGAATTCAGGTTTATTTATTCGTCAGTGAATCTATGTGTTTGTTTTTCTCATTGTTGACGGCGTAAGTCCACATTAAGGAGTCAGCTATTCAGTAAAAACTAAATAACTAGTATTCATGTTCAGCTCAGTATAATATGCATTGATGGTTACTAATCAAAAATCGATCTCTAAATATCCTAATTACTATGAAACTTTGAAGTTAATTTATGAGAAAAATAACTCACAACAAAACTCATGATTACAACCTTGTCATCATAACTAGATTATGAAACATTCAGCCTCCTAAATAAAACTGGTATGTGCGCATGTGTACAGTATACTATTGCCAGGTATGTCTGAATAACCGTTTTAAGACTTGAAAAACTCAGCTGGGTGCTTTAGGACGCTTTTTGTGCATTTTAAGACAATATCCTAACTTCAACGCCGGCATAGCTTCAATTCGTCAATCAGTGTCTTAGTTCCTCAGCTATTTCTGTTCAGAACATCTTCCTATTACAATAAAAAGCGTTGATCTCAGCAGAATTTACTTCCACCAAAACCAACGCTAAAGTGTTATTATATCAGGTATTTTAAATTCATTTCAGACATTATATTCAGCATTACTTCTACTACCTAAGTAATTTAGCACGTTTAACATCTTCAATCGTCTTAGTTCCCGCTAGTTGCATATCGATCAACAGCTCATCATTAAGGTGACTCACTACGGAAGCGACACCCTGCGCACCACCCAATGCTAATCCATAGATAATCGGCCGAGCAAGTGCCACCAGATCTGCACCATTGGCTAACGCCTTAAAGACATGGGAGCCACGCCGAACACCGCTATCAAAAATTATTGGGACGCGCCCATTAACGGCTTGCGCAATCTCGTGTAAAACATCAAAGGAAGCTGGACCACCATTTAATTGCCGACCGCCATGGTTTGAAACATAGATACCTTGAGCACCAGCCCCGATTGCTAACAAGGCATCTTCTGGTGACTGAATCCCCTTCACAATAACTGGTAAATTCGTATATTCTGTAATACGCCGAACATCAGCTGGGCTAATCTTTTGCGCCGCAGCAGCATAGATTTCTATGATACCTTTCCCTTTACCATCCCCTTCGCTGAACTTAGTCAAGTTAGCCATTGGGATTGGAAACTGGAAATTGTTGATAATATCAGCTTCACGATACCCGTCAACTGTTGCATCAACAGTCAAAATGATTGCTTTAGCACCAGCCTTCACTGCTTCATCCAATAAACTCTGATTGAAATTCCAATCCTTGCTCATATATAATTGGAAAAATTGGGGCGCACCTTTACCAGCTGCGGCAGTATCCGCAATTGACGTTGAAGAATAAGTACTCTGAGCCATGAGTGCCCCAACTTGAGCCATCCCTTCAGCAGTCGCAGCTTCACCCCGTGCATGTGCCAATCCTTGAGCGGCCGCTGGAGCCATCATAATAGGCGTTTTGAGATCTATGCCAAAAGCCTGAGTCTGTGTGCTTGGCTGTTCCATATCCGTCAATGCTCGTGGCACAATTTGAACATGGTTAAAGGCCATTGTATTCTGCTTTAAAGTCCATTCGTCTTCTGACCCACCACTAATATAGCCAAAGCCTCCGCTCGGGATGATCTTTTTAGCAGCTGCTTCCAATGATGGTAAATTTAAAATCGTTAACTTTTGCTCACGATCACTCTGTTCATATCCATTAATAACTGTCATTATACTAATCTCCTTTACATAACCCTTTATAATTCATTTAATAATTGGCTAAGTGCCGGTTGATCCGCTTCAGCGATACCATATCGTTCACGATACTTAGCAATCGTATCTGCATCAAAGTTTTCTGGATCTACTGGAACAAAACTAGTATCAATTGGATCAACATTTTTAATTTTTGCATCAATCACAATTGGTAGTTGATTACCATTCTGCTGTAGTTGAGTAACTTTCTGAAACGTTGCTTTCAACTCTTTAAGGTTAGTCACTTTAAAACCAATCGCACCCATGTTGTCTGCCATCTTGGCCCAATCAGCACCAATCAAGTCAATCCCATACGGCGCCTGATTAGCGAGTAACTTTTCATGTTGAATAAAGCCTAATACTTTGTTTTCTAAAACCACGTTAATGACTGGCAAATGATATTTAACTTCCGTTAGTAAGTCTGGCATCACCATGGCATAACCACCATCACCAGAAATACTCCAAACCTGCTTCTTAGGATAATTCAATTGGGCGGCCAAACCTGCTGGCAAACCAAAACCCATCGTGCCATACCAAGCCGACATCGTAAAAGTCTGTTGCTTATTCAATGGTAACTGTCGGATTGCCCATTCCGTATTATTCCCAACATCCAGACCAAAGACGGCATCATCAGTAGCATTGTCTTTAATAGCTTCTAGCACCCCTTCAGCCGTCAACCCTCCTTGATCATCAGTAGCAATTGTCTTGAGCCACCGGTTCCAGTTTTGCTTATCACGTTGAGCAGCTTTCAAGAACTTAGTTGGCTTAATTGTCACTTCGGATTGAAGTAATGCTTGGAAAAATTCTTTTGCATCTGCAAGAACAGTAATATCAGCATCATGTTGTTTGCCTAAATCTGCTAAATTATTATTGACTTGAATAAACTTAATTCCTTGTGGCAAGTAACGTGCAAATGGAAAGTTAGTACCAACAAACAAAACTAGATCTGCCGCTTGCGAGACTTCAAAGGCGGGTTTAGTTCCTAGTCGACCGCGAGAGCCCATGAAATTAGGATGGTCAGTTGGCATAATACCAGTTGCTGGAGCCGTCGACAAAACCGGCAAACTAAATTTTTCAGAAACTGCGATAACTTCTTGACGCGCATTATAGGCACCCTTGCCAATCCATAAAACAGGGTGTTGAGCAGCTTTCAAAGCCGCTATCGTCTGCTGAACGTCATCTAATTTCGGCATTAAGACCTGTTGACTGCCGCTAAGTGAAGCCGTTTTAAAACCATCAAACTCAATATCTTGACCAGACAAATCATCTGGAATAATAACAACAGAAACCGAACGGGTCGCGTATGCTGATCTAATTGCTTCATCAACCACGTATGGAATCTGTTCAGCCGTTGTCACTTGTTTATGAAATTCGGCTACATCTGCAAAAATTGGATCTTGGTTCATTTCTTGAAAGAAGTTCGTATTCATAATGGATGTTGCTGATTGACCGACTAAAGCTAGCACCGGTACGTGATCCATCTTGGCATCGTATAATCCGTTCAAGAGATGAACGGCGCCCGGTCCTGCTGAACCAAAGCTAACACCAATCGTCCCAGTTAATTTAGCATCTGCCGCGGCAGCTAAAGCACCAACTTCTTCATGACGTACTTGAATATACTTCAAGTGGTCTTTCTCTTGGTAGAACCCATCTACCGTGTTATTAATCGAGTCAGCTGTAATACCATAGATATGATCAATGTTCCAGTCGACTAACACTTGTGCCAATGCTTGTCCTGCTTTAATTTTAGTCATTTCCATTACCCTCTTTTTGTTGTTACTTTTCTGAGCACAACTATATCCTAAATAAAAACTTGACCCTTGTCAAGTCTTTATCTTAAATTATGCTTGTTGTTGAACAGCGCTAATGTCATCAATAATATCTTGCAGCGTCACTCGCGACATACGTGCCTCAGCACTATTCTGAATATCACAATAGTATTTTTCCATCACTCGCGGAATTACCGACCCGACCGGACACGTCTCCGAAGTATTATGATCAACGTTTAAAAAATTACGCTTAGCCACCACTGCTACATAGATATCTTTCAAGGTAATATCATTGGGCGAACAAGCTAATGTTGGTCTAGCAACGCCACGAACCGAAGTTAACAAGCCTGCTTTTCTTAACTTACTCATCATTCTTCTGACCATGGTAGGATCCGTATTTAAACTACTAGCAATATGCTCACTTTTCAGCTGGTCATCAGTATGCAACGCAATATATGCCATAATATGCGTCGCATCACTTAATTGTGTATTAGCCATCTAGACACCTCCCATATCCATCTCTATTGTTACTTATTTTAGCACATCTAACATGAACATAAAAGCGATTAAGGAAATAAGTTAGGCTTCTTTCCCTAATCGCAACATAAGATTATTTGATAATCTCCATTAATTCAATCAAACTTATTCAAGACATCGATAGTAGCTGAATTTAAAACCCACCCTGTCCAATTTGATGTTGCAAATCATCTAAGCCAAATTGTTTTAAATAAGTTGAAAGTGGTTGTAAACCTTGAGCTTCATACCGTTGCTTAAATGCTTCAATATCAGCTGCCGAACTCGTTGCCGAATCTAAACGAAGCTTTTCAGCAGGCAGTGGCCGATCTCCTGTAATCACCGCATCAATCAGAACTGGTTCATGCTGAGCGATTGCTTTGGCTTGTTCAAAAACATCAGGTAATTGCTCAATCTTATTAACTCGAAAAGCTTGCATGTGCACGCCATCGGCAATCTTACTAAAATCAATATCATTGAATTCAACGCCAATAAAATCATTCTGATTAGTATCTTCCTGCTCATCTTTGATAAATCCATATTGGCAGTTGGTGAAAACAACATTAATCACTGGTAAATGGTATTGAACTTGCGTCGCCAAATCTTGCATGGTCATCGAAGCGCCACCATCACCGGCCAGATTAAACACCTGCCGCTCAGGATAATTAAGTTTGGCAGCAATTGCTCCCGGAATACCAACTCCCATCGTAGCAAATAAGTTAGAAGTAATGTGCCGATTGGACGGCGTTAATTTCAAATGTCGATTCGCATTCAAATTGATATCACCAACATCAATCGAATAGATTGCATCAGGCTCCGCAATTTTATTAACCGCACGTAGCACTTGATATGCTTGTAAAGGCCCTTCCTGCTTATCTTCTAATGAAGCTAGATAAGCCCGCCAATTTTTAACATTGGCTAAATTGGCTTGCCACCAAGGTGTCGACTCCCGTTCAGATACCTGTGCTAAAATTGCAGCCAGCGTTTTTTGTGCATCAGCAAGTACCGCAATATCTGTTTTATGTCGTTTACCTAACTTAGCTGGATCAATATCAATTTGTAAGAAATAACGCGTATTTTTAAACGCTTTGGAAACTTCTGCAAACGGATAATTATTACCAACAAATAAAACAACGTCGGCTTGCGCAAGTGCCTCATTCGCCGGTTTTTGTGCCACCCGATTAGCAGAACCCAAATAGGCTGGATAACGATCCGCGACAATACCCTTAGCTGGATACGTACTCATTAATGGAATTTTCAACGTTTTACTCAATTGTTCGAGTTCTTTACCAGCCTTACGAGCTCCAATGCCATAGTAAATAAGTGGCCGTTCAGCTGCGAGTAAAGTCTGTGTCAATCTCGTCACTGCTTGAACGTCGGGTTCTGGTAATAACGGCGTTTGATAACTATTAGCGGAAGCATACCAATCTTCAGCTGGAATCTGTTGCCATGGTAAATCGACTGGAATTTGCACAACCGCAACACCTTGGTGCGCGTAGGCGCGTCGAATTGCTTCGTCAATAACATGTGGCAACGTGGCAGCATTGACGGCTGTTACATTATAATCTGCAACGTCCGCATAAATCGGATTCTCATTCATTTCTTGGAACGTATCCATGTTCATCCCAGTAGTTCCAAATTGACCAATAAGTGCTAGAACAGGGACATGGTCTTCACGCGCATCATATAACCCATTCATAAGATGAGTGCCACCAGGTCCCGCTGAGCCGAAGCAAACCCCGATTTTACCCGTTAGCTTAGCATCAGCAGCGGCGGCCATTGCACCAACTTCTTCATGCCGTACTTGAATATAATGGATTCGATCCCTTTCTGCTGATAATGCGTCCATAATTGAATTAATTGAACCTCCAGGAATACCATACAAATGATCTACTCCCCAAGCTTCTAAAACTTTAATAACTGCTGCACCTGCTAGTATGTTAGTTTGTTTTGTTTGTTTCATAATCATAATAAAGCCCCCATTTCATGCACAATTTAATTACGCACAATTTAATAAACGAATATTACCATAGCAAACGCTTACATTCAAGTGGTCATAAACTCATGCTTTTTACCACTTAATCACGATTCAAACGCATTGTAGATCAACAACAGCGCTAGTCTGCTTGCCTTGATGAACCACCATCGCTGTTGAAAGTTAGTATCTCATACATTCATTTTTTAAACAATTTTAGTAATTAGTGTATGTTTTACAGGGGCATACTTCCAACAATGTCTGCATGTTTAGAAGCTAGCCATTCTTCGAAAACTAACTACCGCTTTCAAAACATGACCTTAACTCAACTCGACACAGAGCAAAATAACATCTGCCAAGTTAATTATTCAGCTATAATCCGTACCACGCTACCAACTTTAAAATCAGGATAATCGCCCTGCTCAACATATAACGTCCCAGGCAATTTAGCCTCCTTTGCACCCGTAAAACTAATAGCCGTATGGCCTAATCTTCCAAGGTTAGTCTGGACTTCACCACCAACTGCTGTAATTTGATAGACTTGATTGTCGACTTCAAGTTTCATTCCTGCTGTGATTTGCTCACTTATTGGGACAACTTCGATAATAAAGCAAGAAGGCCGTAATGCGTCTGGAGCTTCATCACCAAATAATACTGCCATGCCAATCGATTTAAAATCAGCAGATTCCGCACCTATTTCTAAGACCTTTGTTGAAAAGATAATTCTCTCTTTTGTCATCATACAATACACCTCAAACCTTCTAAAAATTTATTTTGAATATAATCCAAAACTTGCAATCCAAGCAATAAAGACCCGCGGAACGCCGTTGATAAACCGACTATATAACACTGATGGCACCCCAACTTCAACCGTCTTAGAATCAGCCTCAGCTAATCCTAAGCCAACTGGAATAAAGTCACAACCATTTTGCGTGTTAATCGCGAATAATGCTGGTAATGCATACTGTGGTGGAATATTACCTTTCCCGATTTCAACGCCAATCAAGGTCCCGATAACTTGACCGATAACTGCGCCTGGCCCAAGCAATGGAGATAAGAATGGTAATGAGCAAATAAATCCTAAAACCATCAAGCCCCAGACATTGCCTGCTAACGGCTCCATGACACTGGCAAAAACCTTACCAATTCCAGAGCCATTAATAATCCCAATAATTAATGCCACAAATGCCATAAATGGAATAATAGTATTAATAACTGTTTGAACAGCATCTTTTGCGGCCTGATTAAACGTCGAAACAACTCGCCCAGCACCAATCCCAATCTTAGTTAAGATCCCAGGATTTTTTGTTTGTGCTGTTAGTGTCTTTGTATTATCGAATTTCGTATCGTCATCTACATCCTCAAATTGGTTAGCGCTTTCATTTTGACTATCAGAAAATTGCGCCTCCTCAGATGTTACCAACATAATCTGATCAACATCTACATTGGAAACATAATTAGCTTCATTCATAAATTGCGCTAAGGGACCGCTCTTACCAGTCGGTAATACGTTAATTGTTTTGATACCCTTCTTGGGATAAATTCCACACCTTAATGTCCCACCACAGTCTACAACCGCTAATGCTGTTTCTTCATCAGGAATTGACGTCTTAAAGCCATCAACAGCTTCCATTCCTGTCAACTTAGCAATCTTATCAACAATTGCTGGTTTATTACCTCCAGTGACATAAACAAATTTATGCTTCGTGATAGTTGGTGTAATAATTAGCGGGCCACCCCAGCCACCAGAGCCTTTAACAACTTTGATACTATGATATTCCTTTGCCATGATCTCGTTCCTCACTCTCTCAATTAGCCGTTAAATTCAACTTTCTTGGACAAGGTAATCCCTTGTTGTTTGCAGACATAGGCTGTTGTAAAGTCAGTAATCCAACCACCGATAAAGTTCATTACTAGGCCGACTAATAGATATCGAATCGCCAAATCCATTGTATTCAATCCTAACTTCTGAACCCCTTGCGCAATCCCTAACCAAATGAAATACTCGGAAGGATTGATATGTGGGAATACCCCATTACTAGTGTGGCAAAATTGAGCAATCGATGCATACCAACTAGGTTTATAGTATTCTGGCAAGAACCGTCCCATTGAGTGCGCCATAGGATTACCGAGCATAAATGCCGAAACAAACGGTAAAATTAAATAACGGGTTACAGGATTCTTTGACGAAGCTCTGGCCAACTTGGCCATCTTCTTGTCACCAACAAAAGCAATAATCGCGTTCATCAAGACTAACAGCAATAGCACAACAGGAATAATTGATGTCATCCATCCAATTAATGTCTTACCACCGCTCTGAAACAGCCCCATAAAGCCCGAGGCCAAATCTGTGACTACTTTCATAGTATTAATGCTCCTTTACGTTCACTTGTTTTTTTCGCAAACTTGCTAAGCCTTTATAATAAATAGATTTCAGCTTTTCAATCATTGGTAGGCTCCAAATTTTGACACTACCATCGAAATCTTGTGGCGTTAGCTGATTTGCTTTGTAATTTAAATAGTTCTTATAGGCATCCAATAGACAAACTCGCGTTAGCTTATCGAATTGTTTTAATTGCTGGTATGAAGCAGCAATTTCCGCAATATTTTTCTGCCGCAGTTGATGCAATTCCCTAAACTTTGCAAAAATCGTAACCCCCTTCATCATTTGAGCCTCTAAGATCGTGCCGTCATCCTTTATCGCTAATAGAATTAGTGTCCCCGACCGTAATTTTTTAGGATTTTTGCCAATTGCTACTGGCGCTAACACTCGTAATTGATGAAAGGTTTTAGAAAAATTCTTAATTTGTCTTAGTCCAAGGAAACCTTGTAATAGAAACGCACTGACTAGGATCACGCCAAAATAAATTAACATTAAATCGCCTCCATCAACTGATTTAATCCTTGATTTTCATCATAATTTTTCAAGTTATTATAAATATTGCTGTTAGCTGTGATACTGCGAATTAGATCGTATACTTGTGCTAATATTTTGCTTAATGTTGCATCTAGTTTATACGGAATTGCGACCAAAAAAACCACGTTTACCTTTTGATTATCGAATACTACCGGTTTTTCAAACACTCCTACTGTTACAAGGATTCGATTTAGTCCAGATTTATCAATAACGTGTGGCAATGCAACCCCATCACCAAAAATACTACTCGATTGTTGCTCTCTATTAAGCCAAGCTTGCATAAAATCTGGTGTCAGTTGACCATGTTGTATCTCTTGATTAATTAATTTTTTCACTCCAGTGACGTAGGTCTCCTGTTCCTCAAACTGCGTGACATCAAATCGACACTGTCCCTGATTAACAGCTTCATCAACCAACGAAATTTGAAGACGTTCACGTAACGTTCCTTGATTAAAAATAGAATTCAACCGAATAATAGGCGCGTGGTTAATTAATTCATTATCTGGGCAAATTACAAGTTTAATCCGAACAAGCCCGGAATCTTTCAATGGCAGTCTGTTGATGATGTATTTTTAATGGTCGTTGATTAA
>NZ_JBMNVY010000017.1:0-60829 GCF_049745435.1 Lactiplantibacillus sp. YT640
ACAAAAAAATCCGGAAACACCGTCATTACAACGATGTTTCCGGATTAATAACGTTACTCTAAGTATTTGACTACTTAAGGGTAACGACACCACCAACTTCTTCAAGCTTAGCTTTCATATCGTTGGCTTCGTCTTCTGAAACGCCTTCTTTGATGATTGAAGGTACGTTATCAACAAGACCCTTAGCATCTTTCAAGCCAAGACCAGTGATATCACGAACGGCCTTAATAGCCTTAACCTTTTGGTCACCGGATTCAGTTAATTCAACATCGTATGAATCCTTAGCAGCGGCAGCGTCGCCACCAGCAGCACCGGCAACAGCAACAGGGGCTGAAGCTGAGACATCGAATTCTTCTTCGATAGCCTTAACTAAGTCGTTTAAATCTGAGATTGAAGCTTCTTTTAATGAGTCGATAATAGCATCTTTATCAAAAGCCATTTTTTTGTTCCTCCATTTTATATGAACTTATATTTTAGTTTTTTTAACACACTGACAGCAAATTAAGCTGCGTCTTCGTCGCCTTTTTCAGCAACCGCCTTAACAGCGTATGCAACGTTACGAACAGGTGCTTGTAACAAGTTGGCGATCGTAGCCAATAATTCTTCACGTGATGGCATCGTAGCGTATTCTTGAACAGTTTCAAGATCAGCAACTTTACCTTCGATCACGCCACCCTTTAATTGAAGGGCATCAGCGGTCTTCGCGAAGTTAGCCAAGATCTTTGCAGGAGCAACTGGGTCTTCTTCAGAGAAGGCAACGGCAGTAGGACCAGCAAATACAGGTTTTAAGTCTTCAAATCCGGCCTTATCAGCGGCACGCACCATGATCTTGTTCTTGATAACGCGCATCTTAACACCGGCTTCACGTAATTGCTTACGTAAATCAGTTACTTGTTCAACAGTCAAACCACGGTAATCAACAACAATGGCTGATACTGAGCTCTTCAATTGTTCTGCAACTTCTTCGACTTCTTGTGCTTTAACAGCAATTGTTTCTTTACTCAACAGATTCACCTCCCAGAATTTTGGTTCAGGGATTTATAAAAAAATCCCTATGTCCACCAAGACATAGAGAAAAAACAATGTCCTCGGCAGGTAGATTAAGGCCGTTAAGCCGCCTGAGTCTTAGGTAGAGATATTACTTAACCTCTAGTAATCTATCACAGATCACCCACGGGGTCAATTGTTTTCAGAATTTAATCCTTAAAATGATGCTAAATCAACACGTACCGCTGGGGTAAAGGTTGAAGTAACAACTAAGTTTTGGATGAAAGTCCCACGTACTGAGGCTGGACGAGCTTTCACGATGGTGTCTTCAATGGTCTTGAAGTTACCAACTAACTTGTCAGTATCGAATGATACCTTGCCAACAGGAACGTGAACGTTACCGTCACGGTCAGTCCGGTAAGTCACCTTACCAGCTTTTGAATCGTTAACGGCTTTAGCAACGTCCATCGTAACCGTACCAGTCTTAGGGTTAGGCATTAAGCCTTTAGGTCCAAGAACCCGACCTAAACGACCAACTTGGGCCATCATGTCAGGGGTAGCGATTGCGACATCAAAGTCTAACCAACCGTCTTGGATCTTCTGAACTAAATCAGTTTCACCAACAAAGTCAGCACCGGCTTCTTCAGCTTCTTTAGCCTTGTCACCCTTAGCAAAAACGATAACGGTTTGATCTTTACCGGTACCATTAGGAAGGACAACCGCGCCACGAAGTTGTTGGTCGGCTTGCTTTGTATCAACGTTTAATTTGAAGGCAACTTCAACAGTTGCATCAAACTTTGCGAAATCCATTTTTTTAACCAAGTCTACCGCTTCAGTTACATCGTAAGCTTTGTCACGATCAACGAGCTTAGCGGCGTCTTGGTATTGTTTACTTTTCTTTGCCATCTAAGTGTTTTCCTCCTTGCAAATGTGGTTCAAACGGAGATTTCCTCCCACTTGACACATTCATTTTGATGAAGTGTCCGACATACTCAACAGTACTGAATTAGCCTTCGACGGTGAATCCCATACTCCGAGCAGTACCTTCGATCATGCGCATAGCTGCTTCAACGTCAGCTGCGTTTAGATCTTGCATTTTAGTTTCGGCGATTTGCTTAACTTGATCTTTGGTTACAGTTGCAACCTTCTTCGTGTTAGGTTCACCGGAACCACTTTCAACACCGGCAGCTTTCTTCAATAGAACGGCAGCAGGTGGGGTCTTAGTGATGAAGTCGAATGAACGATCTTCGTACACCGTAATCACAACAGGGATGATCATACCTGCTTGATCAGCAGTACGAGCATTGAAATCCTTTGTGAAACCCATGATATTGATACCTGCTTGACCTAAAGCTGGGCCAACTGGCGGAGCAGGTGTTGCTTTGCCCGCAGGAATTTGTAATTTAACAACGTTAGCTACTTTTTTAGCCACGAGACATTCCTCCTTAGTCCGTGATGTGGTAAATGGAGCTGAGTTTTTGCTCCTCCCACGTAAACGTGCATACGTGACGCACAAATATCATTGTAGCATATCTATTTTTCACCAGCAACCTTTTTTGTGGCTTCTGGATATAAAAACTGGACGATTTGGCGATCAACTTCATAGTTTTCATGTAATCGTGAATGGCGGGCATTCTTACCATGTACCACAAATTCTTGATACTGGTCACGCGTCGGTCGCAGTAAAAAGCGCAATGACAACGCACTATTCAGAGCGACAGCACCATCACTTTGCGCCGCATCGCCAATGTTACCCGCAATATTCAAATACGAAATCGTGTTTGGCAATCGTTGGAGCGTTCGCAAAAAATAATTATAAACGGGCGTGGTCTTAGTTGGTCCGGTCGCCGTCAACGGGTGGTTTTCAATCGGATACGTATTCTGCCCGACCTCACTATCATTAAACGGCGCACCAATTGTGACAACCTTGCGGACTTCCGGTAAATTGACCAGTTTGGCAGCTGTCGTCAAGTATTGAAAGAGCACCACACCACCCATCGAATGAGCGACTAAATTGATCGTCTGAACGTGCTCATGCGCAATCAAATACTGCACAACTGCCAAGACGCCCGCCGCCTGTTGCCGTACAGCAACGCGTGGCGTGGCAAAAATCAACTGTACCATTGGGCGGTAAGCGTCTAGCTCACCAGTCACATGGGGATGATTATGTCGATCAATCATTACGACTAATGACTTATTGGCGATGCCCCCGGCCGTAAAACGTTGGAGCATGCCACCAAAAGAGAACCGGTTGCCCGCATACCCTGGAATAAATAGCGTCACGGCGCTATCATCTGCTGAATTAGCCGACACCGACTGCCGCAAATGCTGCGGTCGCCCGTATTGCCAAAATTTAAAGGTGATACGCCCCAAAATACCGAGCACTAAGGCGCCGATGATGACTAAAATTACTTCTGCCAAGATGGTCCACCAGCTTACTTAAATTAATTACCGAATCTGGTCAACTTGATCGAAGTCCAATTCAGTACTTGTTTCCCGACCGAACATATTGATATTAACCTTGAGCTTCATCTTTTCGTTGTCAATTTCAGTAATTTCACCAGAAAGGCCAGAGAAAGCACCATCGATGATGGTAACTTGTTCGCCAACTTCAACGTCCAATTCGGTATGCCGAGCACTCATGCCTAGTTGATGCAAGATTTGTTCCGCTTCTTCAGGCAACAATGGCGTTGGTTTACTACCTTGCCCATGTGATCCTAAGAACCCAGTAACACCTGGCGTATTCCGAACAATATACCAAGCTTGGTCCGTCATGACCATTTCAACCAAAACGTACCCGGGGAAGATCTTCTTCATTTCAACTTTGTCTTTCCCATTCTTGACTTCATGAGCTTCTTCTTCGGGAACAACGACCCGGAAAATATTGTCTTCCATTCCCATAGATTGAATACGGGATTCCAAGTTAGAACTAACCTTATTTTCATAACCAGCGTAGGTATGTAAGACATACCATCTTTTCTCAACAGACTCGACCATTATTATTCTCCTTTAAAATGTCTTTTGGCAAAATAAAAAAACCTCGTTTGCACGAAGTTTTCTTTCAATGCCATTATTATAACAAAAATTTGTTCAAAAAGCCATTAATGCCAGCTTGTTAACATTTGTAATAATAATTGGATAATCCAATCAAATAAAGCGAAAAACGCCACGAAGAACAGTGATGTTGAGACAACTGTCCACGAATCACGACGATTTTCCCGCCAAGTTGGCCAGGTCACTTTTTTCATTTCATGTCCAACTTGACCAAAAAATTTAAATAAGCGCATGTCTAATCCCCCTACCGCGTTTCACGATGAAGTGTGTGTTTACCACAATATTTACAAAATTTCTTAACTTCTAAGCGGTCAGTTCGATTCGGGTTAGCATCAATCGTGTAGTTCCGCGAACCACAAACGGTACATGCCAGTGCAACTTTTTTCTGTGCCATCGACAAAACCTCCATAATAAATCAGGTATAACATTAGCATGGAACTTTTCGAATGTCAATTTCAGGCAGCGTCTTGTAAAAAGTCACGCATCTTCTTGCGGCATCGATCCGTGGCGTTGACCACTTGATCAACTTCCACTTGCCGACTCAATGCAATCCGTTCTGGCGATTGCCCTGCCAATAGATCCATAAAAACCAATCCTTCAAATGCCGAACAGATTGCTGGAAAAATCCGCACCTGCTCACGAACATGAACCACATCAAGGGTCGAGGCCCTTAGCGTCTGAATATTGCATAAGATATCCTCATCATTAACATCCAGTGATAAGATATCCCCTTCCGGACGACGCTTGCGAGCCTGTGTCCGCCGAATATGATCAATAATCTGATTACTCAATAGCACCCGGTAATAAGTGCCAAAGCTACATTGCCGTAGCCGTTGATACTTTTTAGCCGCTCGATAAACTGCAATTCGACCTTCTTGAAGCCAATCATCCTCGTCAAAGTTCCGGACATAGTATTGCCGCCGCAACCGCCAAACAACTGGCACATACTGCTGGGCTAATGCATTAATGCTTGCATCATCACCATCTGCTGCTAAGTGGATCAATTGCTGTTCATTCACGTGACATTCCTCGCTTCTGACTAGTTTCAGAAACTGCACCCCTGAGCATCTGTAATGCTAATATACCGGGTTAATTGTGCCGTCACAAGCGAACGAACGTTTCAATTCAGCCACCTCAGCACTCACAGAAATCCTCTTATACGCGGCTATCAAAACTACTATGATCGTCCTATTCATCAACCTAATAGTGCCATATCGCACTAATTATTAGTAATATCAAAATATTGCTAACGCCAAAGACAAGTGCGACCTACTTAAGCCCGTTGGCGACGAGTACGCGCGTCCGCTGGAGTTGCAAGAAGCCACTGCGCTGTCTAACCAACCGATTAATGCAATCGCCAGCGCAAACTCCGATAACACCAAAACTGTTATGACAAGCCATCCTAACATCTAGTGAACAGCAGCTGAACTGGGGCATTTGATTACTAGATATTTTAATACTAGAACTGCTTTCGAGCCTTAAATTGCCACTGGTTATCTTTTGCAAAATTTAAATATTAATTATGACGATTTAGAAACAACCCACGCTCGCGGCAACCACCTAATTACTTGTGATGATGTTTAACGTGATTGCGTTCTAGTTGTTGGCGGTATTGATCCAAGGCCGATAATTGATCCTCATTCCAGGGTGATTTACGAACGGCACCTAAATCCTGGGTACGCACGGCGGTATGACGCACATCTTTCAGTGCAGTCTTGACGCGGTGCCGTAATTCCAAAGCTGGTACTCGTAGCGCACCTTCCGAAAAGATTACCCATTGTTCTGCCTGATCACTAGTCGCAACCGTCACTTGAAGTACTCGCGATTGCTTTTCACCCGCGTACTTTTCGATATAACTGTCAGCGGTCTGGTCTTTACTCGTCCAAATAATCTCAAGA
This sequence comes from Lactiplantibacillus sp. YT640, assembly GCF_049745435.1. Lineage (NCBI taxonomy): Bacteria > Bacillati > Bacillota > Bacilli > Lactobacillales > Lactobacillaceae > Lactiplantibacillus > Lactiplantibacillus sp. YT640. Next base: position 5,940 of record NZ_JBMNVY010000017.1, read on the forward strand.
TCAGCTTGGCGATAACTCTTAGAATTACCCGGAACGTACATCGCATCAAAAACCAGGCTAATATTAAGGCCCGTAATTTTTTTATACTCAGTCAACATGCTAATTAACTCGTCACGAGCTTGCGGCAACCGGTCCGTTTGTTTTAAATGATTGAGTTCTGGCCAGTTGCCAATCATATTGTAAGCATCGACAATCAATAATTGTTGTTTCATCTTATTTTCCCAGTGGATGCCGGGACGTGTAGCCTTGATAAATCAGAAGGCTGGCCGCCACACTGGCATTCAAACTTTGAACATGACCAATCATTGGAATGGTCAACATTTCGTCCACACTCTTCTTAAGTAATGGTGAAATTCCCTTACCTTCATTACCAATAATCAAACCAACGGCACCGGAAGCATCCCACTGTCGGTAGTCCGTCCCGTTCATATCAGTCCCAAAGATCCACAGACCGGCTTCTTGCAATTGTTTAACCGTTTGAACCAAGTTCGTCACCCGCGCAACTTTCACGTGTTCGATAGCCCCCGTTGACGTCTTGGCAACCGTACTGGTTAACCCCACGGCGCGCCGTTTCGGAATAATGATGCCATGGGCGCCAGCTGCATCGGCCGTCCGCATAATCGAACCTAAGTTATGGGGATCTTCGATATTATCCAAGATCAAGAAAAATGGCGCTTCATTCTTAGCCTTAGCAACAGCAAATAAATCATCAATGGTGGCATATTCAAAAGCAGCCACCCCCACAGCTACCCCCTGATGGTTGGCGTTGTCGGTTAAACGGTCTAACTTTTGTTTCGGCACGTACTGTACGATCAAATTACGTTTCTTCGCAATCTTGGCAATGTCATTCAGTACATCGGCCTGTAGACCGCTTTGAATAAAGACTTTGTTGATCTGTTGATCACTCTTGATTGCTGCCATGGCGGGGTGCCGCCCGATTACAAAGTCAGCTGCTGTTTGGTCTTGTTCGTTATTTGACACTGGAAACCCTCCCTTCATCAACTTGTTTAATACACCACTGTGCCAGTTCTGCAATTCGGTCCGCCTGCTGAGTCAATTGTAAATACCCAAAAACGGCTTCAAAACCGGTTGAGATCCGGTAAGTGACGACATCGGTATGTTTGGCCGACGTATGACTCTTGGCATTCCGTCCACGCTTAAAAACGTCCACTTCAGTTGGCGTTAAAACTTCTTCGGCCTGCATCCGTTCGATCAGTGCCGCTTGCGCTTTGGCTGAAACATAGTGGGTTGCGTGGTGGTGCAACTTAGTGGCTTTAGTAAAACCACTTTCAATCAAATGTTGGCGAATAAACGGTTCATACACCGCGTCACCGAGGTACGCGAGTGCAATCCCGTTTAATTGTTGATAATCAACTTGCATATTATTCCTTTCTAAACCGCACACCCTGAGGCGTATCTTCTAAAATAATCCCCTGAACTTTCAAATCATCACGAATCTGGTCGGCCTTAGCAAAATCCTTAGCTTTACGAGCAGCTTCTCGTTCATCGATCAGTGCTTGAATCGCGTCATCAGCCAGCGTCGCATTAACCATTTCAAAAGTGACGCCGAAGACGCCAGTCAACTGCACTAATGCCTTCTGTAAGGCAATCAACGTCTCTTTTTGAACCGTTGCCTTGGCTGCATAGACATTGGCTAACTTAGCTAATTCATACACAGCAGCCACCCCGTTTTGAACATTGAAATCGTCATCCATTGCGGTTCCAAAGTTAGTGATGAGTGTCTGTAACTGTTCTGCCACCGCAGTATCCGTCCCGTTCGTCGCATCTTGCAACCGGAACGTGAGATTACGATAAGCATTACGTAACTTATCCAAGTTATTAGCTGCCTCGTCTAAGTTGGCCTGCGTATATTGAATCGGTCGCCGGTACTGGGTCGTCGCCATGAAGAACCGTAGCACTTGCGGATCAACCGTTTTAATAATATCGTGGACCGTCACAAAATTACCTAATGACTTGCTCATCTTTTCGTTGTCATCGCCAACCGTCACAAAACCGTTGTGTAACCAATAATTGGCAAACGTCTTGCCGGTCTTCGCTTCACTCTGGGCAATTTCATTTTCATGATGTGGGAATTCAAGGTCCTGACCACCACCATGAATATCAAACGTATCGCCCAAGTACTTAGTAGACATGACCGAGCATTCAATATGCCAGCCGGGCCGACCCGCACCCCATGGCGATTCCCATGAAATTTCACCGGGCTTGGCTGCTTTCCAGAGTGCAAAGTCAATTGGATCTTCTTTACGATCGGTTTCTTCATCGGCAGTATGCTGACTGGCACCCACTTCTAAATCATCGATTCGCTGGTCAGATAACTGACCATACTTTTTAAACTTCCGTGCGCGGTAATATACGTCGCCAGCTGATTCGTAAGCATAGCCCTTTTCAATCAATGCTTGTACAAATGCAATGATTTCTGGGATATTCTCAGAGGCCCGCGGGTGAACCGTCGCTGGTTCAATATTGACCGCAGTCGTATCTTCCATAAAAGCTTTAATAAACCGGTCAGCAACTGCTGGTACCGTGGTGTGATCTTCAGCGGCACGTTTGATCAGCTTATCATCCACATCCGTGAAGTTGGAGACATAGTCAACGTGGTAACCGCAATATTCAAAATACCGTCGGATAGTATCAAAGGCAATTGCAGAACGCGCATTACCGATATGAATATAGTTATAAACGGTCGGCCCACAGACATACATTTTCACAACTCCGGGGGTGATGGGCTTGAACGGTTCTTTTTGACGCGTTAACGTATTAAAAACACTTAACATATTGGCGACAACTCCTTTCAATTGAATCATTACTTTTGATGATAGTTTACCATGTTTGAAACACAAATAAAAAGCATCCCTCGCACGGTGGAACCGAAACTCCACCATACAAAAGATACTTTCATATGCAGTCACGCGCCACTGGGTAACTTTCGCGATACTGAGATAACGCTCACCCGGGGACTAGCTTGCTGACCGCACGATGTATTAATTGCGTTGTCTTGCTGACGACGACCGCCACTTACGACAACCAACTAATATTTTAATAATCCATTCATTACTTGGCGAGTTCCGCAATCATAGCATCGAGATGCTTTTTGGTCGTTTCACGCCCTAATAATTCAATCGTTTCTGGTAATTCTGGCCCGTGCATTTCGTGAGAAACGGCGATCCGGATCGGCATGTATAATGCCCGGCCCTTGATCTTCGTATCCTTTTGAATGCTCTTGATCGTCTTTTGAATTGCGGTTGCTTCGAAGACGTCAATATCTTCGATTCGTTGCCGGAATTCCTTCAAGACAGGGAGTGCCGTGTCATTATCAAGTTCGGCCTTAGCTTCATCATTGATATCAGCCGGACCATTGAAGAAGAGATCTGCTAAATCAACGATTTGACCAGTATAGCTCATCTGGTTCTTAAATAATGAAACCAACGTCCGTGTCCATTCAATCTGGCTCATATCTGGGCGTTGTGGTAACCGGCCAGCCTTGATCAATTGGCGAATTGACATTGCAAAGACTTCATTTTCGTCAGCCTTCTTAATGTACTGGTTGTTCACCCATTCCAACTTCTTGCCATCAAAAGCTGCTGGTGACTTGCTCAACCGCTTTTCATCATACATTTTGATGAATTCGCGCTTACTGAACAATTCACTTTCGCCAACTGGTGACCATCCTAGTAGGATGATGAAGTTAAGCATTGCTTCTGGTAAGTAACCCAATTCACGGTATTGTTCGATAAATTGCAATACGGTTTCGTCACGCTTGCTTAACTTCTTACCGGTTTCGGTATTGATAATTAAGCTCATGTGGCCAAACTTCGGTGGTTGCCAACCAAAGGCTTCATAAATCATCAATTGCTTAGGCGTGTTGGCAACGTGGTCATCACCACGGAAGACGTGGCTAATTTCCATCATATGGTCATCAACAACCACCGCAAAGTTGTACGTTGGCATCCCGTCACGCTTCTTGATGACAAAGTCGCCACCAACCGTCTTGGATTCAAACGAAACTTTACCTTTAACCATGTCATCCCAAGCATAGGTCGTATTTTCTGGGACGTGGAAGCGAATAACGGGTTGGATACCAGCCGCCTTAGCAGCCGCGATCTTCGCCTGTTTTTCGTCTTCCGTCATGCCAGCAAATTCGTAGACGTAGTGTGGCATTTCCTTACGCGCTTTTTGAGCTTCACGTTGTGCCGACAATTCGTCTTCCGTCATGTAAGATTCGTAAGCTTTACCTTCATCAATTAATTGTTGAATCAACGGGTCATAGATTGATTTCCGTTCTGATTGACGGTAAGGGCCAAAGTCGCCACCCTTATCCGGACCTTCGTCCCAATCAATCCCTAACCACGTCAAATTGTCCATCTGACTCTTTTCACCGTCTTTAACATTCCGCTTTAAATCGGTGTCTTCAATCCGAAGAATGAACTTTCCCTTATTATGCCGGGCAAATAAATAGTTAAACAATGCAGTCCGAGCATTACCAATGTGTAAATGGCCAGTTGGACTTGGTGCGTAACGCACACGAATCTTGCTCTTTGCCAATGTGATTAACGCCTCTTTCGTATTTTTTCATCTTAAATGTTACGCCGGAACCTTTCTATCGACCAGAATATTCCGACTTTCACTTGCTTTTCCAGTTTACCATGTTTACCGCTAAAAATTAAGGTTTCAGACTGAACCCATTGTAAAAATATCGAAACAGGCCCTAATCGTACACTAACAACATCCCAATTTATTGATAATGAGCATTAACCCTCCTATTTTGTTGCGATTCGGCCGCCTCCCTTACGACGTCCTGGATTAGTCATCATTGAACAAAAAAACGGTAGCCCCCATCAAATGAGTTGCTACCGTTGAATCGCTTAACCTAGTGCCGATTATCGCGATTATTATTTCGATTATTACTATGATTATTGTTGTGCTTATTATTTCCATCCGCATGATCCGGAATTCCGCGATTAGCGTGCGCTAAACGGGCAAAAATCATTCGACCAGCATCCGTTTGTAAGGCGCTCGTTACAACGACATCCACCTTTTCATTGATGTAAAACTTCCCATCTTCGACGACAACCATCGTCCCATCGTCCAAGTAACCGACCCCTTGTTGGCGTTCGCTACCATTTTTGACGACCATGACATTCATCTCTTCACCAGGAATAACCCGTGGTTTCAACGACTTAGCCAACTGATTAATATTGAGAACTTGTACGTTTTGGAACTCAATCACCTTATTCAAGTTGTAGTCATTCGTCACGATCACACCGTTGACTTTTTTAGCCAATTGAATGAGTTTACTATCAACTTCTGGAATATCCTCAAAATCGCCCTCGTACATTTCAACCGGGATAATATTTTCATTTTGTAGCTTATTTAAAATATCTAGCCCGCGACGACCCCGCACACGTTTAATACTATCAGCTGAATCCGCAATGTACTGTAATTCATACAAGACGAAGTTCGGTACTAACAGTGTCCCTTCTAAGAAACCAGTCTTGACAATGTCGTAAATCCGGCCGTCAATCAAGATGTTGGTATCTAGAATCTTATAATGATGATAGTTCTGATCTGGCTGAGCATCAGTAATCTCCGGACTTGTTTCCTTTTCACGACGGCGGAAGTTGAAAACTTTCCGCCACTCGTCGATCCGGGTAGTCCCGACTCGCGCACCAATGTAACCAAAAAACAACATCAAAATAATTGGGACGACCGTGTTCAATAGGAATAATGGACTACGATTAAATAATTGCGAAATCAGAACCGCGATCAATAACCCAATAATAAATCCGATACTGCCAAATAAAAGTGTCATTGGGTTTTGCTTGGATAAGTTCTTTTCGACTCGATCCACCAGTCGTACAGCGGCATTGGCTAAGAACAATGACAAAACCCATAGAATCAGCGCCCCCAACAAAAAGTTGGTAAAAACGTTATTCAATAACACATTTGGTTGCGACAAAATTGTCGTCCACAAGAACGGCAGGTAAGTTAGTCCTAACGTACCCCCGACGACAATAAATACTAGTCGCACCGTTAACTTCTTCATGGCATCAGCCCCTTTTTAATAATTTGGTTGTTGTAATGCTAATTGGAGCGCTTCTTTTAGCGTGGCAACTCCAATTACTTCGATTCCAGTTGGGATATCCCAACCTTGCAGATTATTCTTAGGAATAAAGATACGTTTAAAACCTAGCTTAGCCGCCTCACCAACTCGAGATTCAATCCGGTTGACCCGCCGAATCTCACCAGTCAAACCGACTTCACCAACAAAACAGTCACTCGGACGAGTCTGCTGGTCACGATAACTAGAAGCCACACTGACCGCAATAGCTAAGTCAATCGCCGGTTCATCTAACTTAACGCCACCGGCCGCTTTCAAATACGCGTCCTGGTTCTGAAGCATTAGACTCGCCCGTTTTTCCAACACTGCCATAATCAAGGAGACTCGATTATGATCCAAGCCACTTGCGGTCCGCTTCGCATTACCAAAGACCGTTGGCGTTACCAGCGCTTGAACTTCTACTAAGATTGGTCGTGTTCCTTCCATTGAAACAACGATGGCGGAACCCGTAGCATCCTTCAGACGTTCTTCCAAGAAGATCTCTGACGGATTGGCCACTTCATACAAACCGCCCGTCCGCATCTCAAATATTCCCAGTTCATTCGTTGACCCGAATCGATTCTTGACTGCCCGTAAAATGCGGTACGTATGATGTAAATCACCTTCAAAGTACAAAACGGTATCAACCATATGTTCTAAGATCTTAGGCCCCGCAATGGCACCACCCTTAGTCACATGGCCCACAATAAAAATGGTAATGCCGTTAGTCTTCGCAATTTGCAGTAGTTCAGCCGTAATTTCACGGATTTGTGATACTGAACCAATCGCAGAGTCCATATCAGGTTCTTGCATCGTTTGTACCGAATCAATGACCACAAATTCTGGATGCGTCGATTCAATCGTTGAACGAATATTCGACATATCAGTCTCAGGATAAAGATAAAAGTCTTCACTGCTAACAGCCAGCCGGTCCGCCCGCATCTTCACTTGGGAGGCACTTTCTTCACCAGTCACGTATAGTACAGAACCACCCGTCTCGGCCAATTGCCCCGAAACTTGCAGTAGTAACGTTGACTTACCAATACCTGGATCACCACCGATCAAAACTAGTGAACCTGGCACAACACCGCCACCTAAGACCCGGTTGAACTCTTTCAGCTTAGTCTTGACACGCGGTGTCTTAGTCAGCGACACTTCTTTGAGTCGTTGTGGCTTAGCCGACTTACCCGCAAAGCTCACCCGCGACTTGCGGTCCGGTTTTGTATCAAAATGTTCTTCAGTTAGTGTATTCCATTCACCACAGTTCGGACACCGTCCTAAATATCGCGGTGTTGAATAACCACAGTTAGAACAAACAAACTGAGTTTTTGCTTTTGCCACGTACACACGTCTCCATTTCTCCGCCAACATATCAATTTAATGTTGGGTATTGGAATTTCTAAAATAATTACTTCATCCGCGTCACACTGTCATGAGTCATGATTAAAACGTGCCGTTTTTTAAATTTAAAAGCAGCCAGCTTAGGCCCGCTGGAAACAGTCCGGGTTAGCGTAAACTTGCTTAGTTAATTCGTCCTACACCGACCTCCAGGCATTTCTGCCAATTGCCGGAACGCGGTGGGCACAGATTTGAGCCGAAGCCCACGTCTTAAATACTGGCCTTTCACGCTTTTATGCCATATTGGTGAAACGTGTTCGGGTCAGACTGAGACTTCACACTCTTGCAGTACTGGGCATTGTCAGAAACACCTTCCAGTCGGGATGGTATTCGAATAGCTGATGAAGATGTACTCAACTTTTGATGAATTGGTCGTTGTTCTTCATAAACGGTAATTTTCTCAATCAACTGTCAGGCCGAAAATGATATTGTGATGACTTACTATTTCTGAGTTACCAGTCATAATACATTGAACGTTTCGACAAAGTAGAGATTACATTCTGATGTTTCGCTCAAAGTTTTCGTATCAAAGTAGTCAGCAACCAATTGTACCAAGTTAAGCGGCCGTTTATTTGCCATTCGAGCGGCTTCCCGGCTGGAGGGGCTGGGTGACAATGCTCAGTAGCCAAATTATTCTTAGGCGGAAGTGTCTTTCTTCCGGCTTAGAATAAGACTCGTATTTGAGATGACGCGGGTTATGCGTTAGCTCAAATCGACGTCGGCTTACGTTCCAGCAATTGTCACCCAGTCCCGGAGGTCGGAATAGGATAGTCATTGCAGACGAACAGAAATCTATCTAATTGGCACCTTTTAACCATGATTCTTACTAAACAACCAGCCAGTACGATGCAGACTTAAATAATCAATCAAACTCAATTAACTGGATCGTCATTTTCATGCTATGGGTATAAGTTTATTTTACCATTATTAATCATTAAAGCCTTTAAATCACCTTGGCTTTACCGATTTTTTATTATTTCCTATTTATTGGTCGAACCGAAGCCCCCAGAACGTGTCGTTGTCACATTCGTTTCATCCGTAACAGTCAGATAAGGGGTAAAAATCCCTTGGGCAATGCGTTCACCCTTTTTAATGTGAACGTCGCGAATCCCCATGTTGATTAATTGGACGAAAATCGCACCTTCGTTCTTGGGATTGTTATAGTAGTCAGCGTCAATGACGCCAATCCCATTCGGTAGAATCAAGTTACGCTTCAAGGGGTTGCTAGAACGATTGGCTAATAGTAAGTATTCACCATCATTCATAAATGCCTTAATACCCGTTGGAACAAGCCATGGTTTAAGGACTTTAGCCGCCGCATCCAAATCGGCTGCAGAACTCGTTTCACCATGATGTATTTGCCAAAGTACTTTGATAAAGTTCATTTTCCAAATTGACGGTAACGTAAAATCTTCCGCCGCTTCGAAGTCATAGCCAGCTGCTTGCTTGGTAGTGCGGTAAGGTACATGTAACCCCGCCTGCGCGTATTGACTTACAATTTCAAATCCCCGTGCCATTTCAAATTCCTACTTTCTCAACATTAATTTAGTGTTCACATTTTACCATACTTTTATTATAGAAGTTTCGTTGACAAAACGGGCAATTACCGGTTTAATTACGGTAGATATAAAACCCTTTACAAGGTGGTGAAATCAATGGAATTCACGCGTGAAGCACACCGCTTTTATTTTAATGACGATCACGGCAAGTTGGCTGGTGAAATTACCTTCCCCGCCATCAATAATGATCAGACCTGGGTCATTGAACATACCTTTGTTCGTGACGATTTTGGTCATCAGGGCATTGCCGGCCAATTAACCAAAGCCGTTATTGACGCCGCTCGAGTTGAACACAAACGTATTCAGCCACTGTGTACCTACGCTAAGGCTTACTTTGATCGGCACCCTGAAGCTGCCGACGTATTAGTCACTAGTTCTCAATCAAAGGAGTAATTCATATTATGAATCAGGATCAGTTAAAACAACTTGTTGGTCAAAAAGCCGTTGAATACATTCAAGACGGCATGCAGGTCGGCCTCGGAACCGGCTCAACCGTTAAATTCATGGTTGATGCTCTGGGTGAACGGGTCAAAAATGAACATTTAAACATTGTCGGCGTCTCAACCTCCGACCGAACCGCTGCCCAAGCTAAGGCGCTCGGTATCCCGATGAAATCCGTTGACGAAGTCGACCATCTCGACTTAACGATCGACGGTGCCGACGAAATCGCCGATGATTTCCAAGGCGTTAAGGGTGGTGGCGCCGCCTTACTCTTCGAAAAAATCGTTGCCATCAATTCTGATAAAGTCATGTGGATTGTTGATGAAAGCAAAATGGTCCATCAATTAGGTGCCTTTGGCTTACCCGTTGAAGTGATTCCTTACGGCAGCCAACATGTCTTTGAAAAAATGGCTGCCCGGGGCTATAACCCAGTATTCCGTAAAGTCAACGATGAACTCGTCCGGACCGATTCTAATAATATTATCATTGATTTACACATCGACCCAATCACGGATCCCCACGCTTTAGCCGAAGATTTAATTCACATGGTTGGTGTGGTTGAACACGGCCTGTTCTTAGACATGGTCAACACTGTCATTGTCGGTCATGCCAATGGTCCCGAGGTTATCGAAGCGCGACCATAGTTTTGTGCGACTCCCCGCTTGCCCCACCCGTCATAAACCGATACAATTAGAATTAGATTAAAGGAGAGTGATCTTTTGAGTAAAGCAATCAGTATGAACCAAATTGCTAACTTTCAAGCCGACTTGGACCAACGTCCCGAAGCAAAAGTCATCGAACGTAGTGTCACTAAGAACGGTATCTTAGCAAGCAGTCAAGATATTCAGGCCATGAGCCAAACCACACCAGTATTTTCCATTGATTTGGATACAGGTGACGTTGCGAACCAAAAGCAAAGTGGCCGTTGCTGGATGTTCGCCGCTTTAAACACGATGCGGCATTCATTAGCTGAAAAATTCAACTTGAAACATTTCGAACTATCACAAAACTACACCTTTTTCTGGGATAAGTTCGAAAAAGCGAACTATTTCTATGAAAACGTGTTGGCAACCGCTGACCAACCAACTAGCAGCCGTAAAGTTGCCTGGTTGATGACCACGCCACAACAAGATGGTGGCCAATGGGATATGCTCGTTGCCATTATTCAGAAGTACGGTATCGTGCCTAAGAGTGTCATGCCTGAAACTTACAACAGTTCAAAATCGGCTGAAATCAACAGCACACTTAACTTAAAATTACGTAAAGATGCCGTTGAATTACGTGAACTAGTGGCTGCCGGAACTAGTGACGACGCGATTCAAGAACGCAAGGAAAAAATGTTAAATGAAGTCTATCGCATGTTAGCCTATGCCTTTGGCGAACCCGTTTCACATTTTGACTGGGAATATCGTGATGATAAGAAACAATACCACATCGACCAAAACTTGACGCCACAAAGCTTCTTCGAAAAGTACGTTGGCTGGAATTTGGACGATTACGTTTCAATCATCAACGCCCCAACCGACGACAAGCCTTATAACCATACCTACACGATTGAAATGTTAGGTAACGTCTTAGGTGGCCGTGAAGTCAAACATTTGAACGTGTCTATGGCCGACTTCAAGCAATTGGCCATCAAGCAATTACAAGCTGGCCAAAGTGTCTGGTTTGGTTGTGATGTTGGTCAATCCTCCGACCGCCAAAAAGGGGTCATGGCTACCGATGTCTACAGTAAAGATGAATTATTCGACGTTGACCTTTCAATGTCGAAGGCTGAACGTCTTGATTACGGCGAAAGTCTGATGACCCACGCCATGGTTATCACCGGTGTCGACCTCGTTGACGGCCAACCAACTAAGTGGAAGGTTGAAAATAGCTGGGGCGACAAAGTTGGGACTAAGGGCTTCTTCGTCATGAACGATGCTTGGATGGACGAATACTGCTACCAAGTTGTTGTTAACAAGGAATTCTTGTCCGATGACTTAAAGGCAGCCCAAGCCGAAGAACCAACTGTTTTAGCACCTTGGGATCCAATGGGTGCATTAGCCTAATTAAGTTTAATGGTCCATCTAAATTAAGTACCATTACTGCTTTAGCGTGATGGTGCTTTTTGGACTGCATTAGACTTAACTACCGCTCAAGGAACTACTAACAACAAACAATAAAAAAATCGACCAAACTCGCGTGAGTTTAGTCGATTTTTTTATTATTACGTTTACTTATAGCAATCACTATTATAATTATTTATACATCTGCTTAAGCGTACTAATCTCACGAGTCGTGATATGTGCTGCTCGATGCGACTGGTAATACATCACCGCACTCTTGTTGTTCTCGTGCTCTAGTCCCAGTGCATGTCCCAATTCATGGGTCGCAACGGACAGCTTATATTCTACCGAATGATTGCTGGCTGGAAAGCGATTCGTGTAAATCACACACTTCGCCGAATCCCTCCAAGTTGTTCCTTGCGAACCACTTTGATAGTACGTCCGCCAAGTCCGGCCGATTTCCGATCCGGTCGTCTCCGTCTCGTCTTCACTCTCGCCCAACGTAATCTGGGCTTTCGCTTGGTCCTTAGCCTCAACTAACCTCACCGCGTTAGTGTTATTCCAACGTTCCACGGCTCGTAGCCAAATCGCTCGATACACCTTGCTATCACTTGTAATCCGATACGTGATGACCCGATTCTTGAAGCGAGCCTTATAATTCAAAACCTTAGTCCCGTTATTTATATAATCATATTGATAATTATCCATCTGGTCATTGTAGTAGACCTGATCATGAGTTGTATCGTGATCACTAGTCTTATCCGCTTCAACTCGCGAGGTATTCGAGTTGATCAGCGTACTAAGCTGCGGTGCAAACATCAGCAGCATGCCGCAAAAACCCAGGCTCATTATTATTAGTAATAATAAATTTTTATGCTTCATCATCGTTAACCAAAGATTTCTGATCAGATTTTTGGCTGTTAACCGCGCCAAATCGCGAGTTTGTCCATCTGATATGTTACAGCGTTTACCATTCTATTACAAGTGATATATTATATTTATTTATGAAAACTGAAGGATTTTATTACATTAAAAATATTTATATTGACTCAAATAGTTGTGAAAGCACTGTTATATCAATTTTTTAAGCCTGTATCATTTTTTGAGTACTCGTCGGCAATTATTATCAATGATTATAATTACTTATACTGGGCATTTATTTAACACTTTAACTAAAAAAGAGCTTCAGCGTCTGCTGAAGCTCTTAACTCAGGCTCGATTAATCTAATAATGGTCTAAAAAAACAGTCCAGATTAGCACTTACTTTCAATAAAAGTACCGCTTAGGAGAACTATTACTAAATTTAATACTCTTCTTTACCGATAACGTGCAGTTGCTGATCAAGGTGATAACAAATTGGCACTCCGTTAGCAACTTCGACACCATCAATCCCAGTATCACTAATATGCTCTAAATATTTGATCATCGCACGCAACGTACTACCATGCGCCACCACGAGTTGGTTTTGGCCGTCTAACAACCGCGGTGCAATCTCATCGATCCAATAAGGCATGATGCGGTCGTAAGCCATCTTCAAGCTTTCTCCCCGCGGTTCGACGGCGGCACCGTACTTGGTGTAACGTCGATCATGGTCTAGTTCAGCTGGTGTCAACAACGGCGGCACCGTATAAAAGCTCCGCCGCCACTGTTGAACTTGCGCCTTACCATACTCTTGACGAGTCACATCCTTATTTTGACCACGTAAGGCACCGTAATGTCGTTCATTTAACCGCCACGTCTTATACTCAGGCAGCCATAACTGATCAATTTCACTTAACATAATATTCGCGGTAACGATAGCCCGTTTTAGGACTGAGGTATGCACAGCGCCAAACTGCAGTCCCGTAGCTCGTAATCGCTTGCCAGCTTGATGAGCCTGTGCAATACCCACTGCTGTTAGCGGGACGTCACTCCAACCGGTATACGTATTATCCCGATTGGCCGTACTCTCACCATGGCGAACCAATACTAGTTCTGTCATTCTCTTTCCCACCTACTATCTTCAATACTTCCTATGATAATCGATTTGGTTCATTTTTCAAAGTCACAACCAGCTGTTACGTGCGATAACGCGCTTGCCACAAAAAAACGGTCAAGCTGATTAATATCACCCTGACCGTCCACGATTAATTAATTTTCTTGATTTGAAACGGTGTGCGCGGCTTTGATGACATGTTCATCATCAGTGGCGGCCGCTGTTGGCTGCTCAATCGCCCCCATCGTATCCCGTTCACGGAACCGATTACCAACAAAGGTCACGACGGAACCAATCAAAATCACAACAATTCCGACCACTGTCGTCCACAAAATTTGTTCATGGAGGATCAACGCTGCTAAGATTGGCGCCAACCCCGGCTTAATGAAGAATACTAGGGAAGCCGTTGAAACATCGGTTTGTTCCATTGCCAAGAAATAAAACGCGAAGCCCCCACCAGTAACACAAACGCCGATAAAAAATAGTAACCAGAAATAGTTGAGATTAACATTCACCAAAACCGGAATGGCAGCAAATTGCCGCAAACCGATGGCCGTCAACCCATTGGCGACAGCCGGAATCTTAGTAATCCAAGCTAAAACTAGAAGTTCAAACGCACCAGCAAAGAAAGTAAAACAAGTCATCGTCAGCCCATTCAAGCCCCGTTTAACAGACCCATAACGCGAGATGATACTGTACAGCCCAAAAGTCACGGCAGACCCGATGGCTAATAGCAGCCCAAGCCCATTCGTCAAATGGGCCGGATTAACAATGATCAACAACCCAATCACAGAAATCACGACGGAGATCAAGTTAGCTCGACCCAACCGTTCTCGCAGAATTAAATAGGAGAATAATAGCGCAAATACCGGATTACAACTAAACAATACGGCCACAGTCGAAGCTTGATCGACCGTAATCGCGAGTTGGTAAAGCGACATACTGACAATGACACACACTAGCCCGGTTAAAGCAAATAGCCGCCAGTCAGCACTCACTAACTTTCGTCCGGTTTGCTTTAATGCCCGCAATGCAAATGGCAGTAACACAATTGCCCCAATAAAAAATCGAATTAGATTCAATTGGATTGGATTAAAGGCACTGCCGGCCATCTTTAGCGCAATTTCCATCGAACTAAACATTAAGGTCGAAATTGCAATGTAAAGATATGCTTTCTTCACGAAACGTTCGCTTCCTTCTTAATCAAAATTTAATACGCAACGGTTCTCAGTATAGCACCATTTTCACGTGACTTTCAAATCAGCTCAGTATACTACCTCGCTTTTATCCACGGGAAAACGCCGTTTAACGCGGAATCAGGCGTTATTTTTTTCAATTTTTAATTGCTTTTGAAAACAATTTTCATCAGGCTTGAACCATTCAATGGCATCTTGCCGCCTCAACCATCATCCAGCACGCACTCATCAGCTTGTCATCAAAAACTACCAGCGAGACGTGTTGGGACGGCCCTGAGCAGAAAGTATCTAATTGGTCAAACCTTGTTGACCGAACTAAATTGAGTTTTCATCATTAATAACCAGCAAAAAAGCACCCGCAACGCCTGTCACTAGTGGCACGCATTCGGGTACTTTTAATTTTAAGTCACATAATAATTAACGAATAAAATTGGCTTGAACGATCACCATCAAAATCGGAATAACGATCAGGCTCAATAGTGTCGTTTCTGTCACCATGACCGCGGCATAATCGGCATCCGCCCCGTACAGTTTGGAGACAACTGGCGCGTTCGTCATGACGGGCATCGCGGACTGCAGAATGAAGACTTGCTTCATCTCCAATGGAATCGACATTGGAATAAGCATCAGCGTCATCAGTACCGGCGCAAGGATAAAACGCCCAAGTAAAATTCCCAAGCTATCCCGGTCGAAGCGCATGCTGCTTAACCCGGCGTTGGCCATTGAAATCCCAATAAAGATCATGGACAGCGGAATCGTTAGACCGCCGATATATGAGAAATCATCCATCAAGAATTTTGGAACGTGAATGTTTCCTAGAACAAGCAAGACACCAATCATAAATCCTAGTAATGGCGGTGAGAAGATCTTGGTCAGTGTCTGCTTCAAGTCAAACTTAGCAGTGCCAGTACCGTCACGTTGAATCAAATAAACGCCCAGCGTCCAGAAAATGGTGGTATTGGCCATGTAATAAACTAACACGTATGGCAATGCGCTATTCCCAAACAAGGCTTGATTAACCGGTAGCCCAATAAACACCGTATTGGAGTTCAAAAACATGGAGGCAAATAAGCCGCGATGACTCTTTTTAATATTTAAGGCTCGCATCACCCCGAACGAAATGCCAAACAAAATAGCCATATTAAGAACTGGAAAACGTAATCCTGGCAACGTTGATAATAATTTATGCGCTGTAAACTGCTTTGTGATCGTTGCAATCATATAGGCTGGTAGCGCAATTTGAGTGACCAATCGGGCAATCAGCTTAGTCGCACTTTCATTAAACCAGCCCCAGCGTGCCAACAAGTAACCAACTGCAATCATCACGATGATCGTCATGACACCTTGAATACTCTGCACGAATGTCTGTAAAATTTGCACGCTCAGTCTTCCCCTCTTAACAAATTGCTCATCATTGAATATCGCTATCAAGCTATGTAAAATAATAATTCAATGAGAATTATTCAAGTATACCACTGTTTTATGATGGCTTGTACCGTAATTTATAGATGGAAACGTTTGACGCCGGTCACAATATTACTTATAGTGTTCTATAATTGTGTTACTACTGATGCCAGTAATTTTTTGATTATTAAAATCTTTTTAAATTACTAACTTTAAGGACCAATGATTTGCTAAACGTCATAAAATGACTATTGAGGGAAAAATCTAAAGTGATGAGGAACGAATATGTCAGAAAATAACAATGATAATGAAATGGGACCACGCCAACGCCGCTATCGTGAACAGCAACAGCGTAACCCACATTTGAAACCACACAAAAAACGTCCTTGGTTAATTACTTTACTAATCGTCGTTGTCCTGTTGATCGTTACGGGTGGCTGGTGGGGCTACAAGACCTGGAATGCCGCTAAGGATACGATGAATACGACCTACCAGTCGACCGGCTCGACCAAGCTTCGGAATGTTGATGCCGTTATTAAGAAGGGCAAGCCATTCTCGATTCTACTGTTGGGAACTGATACTGGTGCACTAGGTCGCGGCAAGGACTTCTCAGCCCGGACTGATACCATGATTGTTGCGACAATCAATCCTAAAAAAGAAAGTATGACGCTCACTAGTATTCCACGGGATACGCAAGTGATGATCGATGGGCAATCACAAAAAATTAACGCAGCCTACACCATTGGGGGCGCAAGTGGTGCCGTCAAGTCAGTAGAGAAGTTACTGGATGTTCCAATTGACTTCTACGTCTTACTGAACATGGGTGGTTTAAAACAGATCATCAACGCGATGGGCGGCGTGACCGTGACACCTAAGCTGACTTTCAAATACGGTAATGCCAACGTTAAGAAAGGCGTTAAGATCAAACTTAATGGTGCAGCGGCACTTGATTACTCACGGATGCGTTATGACGATCCTCAGGGTGATTATGGTCGTCAAAAACGGCAACGGCAGGTTATTATGGCCATGGTTAGTCAGTCTAACTCACTTGGGTCAATTGCCAATATTGAAAAGATTACGAAAAAACTCGCTAAGAACATGCGCACCGACTTAACTTGGAATGACATGGTCGCACTCGATACGAAGTACAAGAATGCGTCTCACCATGCCAAATCATATACCGTTCAAGGTACTGACGCGACGATCGATGGGCTCTCTTATCAAGTTGCCTCTTCGTCAGAACGTTACAAGAATTCGAAGCGCATCCGTAAAGCGCTGGGACTCTCAAACAGTAATTTAACAGAGTCAGTCTTCTCTGAGACAGCTTCAATTACAACGGGTAGCTCAAGTTCCAGTTCAAGTTCATCAAGTACCACAACGTCTAGTGATACCACTACTTATGGCACTAGTACGACACAAGATACAACGACGCAGGACCAGACCACGACTCAAGATCAAACCACGACTAATCAGTACTAAGCAACTATTAAAAAATGGGTTTCTTCAGAATAAAAATTCTGAGAAGCCCATTTTTTGATGATTATTTTTAATTGACCGGCCAAGATTGTAAAAAGTGTTGAAACTTTGCTTCGCGCTGTTCAATTAGATCCGGTGCCGGCAATGCTTCTAGTGCAGCAAGTTGGGTCTCAATCGCCTGGTTGATCGCAGCGACTAATGTCTGATCCTGATGGTCAATAACCAGGTCAACTAAGCCGCGCGACTGCAAAGCGCTAGCTGTCATTGGTAATAAATCGATGGCGTCACTGCTGGTCTGTTGCCCATGTAAAATCGCGGTGACTGCCTCGGGAGAAGCAACGTTGAAAAGTGCATCATCTAGCATGATAATGCGGTTGGCGTTGGCAAAGGCTAACGCCCCACCGCTATGGCCCTCACCGAGAAATACAACAACGTTCGGTACGGTCAGCTGACCAGTCGCCGCAATCAAGTCCGCAATGGCCTGACTCTGACCATAGCGTTCCGATTGGGGGCTCGCATCAGCACCTGGCATATTGATTAAGCTAACGACCGGCCACCCAAATTTAGCCGCATGGGTTACGACTCTTAACGCCGTGCGATAGCCGGGAACAGTTAATGCTCCCCCGTTTTTTCGACGCCGGCTCGCAATATCAACACCCCGGTCAACGCCCAGAACAGCTAATTGGCGACCAGTGGCAGTGCGCCCAAAGCCAGCCGTTAAAGCCGCATCCTGACCTAATAAACGGTCTCCCCGTTGTTGCGTCATTGTCGGCAATAACGCTTGAATGATAGTCGGCGCACTGATCCGATCAGCCGCCCGTAATCGCTGTAATCGTTTATCCATGGGCTGACCTCCCAATCCCATAATTCGCTAATGCTTGTCCTAGCGTTGACCGCAATTGAGGTCGTTCAACAACTGCATCCACCATGCCATTTTTAAACAGCTGATCCGCCGTTTGAAAATCCGCCGGCAGCTTGACAGGCAAAGTTTGTTGGATGACCCGGGCTCCGGCAAAGCCAATCTTAGCACCCGCTTCTGCGATAATCAGGTCACCCTTAAACGCAAAACTCGCCGATACGCCCCCCATAGTGGGATCTGTCAGCACTGTGATCAAGGGTAACGGCGTTGCTGCTAACCGTGCTAATTCTGCCAGAATCAAATTCATTCCGACCAAGGCATAAACACCTTCTTGCATCCGAGCACCACCTGAGGCGGTCACAATGATCAGTGGTAGCCGTTGGGCCCGCGCTTGTTCACTAGCATGCAATAAGCGACGTGTGACCGCCGTGTTTAACGTCCCCATCATAAAATGACTATCCATCACTGCTAAGATACAGGGTTGTTGCTCAATCAGGGCCGTTCCACAGACAACAGCCTCGTTTAACCCGGTCTGGCGTTGGGCCCGCCGCAGTTTGTTCGTATAGTCCGGGAACCCCAGCTGATTGACAGGCCGCTCAGTCATCGTCAACGGCTGAAACGACCCTTCGTCGACGAGTTGTTCTAATCGTTGCGCCGTCGTCAGTCGTTGCCAATAGTGACAATAAGGACATTGCTGATAAGTGCCCCATTGGCGTTGGTGGACGTGCCGACCGCACTTAGGGCAGGCTTGCCAGGTCCCAGAAGCTGGATAATGACTCATTTCGACGCCTCCCAACGTGCTAGACTGTGAATCGTGTACTGATCATGAATGTAGGCCGGCCGGGCCACCGTTTGCTGTAGAAAAGTTAAGTTCGTCGTGGGTCCTGTCAATGTTACTTGCGCTAAGGCCCGTTGTAAGTTGCGCACGGCTTGCTGACGGTTCGCACCGGTGACCATCAACTTGGCAATTAAACCATCATACATGGTTACTAGCCGATCGCCCTGATGATAATCCGTATCCACTCGTACATCGGCTGGCCAGCTCAGCGTTTCAATCCGCGTCTGCTTAACCGGTAAGGTAGCGGTCAATCGAGCTTCGATCGCCGTACACTTGGGCTGCAAGCCAACATGCTCTGGAAAATCAACCGTGACGCCAGCCGCCTGTTTGATTTGTTCAGCCACAATATCAATTCCGGTGGTTAATTCTGTCACCCCGTGTTCAACCTGTAAACGCGTATTCATTTCCATGAAATAGAACTGACCATCCGCAAATAAGTATTCAATTGTGCCCAAGCTTTGATAATGTGTACCCGCTAATAACTGCCGGGACAGATCGTATAAGGTCCGGCGTTGTGTCTCAGTCAAAATACTTGCCGGACTTTCTTCGAGAACCTTTTGCTTGTGCAATTGGAGGCTACAGTCACGATCACCAAGAATGAATAATTTCGTCCCCGTGCCGAGGACTTGAACTTCAATGTGGCGGGCAGTTGTCAGAAATTGCTCTAAATACATCGCATCGTTCAAAAAGGACGCAGCAGCTTCTTGACGCGCAGCCCGCAATTGTTGATGGAGTTCATGAACGTCGGTAAGCACTCGAATACCCTTGCCACCGCCACCATAACTGGCTTTCAAAACTAGTGGAAAACCGATCTTGGCGGCCGCGTGTTTAATATCCGGCCATGCTAAGCCCTGTAATGATTGACCTGCTAGTACCGGAACGGCTTGTTGCCGTGCAAAATCCTTAGCGCGGGCCTTATCACCCATCAACTTAATTTGCTCAGTCTGCGGGCCAATCCAGGCAATGCCACATTCCGCACACATGGCGGCAAAATCCGCATTTTCAGCTAAAAAACCATATCCCGGGTGAATCGCATCGGCGTGCGTATTAATTGCAGCCATTAGAATCGCTTCGGCATTTAAATACGATCCACTGGCAGCTGCAGGTCCGATACAGACCACTTCATCCGCTAATTGTGTGTAACCCGCATGCCGATCAGCAGTTGAGCAAACGGCGACCGTCTGAATATTCAATTGTTGACAGGCTTTGATAATCCGTACGGCAATTTCACCGCGATTCGCGATTAACAGCTTGCGAAACATAGCTACCGATCCTTTCGCATTGTAAATAACGGTTGTTCGTACTCAACAGTGGCGTCGTCAGCAACTAGTACTGCTGTTAACGTCCCATCGGTCGGACTAACTAATGGATTGAATAATTTCATACTCTCAATCTGGCCTAGTTCTTGACCAGCTGTCAGTGACTGACCAACCTTTAAATCTGGTGCCAAGTGGACCACCCCGACCATCGGACTCGGCAGTGTAACGACTTCATCTTCAGTCTCCGCAACTGTGCTGGCAGGCGTAGCGGCTACGGGAGTTACCGTTTCTGAAGCTAACGCTGGTTTTGTCACTTCAATCTCCAAGTCGCCGGCTTTAACGCGAATTTGCTGATAACCCTGTCGCGCGTATTTCTCAACTAATCGATCTAAATCTTTTAATTCCATCTGCACACTCCTACTTCTTGATCAAGACTGAGCCATACGCTAGCCCGCCACCAAATGCTGTTAACAACACTGGCCCAGTTAAGGTATCAAAAACATTGGCTAAGGCCATTGCCACCCCAGCTGAGGACGTATTACCATAATGATCAACATTATGTGGAAACTTCGTCATTGGTAACGCCAAGTTAGCCGCAATTTTTTCAATGATCCGTAAATTAGCTTGATGACAGATCACGTATTGTAAATCACTGGGTGTCAGTTGCGCACTCGCAATTAACCCACGCATCTGTTCTGGAACAACCGTCGTGGCAAATTGAAAAACATCCCGTCCAACTTGGTAAAACGCATCCGTTTGCGGGTAGTTCGTTGCGGCAACTTCAGTAATCGGCCGTACTCGTCCAGAGTGAATGACCGTAGCGTTTCCTTGCGATTCTAATTTCTCAGCGATCAAGCTGTTTTCATCTGGATTGTCAGTAGCTTGTAATAACGCGCCACCAGCACCGTCCCCAAAGAAGACGGCTGCCGTCCGGTCTTGAAAGTCCATCATCTTGGAATTAACTTCCGCACTGATCACCATCACATTTTGGTATTGCCCACTGCGAATAAACTTGTCAGCCGTTGCTAGGCCAAACGTGAACCCAGCACACGCTGCACTCAGGTCGAACGCAAACGCATTATCAGCGCCAATATTAGCTTGCACTAAACAAGCCGTCGCAGGTGTTAAGGCATCGGGCGTAATTGTCGTAACTAGGATCAAATCAATGGCACTGGCAGCTAAACCACTTTTTTGTAGTAACTGCTGGGCGACCTGGGCGGCTAAATCCGAGGTGTTTTCATCATTCATCGCGTAGTGTCGGGTTTTAATCCCAGTATGCGCCTGAATCCATTCGTCGCTAGTGTCCATAATGGCTGCTAATTCGTCATTATCAACAACGCGTCCCGGAACATATTGTCCCATGGCGGTTAATTTTGTATAAGTTGGCATTTTTAAACCCCCGCTACTTTCCGTTTCGATTAGTTTAATTTTATCAATAAAAGCCTATCCGTCAAAGTTTACGGCTGTATTTTTGGTAAATCCTTAGAAACCTAGCCAAAATGAAAGAACAGTGGTGCCCATAACCGACACACCACTGTCCATCATAACTTTGTTAATACTTATCTGGCGCCATAAAGCCATTTTTAGCTAATAGCGGCATCACATCAACCCTTTTATCCGTCGGGACTTTCTGCGCAAACACCTTTAATCCCGCTGCTTGTAACGCATATAATGCCCGTGCTTCGGCTTGACCGATTGCAATAGCATTGGTGACCATCACCATGCCCGCTGAAAAAGCTAGACTACCAATATCAATGCCCGTTTTGCTAAAATCAAGTCCCCCCGCTACTAAGCGCGCCATGTTCTGGGGCGTATCAGTTAGGATTAGTGGCTTTACTTCATCAAATAGCGAGTCTTGATAAATCTCGATCATTTTGTCAACTGTAATCACATTAGCTTTCACACCAGGGGGCGCGGCTTGCACAATTAGAATCTTGCGAAGTGCATCCTGGGCAACTTCGTCTGAGACGACCAAAATACGGTTAGGACTGACCGTCTTGGTCCACACCGTGGCAACTTGCCCGTGGAGTAGCCGACTATCAATGCGTGCTAAACGAATATCCATCGTCATAGCGGTTCATCTTCCCCATCGTCCTGTAACAACTTGAGATGCTTAATCCCAATCTTTCCAGTCTCTTCAAGGTGGGCAATCACCTCATCAATTGGCTTATCACGAACAGTGTAAGCCTCAATCAGCATTGGCAGGTTCAGACCGGTAATCAGACCCATGCGCTCTGTATGTTCGGCAACGATCCGACTAGCGGCGTTAAATGGCGAACCGCCCCATAGGTCAACCAAGAATAAGACTTGGTCATCCGCGTCAAACCGGGCAACCGCAGCAGCTAATTTATCAGCTAATTCATTAGGTTCTTCGTCCAGTTGAAAGGTAACCGTTTGGACCTTATCTTGCTTGCCAAAGATCATGTAGGATGAATCGACAACGCCCTGCGCAAAACTCCCATGACTGACAACGACAAATGCTAACATCTACTTTCCCTCCTCAGTCGGTTAAATCTACTCAATAAGATACATGCAAAAAGCATGCCAAGTTAGTGTATCAACTCATCGCGACCTTTGCCTGATGAGTCTCCAATAATTGCACAATATAATAATTTTCAGCATCTGAGAAGGTTAACTGTAGTTGATCTGTCAATTGCTGATTGGCCTGTTGCACAAGTGGGTACCACTTCGATGCCATAATGTCTGGCATCTCTTCGGTGGGTGCCGAAATTTCATCTTTGATGGCCGTTCGTTCTAGCGCACCCGCTAAGTGCATAATCAAATCAATGCGAAAAGCATTCGTCATTACACCATCCAAGTGCGTCGCAATCACTTCGCTATACTCCCATAAAATTCCCGTTAACTTCTTAGGATTTAAAAACGTGAAGTAATCGCCTAAGTACCGTTCGCAGAGTTCCGGTGTCAACTGCTGACTTTCTTCCGCCATGGTCTGTGGCGAATCGATCCCCGTCGCTAACTGATCAATAAACTTTTCGCCACCACCTTGTAGCAATTCTTCCAATGAAATAAAAGGGACGTCTAATTCGGGTTTTGTAATCCCAGTTGCCGCAATGATTTGATAATTTTGACTGATTTGTTGTATCCGTGTCTTCATTTCGACCACTGAGATTGGGAATACCGTGATACCTTCGATAAAGTTTTGAGCTAATAAACTGTCTAAAATTGACTTGATACGTTCAGCCGTCCCAACGCCGGTCGCACAAATTGCAATAATCGCCCGTTGTGCCGTCTTATCCGTCGCTAAGGCGGGCTTGACTGTTGCGCGCTGACTATCCGTTGGTAGGTTCCGTGAAATTCGCGAATAACCTTTGAAACCAACGAGCTCCTGATACATAGAATCCAGATCACTATCGACCAGGCTAGCCTTCCGAACGGCTTCCAAAACAACCGGCGTGGTCACCATGTCAATCGTTCGCGTCGCAATTCCCGTCTCCTGCTGAATTCGTTCCCCGAAGGTCGTTAACGACCCCATATCGACTAGTAACAAAATTCCTTTCCCAGAATCAAGCTTTTCTACTCGTCGCTTGACATGATCATAGGCGACACTCGGGTCCATATCGAGAGGCATGTCGAAAGCCTGAACATCATAATCATCTAACAATTGTCCGACGACCTGTGCCATGGAAGACGCGGTACTCATCCCGTGCGCTGCCACCAGCACGCCAACTTTGCCGTTAAGCTGCATCGATTTTAACGAGATGAGCAAAATGGCCAGATAATAAACTTCGGACTTGGGAATCGGTAAATGATACCGTTCCTCTAATCCTTGCTTGAGCGCCTCCGCTGCTTTGATTTCAGCCGGATATTCACGCACCATCGCTAACATATCCGAACTCATTTGACGCATGGGCTTGCCTGCCTGGATGCGTTTGATAAAGGAACTGACGTGCAAGCTCACAGCGTAAATAAAGTTATCCTTGAAATTATAACCTAGCATGTCTTGAACCGTCATCTGCGCCGTCTTGGTAAAATCAATGACGTCCTGATCAACGATCTCGGCTAACTTGTTTTCTGGTGAAACTTCTAACTGATTTTGTTTATAAAATGATTTTAAATGCACATTGATATCGGTCGTGATGAAACGATTGATGTGTTCTTTATCAAGGCCTTCCCGTCGGAGTAACGCTGCTTTATCACCAATAATCTCATATAAATTATATGGTAATTCATAATTATCGTTCTTATTACGAAGCGGCGTTGGACCATCATTTGGCTTCACGATGAGAACCGGGTCCAACAACTCAGAGATGGCCCCCAGTTCGTGACGGTTAGAGGCTACTGTCATGAGACCGCTACGGATATTTTGTGGCAAATCATCCATCGTGATTGTGATTTCACTGTCATTTTCGATGCTATTGACAAAACCCTGGGCACACACCAGCTGAATGTTCGACTTCAACTGACCGACGTTCCCAAATGTGACTGAGCCAAGTAAGGCCTGCACCACGTCCTCCGTTAACCGAATCTGTTTATTGATTCGATTAGCTTCCAATAACAATAATGCCTTCAGTAATTCTAAACGTTCCTTGGCTGAGCGATGATTGAACGCTGGTAGCTGAATCGTAATCGGAATTCGCCGAACAAAGGTCTGCAGTAGGGTACTTTCTGGGTCCTCGGTCGTTGCACAAACTAAGCGGACATTGGCATGGTGACTCTTCGCCGTCTCACCGAGTCGTGAATAAGTCCCGTGATCCATGAAATAAAAAATCATTTCCTGACCTTCTGGTGGTAGACGATGCACTTCATCTAGGAACAACATGCCCCAATCCGCTTCTTGGATCAAACCGTCCTTATCTTCATTAGCACCTGTAAAAGACCCCTTAACATAACCAAACAAATGCGACATCAATAATTCCGGATTATGCGCATAATCGGCACAATTGAACGTAATCAGGCCTTGCGGGTTCGTTAAGACTTGTTGGGTTTCCGCAAAACGATACATGGCGTTTGCAAAGTAAGTTTTACCAGAACCAGTCGGGCCAATGATTAATGTATTTAATCCCCGCGGTGGGTAAAGAATGGCCGCTTTCGCCTGTTCCACTTGATTAGCAAGGCTCTCATGCGAGCCAATCATGCTGGCAAATATATCATTTACAACCGGTTTAGGCATAGACGTCGCGACGGGCGCTGTCGGTATTCGCTCTGTCGTCGCTCCATTCGCTACGCCACTAGTTGTTGTGGCCGTTGTGGCTGTTGCATTCACCGGAACATAGTGCACAGGCCGCCCTGTCAGCTTGTGCAACTGGCCTTCTCGCACCAGTGCATTTAATTCCTTGCTGACGTTTGAACGCGCTATCATTAAAGCAGTCGCTACCATTTCCGTCGTCAGTCCGTGTCGATCGCTATGTTGACGGACGTATTCACAAATCTTGGATTTTCTGGTCAACTTCGCCACTCCTTTTCACCACTATCAAATAACTGATCCGTTTTGATACACTATAACACACTATATTCTACCATAGTTCCCGAATCAGTTACTTTTTAAGACTTGTCAGTACAACTATTTCTGTTTCATGGTATTGAAATTCCATTTATGACGCACCTTAACGTGCTCGGATACTGCTTTTGATGCATCAAAAAAAAGCTTAAGTATCAACCCGCGCTAACCCCACCCGTTGATACTTAAGCTTCTTAAACTAACTATTAAATAATCACCAATCCGTCGGCAAAGAACCCTCGACAGCATTGGTCATTATTTCAAATACTTATCTTTTTTACCTTTACCCTTGAATATTCTCCCAAGGACTTGGAAAAATGTCAGTGATTTTACAATTCGATCAGGCTCAATATATTGCCGAACGGNCGTCGGCAAAGAACCCTCGACAGCATTGGTCATTATTTCAAATACTTATCTTTTTTACCTTTACCCTTGAATATTCTCCCAAGGACTTGGAAAAATGTCAGTGATTTTACAATTCGATCAGGCTCAATATATTGCCGAACGGCCCGTAACACTTTTTTAGGGTCCTTAGCTGAAAAAGTGATCATACCATTACGTTTCGTCTGAAAAGAGAACCGTGGAATCCAGCGGCCACCAAACATTACGGATACAACTACATATTTCACCTCAGTCCAAGGAATTTGAATAAAATTACGAACATTGCGATCATCATAAAATTCAAAACCATTATCACCGACCATGATTTTGCCATAATCAGTCAATCCCATGTGCGAATTGCCGTTCGTAACTAAATCAACCTTAGTATTAATTGATTGCACCATACTAACCCCTCCTCGTATCCATTCTCATACCGATTATACGGCGAGTCTCTATGTTATGCAAAGCACGCTTGTAAATAAAAAGGATGAGCTCCCACGAGTCCATCCTTTAAATATGACACAAGCAAGTATTACATCCAACCAATAACGTGCAGCAGAACCCCAAACACGAAGAGGCCTAGAATGATAACGATTGGTGAGACTTTCTTCTTTAATAACCACATGCAGAGGAAGGTTAATAACAAGGCCATTAAGCCTGGAATTAATTGATCCAAGTTGTCTTGCAAAGTGGTTACCTTGTATTTGTCAAGTGAACGACCGGCAGCTTGCTGTGTTAAGGCTTCCTTAACACCAGAAGCACCCTTTGGTAGTTTATCCCAATCAATGTACGACCCAGCTTGTTGCTTAATGGTCGAAACCTTAACCGGACTGAAGTCCACCTTAACCCACCGTTCAATCAATGCCGCTAAGATAAACATCCCCAGCATGGAGGCGCCACGGGTAATATCTTGTAAAATACCACCAGATAAATCGTCGGTAATCTTAGAACCGGCTTTGTACCCAAATTCTTGAGTATACCACATGAAGCCCATCCGAATTGCATTCCAAACAACGAAGTATAAGATTGGTCCAACAATACTACCAGAAATAGCCAACGATGCAGCTAAGGCACCAACGATAGGCTTAACCGTGTACCAGAACACTGGGTCCCCAACACCGGCTAAAGGTCCCATCATACCAACTTTAACCCCTTGAATCGTAACGTCATCAATAGGTGCCCCATTGGCACGTTCTTCTTCAAGCGCTAAGGTAACACCAATAACTGGTGAAGCCACGTATGGATGGGTATTGAAGAATTCCATGTGACGCTTCAAAGCAGCAGCACGGTCTTCTTTAGTTGTATATAATTTCTTGATTGCTGGAATTAAAGAATAAGCCCAACCACCGTTTTGCATACGTTCGTAGTTCCATGAACCTTGGAGGAACGTTGAACGCCACCAAACATGCAGACGATCACTTTTACTTAATGTTACTTTTTTAGTAATATTTGTAGTTTCAGACATCTCAGTTTGCCTCCTTCTCTAATACTTATCGATAATGTCGCCAACTGGATCACCAGTATTAGCGCCACCGCCGTTGCTACCAGAGTTACCTTGCTTGGAAAGTGCCAAGTACATTAAGGCTAAGGAAATCCCAATTGCACCTAAACCAATCAAAGTAATTTCACTGATTGCGGCTAAAACAAAACCTAAAGCGAAGAATGGCCAAACTTCACGAGAAGCCATCATATTGATAACCATTGCATAACCAACGGCAACAACCATACCACCACCGATTGATAAACCATCAGTTAACCAACTAGGCATAGCATTTAACATTGCTTTCACTGGCGTAGCACCAACGGCTAAAATCAAAGCGGCTGGAATTGCAATCCGAAGTCCTTGCATACAGATAGCAACCCATTGCCAGAAGTCAATCTTGCTAAAGCTACCTTCTTCAGCAGCACGGTCCATGATGTGAACAATCCCAGTTGCTAACGTACGAGCAATGATCGTTAAAAGTAAACCAGCAACGGCCAAAGGAACGGCAATCGCAATAGCTGAGGAAACCCCGGCACGGCCTTGACCACCTAAAACTAAAATAATTGCAGATGCAATTGATGCTAACGCAGCATCAGGTGCAACGGCGGCACCAATGTTGGCCCAACCTAAGGCAATCATTTGTAAACTCCCACCTAAGATAATACATGGGACCAATTGTCCGGTTACTAATCCGATTAGGGTACATGCA
This sequence comes from Lactiplantibacillus sp. YT640, assembly GCF_049745435.1. NCBI lineage: Bacteria > Bacillati > Bacillota > Bacilli > Lactobacillales > Lactobacillaceae > Lactiplantibacillus > Lactiplantibacillus sp. YT640. Next base: position 34,542 of record NZ_JBMNVY010000017.1, read on the forward strand.
ACAACTGGTTGATGGAAGTGGAATTCATCCAAAATACCTTCCATACCAGCTAAAAATGATACAAGTACGACTAAAATCACTTGAATTACGTTCAAATTCATGATTTAATCCTCCATCTTTTCTGATATTCTTGGAACTATTTTTGTTCCTTCAACATATTTTCAGCTTTGTTCAAAATATTATCCATATTTTCCTTACTATCACTTGGAACCTTCCGAACATCAAATTCGATGCCATCTTGTTCAAGTTTACGGTAAGTGTCGATATCATCTTGATCAAATGCCAAAACCTTGTTTGGTTGAACTTTACCAGCCGAATGGGCCATTGACCCAATGTTCAATGTCTTAATTGGTACACCGCCCTCGATTGCACGTAGCGCATCTTGTGGCGTTTCGAATAAGACCAATGCTTTTTGACCACCAAAGTGCTTGTCGTCTTTAGCAATCTTAATCATTTGAGCAATTGGAATAACGTGAGCTTTAACACCAGAAGGCGCTGCTTGCTTGATCATGTTAGTCCGCAGTTCGTCTTTAGCAACGTTATCAGACGCAACAATGATCCGAGTCGGGTTAACCGTCTTACTCCAAGCAGTGGCAACTTGTCCATGCAAGAGTCGCGAATCAATCCGTGCCAAACCGTATGTTAACGTTCCTGGCCGACCAGCGTTATTGTTAGTCGTTGCAGCGGCAGCAGCCTTTTCTTCCTTAGGTGCTAATGCTTCAGGACGAACCTTCACGCCATCCTTAGCAGTTTCAATGATATGCGTGGCAATTTCGTGTGCCGAATCCATTGAAAGTCGTGAAGCATACGCTTCAATTAACATTGGCAAGTTCAAACCGGCAACGATTGCCCATTTGTCCTTGTGTGCTTCAAACAAGCCGTTAACTTGATTGAATGGTGTACCGCCCCAAAGGTCGACTAAGAATAAGACTTGCTCTTGATCGTCGAATGAAGCAATGGCTTTTTCCAACTTAGCCTTGATGTCGTCAGGGCCTTCGCTAGGCATCAACGTAACGGCTTGAACGTTTTCTTGTTCGCCGAAAATCATTGATCCAGATTGATAGATGCCTTTAGCGAATTCGCCGTGACTAGCAATGATAATGCTTACCATCTTTGTACCTCCTATTTTTTCGTTACAGTCATATAAAACGAATAAATAATATCTAAATTGCCTGTAACTATTTATGCTTTTGATACTGTAAGCGCAATCTTTTTCGCACTCACTTATATATATGCAAATTCCGTGCCAAAATACACTAAAGCTAAAAGCCCTTATTTCAGGCTCAAAGTTGATACACTAGCACGATACAGTATTAAAAACGATTATTTTGTGTGTCAAATAGCGTATTTTTAATATAAAATTATGAAACAGTAACTAATGTTAACTATGGTATCAATTTCTTAATAGCTCAGTGCCCGACGACCATTTAATTGCCACATCGTCTCAAACGCTTGGTTACCCATCTGTCCAGATTGACCACGCCAAGGATCATTGTACCTAATAGTTGCCGTTGTATATCCAGTGAGCGTCACTGTATGACTCGCAAAACCATCGAGTCCCTGAACCCAAGCGACTACCGGATGACGTTTAGCGAGCTGTGCTTTAAGTCGTTGCAGGCCCACCCCGCTGAGATCTACAGCGGACGGCAGATAGTGGCGGATCGTTGGTAACAAGCCTTGGGGGTAGATGTAGAGACCAATACCGTAAGCCGAAGCAGGATCACCAACAAAACCAGTGTTAGGATTCGAACTGCGCGGCACGTGGCTGGCAAACTGTTCCTTATTAATATTAACGCCGGCATACTGCAGCATCATGGTAGTCGCTGTCATCTCACACCCCGTTGGCAACTCCGGTAGCTGGTCAATCAGTGGTACCCGCAGTTGAACCGACGCCGTACTGGCGGGTTTTAGCTGATTAGCAGCTATCCAGCCGCTCTGCTGATAACCATTATGCACATAGTAGAAGCGTTGGTAATGCCCGTTGCGATAAATATCAGCTTGCTCAGTACGCGTCCACTGTGTATGCTGGTGATACTTTAAATGTAAATTAACACGCAATTGGGCACGCTGATGACGCACGACGGTTAAATGGTAACCGACACCGTTCTGACTATTCGTCTGATAGACCCGCGGCTGCACCACCTGAATCCCTGTAATCGGATAAGTCGTTACGGCCGCTTGTGCGGGGTAAACCACGCCACTAACCAGCAAGCCGCCCACCAAGATACGCCACCACCATCTACTCATTCTAATCAATGCCTGGTCCTCGCCTTCTCTTAATATCGTAATCAGTAGATTAACCGTTTTCATTATAATGCTGGTAATCATGAGATTAAACAATAAGGTACGGCAAATTTGGTGAACATAGTTGAAGTAGTTGGCAAAAAAGCAAGCCTGGAATAACGTGACCAGTCCAATTTACCGCAACAAAAAAAGAATCGACCCTTCAAGGCCTAACCTATCGAAATCGATTCTTATATTCGTTAGTGCGGCCAAGAAGATTCGAACTTCCACCGGGTTAACCCCGACAAGATCCTTAATCTTGCGCGTCTGCCAATTCCGCCATGGCCGCATCACAACTCACAAAAAATATTATAACAAAATTTTGCGAGTCTGACAAGCTTATTTTAAGATTTTTGTACTTTTACACCAGTTGCATCCATTGGCAATAAGAATAATTGGCCGGTGAGTGTTGTATCTTGGCTCAATTGTGCCTGCAACGTAGCGAGTTGACCGTAATCACCCAAAGTAATCACCGTCGGCCCAGCACCACTCAAATAAGTCCCCGTTAATCCCAGAGCATGGGCATGGTCTCTAACCGTTTGTAGTGCCGGCACTAACTTAGCCCGATACTGTTCATGGAACTGGTCCTGTTCTAGCAGCGGTAACGCCACGTCCCAATTTTGAGTTGCTAGAGCAGCCACTAACGTATTTGCCACACTACTACCAGTAACGGCTTGGTGGTACGCCAATTCAGTTGGCAAGGCTTGGCGACTGGCGGTCGTCAATAGCGGTTCGTTAGGCACGTAGACACTTGCAAAAAGCATCGGTAACGGTAACTTCACCGCACGGACGCGTCCATCAGTGTTCGTCGCCACAACCAAGCCTCCTAATAGGGCTGGTGCAACGTTATCTGGATGACCCTCCAGTTGAGTGGCAACTTCCAGTAGCTCAGCAGAAGAGCGCGTTGCGCCGGTCAATTCGTTTGCCAGCACTAAGCCGGCTACGATGGCCGTCGAGCTACTACCCAATCCGCGCGCTAACGGGATTTTTGAAGCCATCTGTAAATGCTGTGGTTGTAAATCTGGTACCAAATGCAACGCCGTTTTAATAATTAAGTTGCGTTCATCCGTCGGCACATCCGCCCCAAAGGGATGGTCAATCTGCCAATGGTCACTAGGTTGCAACACTTGTAGCGTTAGTTGCATGTCCAGCGCCAGACCGATTGAATCAAAACCGGGACCAAGATTAGCGGAAGTCGCCGGAACCGAAATCGTTAACATGTCCTCACCTACGCATTCTTTAAAACTTTATAACTCGCTAATAGTTGCATATTCTCTTGTTCACCGATTTCACGAGTGATATCTGCTAACTGTTGATCATTCATGGCATGGGTAATGATCACAACACGAGCGTTGCCGTCACCTAATTGATTTTGAATGATTCGACTAAATGAAACTTCTGCGCGGGTCATAATCGCCGTCAATTTCATCATCATCCCCGGCACATCACGCATCTTCAAGGCAATAAAGTGAGGATACACAACATCTTCAGGCGTTGCTAAGACTGTCTCCTGGCGATAAGAGTTAAACGTGTTACCAGTCGTATTCAACGCAATATTTTTCGCAACCGTTGTAATATCACTCAGCACACTGTTGGCGGTCGGGAGTTCTCCAGCGCCGGGACCGTAAAACATCGTGTTCCCCACAGCCGTTCCCGTTACCATTACAGCATTATTCTCATTTTGTACCGTGGCAAGTGGATGTTGATCAGAAACGAGCACAGGCCCGACTGATACCGCAATGCGATCGTCAATTTCTTCCGCAATCCCGAGTAATTTAATCGTATACCCAAGCTGATGAGCTTCCGCAATATCCTCTGGGCTGATTTTCGTAATTCCCTGAACTTGAACGTGGTCGAGGGAAAGACTCATCCCAAAGGCAAACTGCGTTAAAATAATCATCTTGAACGCCGCATCAAGGCCTTCGACATCATTAGTGGGATCACTTTCGGCAAACCCCAAGTCTTGTGCTGAGCTCAAGGCTTGATCATACGACCAATGCTTAGTCAGCATCTGCGTCATGATGTAATTAGTGGTCCCGTTGACGATTCCCATGACCCGTTGAATCCGGTCAGCGGCGAAACTATTATCAATCGTCCGTAAAATTGGAATCCCACCAGCAACACTAGCTTCATAGAATAAGTCGCGATGATTTTCACGAGCAATCTGAACCAACTCCCGGCCATATTGCGCAATCAAGTCCTTATTGGCCGTCACCACGTGTTTGCCAGCTTGCAAGGCTTGCGTAATATATTCCTTCGCCGGATGAATTGAACCCATCACTTCGACCATAATTTGAATGGACGGATCATCAAGCAGGGTCGCGATTTGGTCGGTCATCTGAACGTCCCCCAAATCAACTTGTTCGTGCTTTTTCAAGTTGTGGACAACTACGCAGGCTAGTTCCAACTTACGACCGGTAATTTCTGAAATCTTTTCCTGATGCGCTTGAAGCATTTTTACAACGCCGGTCCCGACTGTGCCTAGTCCGACCACACCAATTTTAATCGTTTCCATCTTAATCCCTCCATATCAATAGTTAAGCTAATTCTATCGGAAGCGTACCACTTTAGCAAACCTTTTCAGACTAATTTAATTGGCCCCTGACAACGACCACACGTATAGCGGCGAGTGTCCATGCGGCGCTTGCGGTAATACCGCCGGCCACACCGTTGGCATTCATAAATATACCGATACGGCCGGGCCGTCGCCTGCTTCGGCGCTGGTGCATAGCGCGAGCCACCCATTTGCGCGAGTAATCGTTTAAAGTCTGCATCACGATGCCGATATCCCCGCTTAGTCAAATGTAAATGATAATGGCACAATTCATGCTTGATGACGCCAATCAAGGTGGCCTCATCAAAATCAGTCAGCATCTTCGGATTGATATCAATATCATGCGAGGCCAACTGATAACGACCACCCGTCGTTCGTAACCGAGCATTAAAATAAGCGCGGTGCTGGAACGGACGGTGAAAATCACGCATGGAAATGGTCGCAACGAGCTGCTGTAACTCTAAATCAGTCATTATGCTTCAGCCGGTGCAATCATCGTCAAAGCGATGCGCTGCCGCTGTTCATCAACTTCTTCGACCCACACCGTTACGATGTCGCCAACTGCCACCGCCTGACGCGGATCTTTCAAGAACTTATCCGTTAGTTTGGAGACATGTACGAGGCCATCTTGCTTGACACCAATATCCACAAACGCCCCAAAGTCGACCACGTTGCGGACGGTTCCTTGCAACTGCATCCCTGGTTTTAGATCACTCATCTTTAAAACGTCTTGCCGGAGTAACGGTGCGGGCATCGTATCACGAACATCACGCCCGGGCTTTTGCAAACTACTAATAATATCCTTTAAGGTCAGTTCACCGACACCGGTGCTGGTCGCAAGTTGCGCTAAATCTAATTGATTCAACTGTTGGGCTTTAGTCGTCCCAACGTCCGTCGCCTTCAATCCAGCCGCTGCCAATAACGCTTTGGCTGCGGGATAACTTTCTGGATGAATATCCGTGTTATCAAAAACATTCTTGCCGTCAATGATTCGCAGGAAGCCGACCGCTTGTTCATAAGCTTTCGGTCCCAACCGCGGCACTTTTTTCAATTGTGGTCGGCTCGTGAATTCGCCATTTTCATCCCGATAAGTAATCACATTTTGGGCAATCGTGCTGGATAGCCCCGAAATATGCGTCAATAGCTCCGAACTAGCGGTATTCAAATTGACCCCAACTTGGTTAACCGCGGTCTCAATCACCGTATCCAGCTGCGTTGTCAATTCCTTCTGGGGCACATCGTGCTGGTATTGCCCCACTCCCACTGACTTCGGATCGATTTTGATCAATTCTGCCAGTGGGTCTTGTAGTCGCCGGCCGATACTGATCGCACTACGTTGTTCAACGTGTAGCTCAGGAAATTCAGCACGCGCCTTAGCACTAGCAGAGTACACGGAAGCCCCGGCTTCGTTAACGATGACATAATAAACCGGTCGGGTCATAGTCTTCAATACCTGTGCCACAAACTCCTCGGATTCGCGGGAAGCCGTCCCGTTACCAATCGCAATCATTTCAACATGATACTTCTCTAAAAAGGTTTTAAACTCACCCGCAGCAGCTTCCCGTTTGGCAGTTGGAGCTGGTTTGTGTGGATAAATCACAAGTTTATCTAAGAACTTACCATTCGCGTCCATCACGGCTAATTTACACCCCGTCCGGTAAGCAGGATCGAACCCTAATACCACGCGACCCTTTAATGGTGCCTGCATTAATAAGTGGTACAAATTATCGCCAAAGACTTTGATGGCCTGTTCATTGGCAGCCGCACTCAATTCGTTGCGAAGTTCACGTTCGATGGCTGGGCCAATAAAGCGTTTGTAGGCATCCTGATAAGCAGCTTCTACTAGTTCAATCGCTGGGCCGTGGTGCTGACCAATAAAGCGAAAATGACAATACCGGTCAATTCCAGCACGATCAACATCAATGCTGACTTTCAATACTTTTTCGGCTTCCCCACGGTTGATAGCCAGTACCCGGTACGGTACCATCTGCTTGATGGGACTATTAAAATCATAATACTGTTGGTAAACACCTTGTTCATCGGCTGCTTTACCCTTGGGTTTCACTTTTGCGACTAGCAAGCCCCGGTCACGCGTATAATTCCGGACCCAGTTTCGTAAACCGGCATTATCACCAAAGGCCTCAGCCAAGATTTCGTGAGCTCCAGCTAACGCGGTATTCGCGTCTGTGATGTCCTGCGCTTCGTTCACAAACTGCGCCGCGTGTTCCTGAATACCACTTGCCGGAAAACGTAATAACCAAGCTGCTAACGGCTCCAGTCCAGCATCTTTCGCAATCGTTGCCTTCGTACGTCGCTTCTGTTTGTACGGTAAGTACAAATCTTCGACATCTTGCAACTTGTCAGCTTTTTCAATGGCTTGCTTTAAAGCCGGCGTCAAGTGATCTTGTTCAGCGATCAACTTCATCACATCTGCCTTACGACTCTCTAGACTCGCAAGCCGATCATAGTTATCTTTAATTTCGCGAATTTCAACTTCATCTAAGTTACCGGTACGTTCCTTTCGATACCGTGCGATAAACGGAACGGTGTTGCCTTCGTCCATGAGTCCGAGAACCGCTTTGATCTGTTGCGGTTTAAACTTCGTCAGCGTTTGATCAACTAACGTTAAAATCTGATTATCCATTATTTCACCCAATCTTTTAATCTCATTACATTATATTATACGCGTTTTACTCCGGTTTCCGCGCCGAATGACCATCTGAAAATTGTCGTTGACTGTCACTACCAATCGAAGCCATTACCGATACTGTTCACACATTGGTTGTGAGCTGGAAAAAACCAGCCCATTAGGCTAAACGAGCACGGCGCGGCCGCACAGTTGGCTGCCCCGCAACCAACAATAAAACGCTCGGCAACGCATAAACGTTACCGAGCGTTTTATTAGTGTGCTAAATCCAATCACCCAGATTAGCGCTCCTACATGACTGTATTCATGATCCGTTGCACGTTATTTGAAACGCGGCCCATTTCAGTCTCTTGATCCGTTTCAGCCTGATTAAAAGCAGCCACATCAATCGTTTGATCGTCGATGTTCATGCTAGCCGTCATGGCCGCACACGCATTCGTGTAGGCTTCGTATGCTGCTAACAAATTACGATGCCGCCCCATTAACCGTGCGGGTACCGCAACTTTTTTCAACTGTGCCAAATTTTGTTGATACTGTTCAGTACCATCGCTAAATTCCATCTGAATATCATTGAATTCAGCTGGAACCATTTTGGCAACTGCGTCATTATCAATGGCCTGACGTAGTTTTTCAAAAGATGGGTTTAATTCTTCCCCCATTTTTTCAGTACTTTCGATAACTTTAGACAGTACTGGCATATACGTTTGAATCGTTGCTTTTTTCATGTACAAACTCTTTTCTTTAAATTAGTTAGCCTTATTTTACCCCTAATGGGTGGGTTATGCGCGCCGCATGTGTCGACGTTGGAAGAACTTAACAAATTCAACAATCACGACCATCGATAAGGAAGCTAAGGCCACGATTCCCCATTGGTAAGCATCCAAGTGACTCACGTGGAATAACCCATTCAGACCGGGAACGACGATTGTCATCGCCAGCATCACAAATGCAACTAGAATCGCCCAATTAAAGAACTTGTTTCGGAACAAGCCGACCGTAAACAACGATTCATGAATAGATTTGGAATTAAACGCGTGGAACAACTGAATCAAGCCAAGGGTCGCGAAAGCCATCGTTAACGCATCAGCATGAGCTAATGAGGCCGTTGCGTGAACCGGATACGTCAAAGCTAACCAGTACACGAGCAACGTAATGCCACCTTCCAGTAGCCCTTGATAAATAATACTGCTGAAGACCCCACCTGAGAAGAAATTAGAATTTCTCCCGCGCGGTTTATGCTGCATAATGTTCTTTTCAGTTGGTTCAACGCCTAAGGCAATTGCTGGCAAGGTGTCGGTCACTAAGTTGATCCATAAGATATGCACTGGTGCCAAGATTTGCCAGCCCAACATCGTCATCACGAACAAGGTTAAGACTTCCCCTAAGTTCGCTGACAAAAGGTACTGAATCGCCTTTTGAATATTGGCGAACACTTTTCGGCCTTCCTCGACAGCAACCACGATCGTGGCGAAGTTATCATCAGCCAAGACCATGTCACTAGCCCCCTTGGAAACTTCCGTCCCAGTGATTCCCATACCAATACCGATATCAGCAGCCTTCAAGGCGGGCGCATCGTTGACCCCATCACCAGTCATAGCAACAACTTTGCCTCGTTTTTGCCATGCGTTCACGATTCGAACTTTGTGTTCAGGCGCCACCCGGGCATACACCGAGTAATCGCCGACCTTTTTGCCGAATTCCGCATCACTCATTGCATCTAACTCGGCACCAGTAATCACAGCGTCATCTTCGCCAGCGTTAATGATACCAAGACGGACGGCAATTGCTTCGGCGGTATCACGGTGGTCACCCGTGATCATCAACGGCCGAATTCCAGCTGATTTAGCTTCTGCAACGGCTTGCTCAACTTCTGGCCGTTCCGGATCAATCATGCCGACCATCCCGGCAAAGACCAGGTCATTTTCTAACGTCTCCGTATTAACAGTCGTCGGAACCGTGGTGATCACTTTATAAGCAAATGCTAAGACCCGTAAGGCTTGCGTTGCCAATTCATGATTAACAGTTAGAATCTGGTCACGGCTTGTCTTGGTTAATGGCTGAACGTCACCGTTACTTTCAATCTGAGTGACCCGTTTGAGTAATTCATCAGGAGCCCCCTTGACGGCTACTAAGAAGCGACCATCTTCTAAGGGGTGCACCGTCGACATCAATTTACGTTCCGAATCAAAGGGGACTTCTGTTACTCGGGGGCGGTCCGTCAATAACTGATCGACTGGATAACCCTGATCCAAATTATATTGAATCAACGCTGTTTCCGTTGGGTCACCTGCTAACCCATCCGGCATGATCTTCGTATCATTACTTAAAATCATCACTTGCGCTAAATGGCTATCAAGCGGCAATTCAGTAGCGCGCGCGTCCACCAGTTCCTGGTTGACGACCAACTTTTCAACGGTCATTTTGTTTTGCGTCAACGTTCCGGTCTTATCAGAGGCAATAATATCGGTACTTCCCAACGTTTCAACTGCGGGTAATTTTCGTACTAACGCATGCCGTTTGGCCATCCGCTGGGTTCCTAACGCTAACGTGATCGTAACGATTGCCGGCAACCCTTCTGGAATTGCGGCCACGGCTAACGAAATCGCCGTCAATAACATGTTGATCAAACTCTCTTGACCACGCAGCATTCCGATACCAAATACCACTGCGGCAATAACTAAGATTAAAATCGTCAGCGACTTACCTAACTGTGTCAAGTTCGCTTGCAGTGGTGTGGTCATCTCATCGGCCGCTTCAATCATGCCGGCAATTCGACCTACTTCAGTCTGCATCCCAGTCGCCACCACAATCCCAGTGGCCCGACCATACGTCACGTTACTATTCATGTACGCCATGTTTAACCGGTCCCCGATTGGTAATTCCCCATCGGCAATCATCTCCGCCTGCTTCTCAACTGGGACAGATTCACCCGTCAGCGCCGATTCTTCAACCTTCAATGACGCACTCTCAATTAATCGTAAATCCGCGGGAACGATATCCCCGGCTTCTAGCGACACAACATCCCCAGGAACCAACGCGTCACTCTTGACCGTTTGCAGCTGACCATCCCGTAAAACAGTCGCGTCCGGCGCTGACATTTCCTTCAACGCGTTGATGGCCTCTTCCGCTTTCGATTCCTGGAAGACACCGAAAATCGCATTTAATACCACCACCAATAAGATGATAACGGCATCGACGGCTTCCCCAGTAAAGGCGGCAATCAAGGCGGCCACTAACAGGACGATAATCATGAAATCCTTGAACTGCGCAATAAATTTTTGCAACAAGGAAGTCGTTTTTTGCTGATTCAACGCATTCGGCCCATATTGTTCTAACCGTTGCGACGCAGCACTTTGCTGTAAGCCGTGTTCATCAGTGCCTAGTTCCTCATAAACGGCGGATAACGCTTGTTGATACTTTGGTTTTGTACTCATCGTAAGCTCCTTTTCTGGCATCCGAGCCCCACTCCCTAACTGATCTCCAGATAGAAAATGAGACTCATGTATGCACGCAAAATTGTGTGAACATACATAAGTCTCACTATTTAAGACAATACCGGATTGGCTTCTTGCTGACGATATTGCCGCAGAATATTTCTGCTAGTTACTCCCTTATGATTGTATCGTAAGAATACCAGATTCCATGGGAGCTGTCTAGCAAAATAATCGCTTTGACTACCTCTGCATTCGCCACAGCACTTGGATATTCTCACATTAAGCGTTTACATATTTTAAACCATTCTACCGCTTTTCCACCAATCCCACCAATATTACGGTAGTCACCATAAAATTATGTGACTATGCAAAAAGGCGACCTGAAGCTGAATAATCTTCAAGTCGCCTTTTTAATTAGGTTAGCCGTAATCCTAATCGATTATCAGCTAACTAGCTTATTTCCAAAAATCATCAAACACAGTGATGGCCGCGTGGCGTTTGTGGGCAGTCTTTAAGTACCACGCCTCAATCTTTTCGGCCGCAGCATCGCTGACCGTCCGGCCTTCCAAGTAATCGTCGATGTCGTCGTAACGAACACCTAACGCGACTTCATCAGGTAATGCTGGCCGATCTTCTTCCAAGTCAGCGGTCGGGACTTTGTCATACAAATGCTTGGGCGCATCTAAAGCGGCCAGCATTTGTTTACCTTGACGCTTGTTCAATCGCCATAGTGGCACAATATCCGCACCACCGTCACCGTACTTGGTATAAAAACCAGTAACAGCTTCGGCTGCATGGTCGGTTCCCACGACAGCACCGTGCATTTCACCGGCAATCCCATATTGCACGATCATGCGTTGGCGCGCTTTAATATTGCCCTTGTTGAAATCATGAATCGTCAATTGGTTAGCTTCCAATGCAGTTACCATGGCATCCGTAGCCGGTTGAATATCCACCCGATCCGTCACGTCGGCTTGCATAAAATCAATCGCTGCCATCGCATCCGCTTCATCCGCTTGATTGCCATATGGTAACCGGACTGCGATGAATTGATAGCGATCATCACCCGTTTCCTGCCGCATTTCGGTAATGGCCATCTCCGTCAATTTTCCAGCTAACGTGGAATCTTGACCGCCAGAGATGCCAAGCACATAGGTCTTCAAAAAGGTATTTTTAGTTAAATAAGCCTTCAAAAAATCAATACTTCGACGAATCTCAACTTCTGGATCAATCGTTGGTGCAACGTGTAACGCTTTAATAATCTCAGCTTGTAATGGCCGCATTAGTAAGCTTCCTCCTCATCTTTATGGTTAACGTGGTCTCTGACCGTGTTAATAATATTCATTTTATGATCATAAAGTTTTTGTGACAAGTCGACCGGGTAATCCTGAGGGTTTAAATCCCGCTTGTATTCGTCCCAGAGTGCATCTAGACTTTCAAATGAATACTCCTTGATTTCATCTAACGTTGGTAAAGTATAAACTTGTTGACCGCGGTCATAGATGGGAACCAATAGTGGTCGCGCATCAAAATCACTGACCGTCTTATTAATATACGTATAGCTTGGATGGAACATGTAAATTGATTCTTCGTTGCGCGGATCTTCATCGTACAACGTCACATAGTCACCTTCTGACTTGCCATCCGCACGCTTCGTAATCCGCCAAACTTGTTTTTGACCAGGCGTTGAGACCTTTTCCGCGTTATTTGAAAGTTTGATCGTATCAACCATCTGATGATGATCATTCTCGATCGAAACCATCTTGTACACGGCCCCTAACGCGGGTTGGTCAAAGGCCGTGATTAGCTTCGTCCCAACACCCCAGACACTAATTTTAGCACCTTGCATCTTCAAGTTTTGGATCGTTTTTTCGTCCAAATCATTTGACGCATAAATCTTGGCATCCGGAAAACCAGCTTCGTCTAGCTGTTCACGCACGCGTTTTGATAAGTAAGCCATATCGCCACTATCGATACGAACCCCTTGGAAATTGATTTTATCACCCATTTCCTTAGCCACTCGAATCGCACTCGGCACCCCGCTACGTAACGTATCATACGTATCCACTAGAAAGACACAGTCATGATGGGTCTCCGCATAGGCCTTGAAAGCTTGATAATCGTTTCGATAAGTCTGCACGAGCGCATGCGCATGGGTCCCGCTAATCGGAATACCAAAAATTTTGCCAGCCCGCACGTTACTCGTCGCGTCAAAGCCACCAATATAAGCCGCCCGGGTTCCCCAGATGGCCGCATCAAACTCTTGCGCCCGCCGAGTACCGAATTCTAGTAAGCCATCTTCACCGACAACCGATTTAATGCGCGCCGCTTTAGTCGCAATCAACGTTTGATAATTGATAATATTGAGTAGTGCCGTTTCAATTAACTGACAAGTGGCCAGTGGTCCTTCGACTTGTAACAACGGTTCATTATTAAAGACCAAGTCCCCTTCACGAACCGCACGAATCGTCGCATCAAATTTGAAATTCGCTAAATAATCTAGAAAACCGTCTGAGTAGCCACCCAGTTCACGTAAATACGCGATGTCAGTTGCCGTAAAATGTAAATGATTGATATAATTAACAACTCGTTCCAGACCCGCAAATACCGCGTACCCATTTTGGAACGGCATCTTACGAAAGAACACTTCAAACACCGCATGTTTGTTGTGAATACCTTGTTCCCAGTAGGTTTGGATCATATTAATTTGATAAGCATCCGTATGCAAGGTAAAACTATCATCCGGATAGATTTGCGTCATGAGTATAATTCTCCATTTCGTAGGTAATAACCGTGTTTACAGTAAGTTAAGCTTATTTTAGCATTTTTTATAAAAGAATGCGCTTAAGCATCCAAAAAGTTGCAGAATTCCTTGATTTACCTATACTTTAATTATGATTAGAAAGTGAGGTCGCTTATGTCAGTCCCTTTTGACACGGTTAACATCTTAAACGTGCCGTTTATCAAGACAACTAACGCTGGTTTTGTTCAGCAACTTCAAACCGATATTCTCGCGCATCGCAATCGCTTTGTGGTGACCGCTAACCCCGAGATCTTAATGTACGCTCGTGAACACCCCGATTACCAACAGGTGTTAACGCAAGCGGACTATATCACGCCAGACGGCATTGGCGTCATTCAGGGGGCCCAGATTCTTGGCACACCACTCCCCGAACGGATCACCGGCTATGACACCCTTTTAACACTACTAGAATGGGGTAGCCAACAGCACCAACGGATCTTTTTGTTAGGTGCCAAGCCGGCCGTGTTAAAGCAAGTGACCACGATCGTTCAACGAGATTATCCCGGCATCGTTGTCGCGGGTGCCCGTGATGGCTATTATGACGACGAACAAACCGTTGTCGACCAAATCGTGGCCGCGCAACCCGATATGGTCTTCGTAGCCACTGGTTTTCCTAAGCAGGAATTTTTCATCGCCGAACACCGCCAACGCCTCGATGCGCTCTGGATGGGTGTCGGGGGTAGCTTCGACGTAATTGCAGGCGCGGTTAAGCGGGCGCCGTTATTTTGGCAAAAACACCACGTTGAATGGCTCTACCGTCTGATTCAAGAACCAAGTCGTTTCAAGCGGATGCTCGTGTTACCCCGCTACTTGCGGTTAGTTAAAAAAATAGCGCGCCAGCAAGCCCATTAACTGGCAATCATTACCAGTTATAAGCCACTGCGTTACGATGACAATTGCTTTTGTGCGTGTACCCAGTCTTCAGTCATAAATCCAAAAATAGCTCACCTAGAATAACATCCTAGGTGAGCTATTTTTGGTATCACCACTCTAATCAGGTGCCCAGCACCCGACTGACTGGTTATTTTTCAAGATAAAACTCAAACCGGTTACCAACGTACTGGGTCCGCACGTATTCAAACGGTTCGCCGGTTTGCAAATACGAAATCTGCCGTAACCGTAGCAACGCATCGCCACGCCGGACTGACAAGTATTCTGCGATACGCTCAGAAGCAGACATCGCCGAAACAGTCTGTTGAGCCTTACCAGGCACTAAACTTGCCTTCTCTTCCAACGTCCGATACAACGAACTCGTAATTTCGTCCTTGGTGAACTGCTTGACGAGTCGTTCTGGAACTGTTGCGACCTCAAAACAAATTGGCACATCATCACCATAGCGAATTCGTTCCATCCGTAGAACTTGTTCGTTGGCGCCTAACGCCAACTTTTCGCTCTCAGATAGCGACGGGCTCGTCACGTGATATGAAATCGTCTTACTTGATGGGACCTTACCCTGGGCCAGCATTAGATCAGTAAAACTGGTGACACCGGACATTTTTTCTTGGACCTTCTGATTCGCGACAAACGTGCCGGCACCGACTCGCCGCTCTAATATTCCTTCGTCAACCAATGTCTGGATTGCTTGTCGAAGGGTCATCCGACTAACATCGAACTGTGTAGCCAGCTCCCGTTCAGACGGAATCCGGTCACCAACGGCCCACCGACCTGCTTCAATCGCCTGCTTAATTTGGTTGTGGATTTGAATATAAATTGGCGAACTCATGGTACTCATCCCTTACTTCTAATTTATTTAGCTGCTTTTTTACCGTAGCTATATGTTGCGACTAAATCTTGATTGCCATCTAAGATGTTGATATCAGCATCTTTACCGGCTTCCAATGTTCCTTTCTTAGTCAACCCAAATTCACGTGCTTGGTTGACAGAAGCCATCTTAACCGCTTCAGCAATGCCGCAACCGGTGAACTTCTGAATGTTCTTGAAGGCATTAATGAATGTCAGGACAGAACCAGCCAAGTTACCTTCTTCAAGACGTGCTTGACCATCCTTAACAATCACTTTTTGACCACCTAATTCACTGATACCGTCGGGTTCACCCTTGGCACGCATTGAATCAGTCACCAATTCGATCCGGTCAACGCCCTTTTGTTCGTAAGCGAGCTTGATCATGTCAGGCACGATATGGAACCCATCACAGATCAATTCACAGTACATGTTGTTTTCAAGCATGGCATGACCAGTAACACCTGGTTCACGGTGCTTGAATTCACGTTGCGCGTTGTATAAATGCGTCACGTGAGTTGCTTTACTTGCTAATAATTGTTCACGAGTCGCGTTACTGTGGCCCACTGAAGGCACAATGCCACTTTCCAAGCAGTACTTTTCAAATTCACGCGAACCAGGATCTTCCGGCGCGTAAGTAATCAACTTAACCCGACCACCCGACAACTTGTTCCAGTTGTCTAATAAGTCAACGTTAGGATTCTTAATGTACTTTTCAGGTTGGGCACCCTTAAACGTCGCCGAAATGAATGGGCCTTCCAAATGAACCCCTTGGATAACCGGATTTTCATCGGCGGCCTTGTTAATACCGGCCATCGAATGATCTAAGTTTTCGTTGGATTGCGTCATGGTCGTACAGAAGTATGACGTAATACCTTCGCGGGCAACCATATCATTAACCATTTCGTTAATTTCAGCTGGATTCCCGTCCATTGAATCAAAACTATAACCACCATGGCTATGAACATCAATGAAGCCCGGTACAATCGTTTTGCCACTCACAAATTCGATATCATCATCGGGTTGGGCCACGTAGTCATCCATTGGACCAACCGCTTCAATTTCCTTACCGAAACGAATGTAGCCGTCATCGATCTTTTCTAGACCAGTATAAATGATGGCATGTTTTAACACTTTGCTCATGAACAATTCCTCCTTGGATTTATCTGGTTTAATTATAATCGGTATAGACCAAACTTGCAACCACTAGCACCAAGTAATTTAAGATTCGCCAAGTTCCTTCGCAATCGTCGCATCAATTCCCTTCACCACTGCGGTCATAAAGCCGGCCTCTTCCATGGCCAGTAATCCAGCAACCGTCGTGCCACCAGGTGAAGAAACTTGATCGATCAGGTCAAACGGAATTTTATCAGAAGCTAAAACATTCTGCGCACTGCCCAGCGTGGCCTGCGCCGCAATCTTAGTCGCTGCATCCTTGCTCAAACCGTGCTTGACGCCTGCGCGGGCCATCGCGTCAATAAAGAAATAGATGTAGGCCGGCGAACTACCTGCTAAGGCTGAAAAAGTTGGAAAATCTTTCTCAGCGATGGCACTCGTGGCACCAATCGCATCGAATAATTGTTGCCCAGCCGCATATTGCTCTGGTGTTAAGGCATCATTACCAACCAACGCCGTCATCCCGGCACCAATCGCCACATTCACATTCGGCATGATTCTCAGAACGGGGAGATCAGGGACAACCGTGGCATAATCGGCCAAACTCAATCCTGATACCATTGTAATAACCCACTTGCCCGTTAAAGCTGCTTGAACTTCTTTTAATGCGGCCAACGCAATGTTCGGCTTAACTGCCAAAACGATAACGTCAGCAGCTTGTGCCACGGCCAAATTAGTGTCACAGGCCTGTAGCCCATTTTTTTGCGCATAAGGTTGATAACTCGCAGCATGGGCACTGTGAATATAAATATCTGCTGGGACGACCGCTTGTTGTTTTAACCACCCATCAATAATCGCGCGGCCCATGTTACCGGCACCAATGAATCCGATTTTCATCCGTAAAACGCTCCTCTGACTTATAATTTATATCATTAACCACTAACCGATTAACGGCTAGGCAGGATTAAACAGACATTCCCGCTTACTCTTCTACTATACCAATATTTGTGAAACTGTGGGTAATTAATCACTTCTTTCAGCTCAACTTTCACTATCAACAAATAAATATCACGAGCCACTCTATTAAGGTGATTGCTTATCAATACTGAAACCAATTGATTAATCTATTAATAATCGGCCTTCAATATGTGCGAAGCTCGTTGACAGGTCTGCTTGAACAAGCTAATGTAAACAGCAATCAAACACAGCGTTGCTTCCGAACACGGCTGTCTAAAAACAACTAAGGAGTGTTTCACTATGAACCAGAACAACCATTTCCGACTCACCTTATCAACCCTGCTGCAACAATGCCAGCAAGACATCACTAGTCTGCCCACGGCCATGCGCGCCGTCTTCAGCTGGCAACGGGGACTTAATGAATTAAAGACGCTTCGCCGCACCACTAAGTTGATGATGAGCACGATGCTAATCGTGACCATCATTGGTTTTATTCTGGGTCGCGATTACAGCCTACATGGCTGGATTGGCCTATTGACCGGGATTACGGTCGTGATTAACTTAATTCTGGTTGATCAAGGGCGACTGACGAACTATAGTTGGGGCATTATTGCCTGTGCGGCTTGGCTTACTACGGCCATCACCAATCGGCTGATTGGTGACATTGCGTCGCAATCATTTTACCTTATCATGCAATTTGTCGGCATCACCGTCTGGCATCGTAAAATGGCAGCGCAACCCGATGCCAGCGAACTGACTGGTCGTAAATTGAGCAAATTAGCCGGTTGTGCCTGGTTCGCGTTAGCCGTACTCGTCTACGCCATTGTCTTACACTTTAGTAAACAACTTAACGGTAACCAAATCTACCTGGACGCGACCCTGTTACCACTTGGGATTGTCGGTAGTGTCCTCATGGTCAACGGTTATCGTTCCCAATGGGTTGCGTGGATCACACTCGACGTGATTAACGTTATTATCTGGTTCAACCAATTAAAAGGCTTCAGTCCTGCAGCCGCCTCAATGTTAGCATTGCAACTAGTGATGCTCGCTAACGCGTTATATGGTGCCTACTTGTGGTTCTTCGGTCAAAACACTCAGCAAGATAAACTAGATACACATTAAGCAAGCTAACTGGCAATCAAAACCAAGCACTAATCGCTTCAAAGTTAAACACATAACTTTGAAGCGATTTTTTATTTGGGTTACCGTTCGGGTGGCTACATCCTTATCTGAAAAATGTCTATCAGTTTACATTTAGCGACGAGTTTGTTTAAGTTAGAACTAATTAACTGACTATTGAGGGGGACGTTTACCATGGTGACAGTCGTTCGTCGCACACTTCACGATAAAATCTTTATTATTGCATTAATTTGTGCTGGTTTAAGTTTGTTCATCGGGACACCCCAACTGACGGCAATTAATTGGGCTACGATTGGCACCTTATTTGCACTCATGATCAGTGTTCAATTACTTCGCGCGATGTATTTGCTTGATACTTTAAGGGACTGGCTCTTAGTTAAATCACACGATACCCGTCAAATGTGTCAATTATTCATCTTACTGGCCTTTGGTGGCTCAATGATTTTAACTAACGACGTTGCGATCCTAACGTTAATTCCAATCTTTCTCACACTCGCCCGGCGGCAGCACCTGGCCATTGCCTACCCAACGACTTTAATTATCATGGCAGCCAATCTTGGTAGCGCGTTTACGCCCATTGGCAATCCCCAAAATTTATTTTTGGTCACGTTCTATCACGTTAATCTATTCACGTTTTTTAAATTGTCGACTCCGTTAATGCTTGCTAGTCTAGCTTTATTAGTTGCCTTAAGCCGGCGGTTACCTCGGTTGCCGCTAACTGTAACACCAACCAAATCTACGCCCATTTCTCGCAGTCAAATCGGGCTTGCGGGCGGCCTGCTCAGTTTCATTATGCTTGGCATTTTTAATTTGGTGCCCATTTCACTAGTTATTATCGGAACGATTGTCGTAGGCCTCATGATTAACCGACGCGTCTTTCAGTACGTTGATTACGCACTACTCTTAACCTTTATCTGCTTCTTCATCTTCGTTAGCGCCATCAGTCATAATCCCGCAATAACGCATTGGCTCAACCAATTAACTCAGACAGCCCCCAGTGTCTATATTACTGGACTAATTACTAGCCAAGTCATCAGCAATGTTCCAGCCGCCATCTTACTAGCGAATTTCACGCCCCATTTATCAGCGCTATTTTTAGGCGTCAACATCGGCGGTCTGGGGTCATTGGTGGCCTCACTAGCAAATCTGCTTGCCTTAAAACAATTGTTGCCCTTCAATGATGAACAACCAATCCACCATTTTTTGATCGTGTTTACGGCCCTCAATGGACTTGGCCTGTTCATTTTAGGCCTTGGTGGCTGGTTCTATTTACACCTATAATTCAGTTACGCTGAGTAACGATTCAGTGAGAACTTGCAAACCAATCAACTTGAAATAGTGCGAAAACCAGTAACTAGCGTGACATCATAAAAGGAGCAGTCTCAATATCATGTGAGCCTGCTCCTTTTACGTTCTATCTCTGAGATGTTTAGTGATACTTAGTGCGCCTGATCCACCAACATGGCCGGAGTGACGATTTGCTGACCATCGTAGCGGTGACCCTTGATCACGCGTTTCGCCCTGACAAATTCACCATCGACCGTCAGCGTTAACGCACAAATTCCACCATCAAACAGGCCTGAACGACTGCCTGCATCAATTAGATATCGTGGAACGTCTTGCGCATCTGCCTGCATCTTTAAATAACCAGTGTGTGAACCAGTCAAGGTCTGCACCGGCGTATGACCAGTAATGATGACTTTATTGAATAAGTTCCGATGCCAACGGTGACTGCCAGTCGTGAAGTCATCATAATAGTCATCCCGAATCCACAGTAGGTCAGTCGTTGTTTGTTGTGTTAATGGGTATTGCCAGTTAACACCCGCGTGCATAGCCAGTAACCGACCATGTTGCCACATCAGTGGCAAATGTGCTAAGAAATCAGTATCCGGCTTTAATAGCGCACCATTTAATGCCCGCCGAACATGATTGGGATTGGAGGAGTAAATCCCTAATTTGCGCCAGGTCCGGTGACCACCGTTCAACACCCAAGTTGCGGTGGCATTGTCATCACCATGAGCTGTCCGTAGCCAAAATTCATCATGATTGCCAAGTAAAGCCACATCGCCGTATTCCCGTACCCGTTTTCTAACCATCGTCAGTACTTTTAGCGGCGCCAACGGAGCTGACTCGGTGGCATGACCAAAATAGCGTGCCGCCGTACCATCAATATAATCGCCCAAGAAAATCAAGCGCGTCGCGGTAACTTCAGGATCGGCTAATAAAACTGCCAGATCATCCGCGGCACTATGAATATCACCAATAAACGTATACAGCGGCATATTACTCCCTCCGTCTCATCGATAACCACGTGCATTAGTCGGGTTTAACGACCACCAATAACATCTGAAATCCTTGAACGGCATATAACGCGTGCCGGGCATCCTTAGGAATCACGATCGATTGTCCCGCAGTTAAATGATAAATGGTGCCTTCAATCGTAATTTCCGCTTCTCCACTTAAAATATTGACCATCGCATCGCCCTGGGCAGAATGGCCGCCAATCTCTTGGTCGGTTGCGACTGAAAATAGCGTCATACTTAAATCATCCCGTTGAACCAGTGTCCGGCTATTAACTTGATCATCATCCAGTGGAATTTGTTCAGTTAAATTGAGGACCTTAGCATGATCAATTTTGTTAATTAAACTCATTTGAATTCCTCCGCATCTCGCTATTAAGGCCTATTTCGTTTCTAATTGAATAAACTGGCACGGCTGCTCAGCGACCAACGTATGGACCGTATGAGCTGGCACCACTAACATCTCGCCCGCATGCACTTCTTGGTCGGTCTCCGTCGCCAAACGGACAGTCAAAGTACCATCAACAACCTCAAATAAGCGGGTCAGCGTGGATTGTTCAGCACTAATACTTTCACCCGCCGCCATTGCGTACATCGCAAACGGCAGTTCAATCCCTAATTTTCGAGCAAATGATTTACTAGTAATTGCATGCTCCTGGTAAGTCATCGTGGTTTTTAAATCAATTTTAGTTACCGCCATTTCAAATCCTCCTTGGTCATCATCATGGTCGCTTACGTTATTCATGATGGTATGATTTCTTAAATTAAGCTTAACGCTAACAAACTCAATTTTCGAGGTTCGATTGAATAAACATCTTATAATTCTGAATAACTGACTGCTAGTCATATACTTAATAACCACGTCATCTCTGGCAGGTAAATGCCTTTGAATCCAGATATGGGCCATGCAAAAAAGCTGCCCAAACATTATTGCGACGCTGGACAGCCTGCCGTTACTGCATTTGATAACAGTTCTGTGGAAAATTTGATTTATTCAGTCAACTAGTTGGGGCTGGTAGTGGGACAACTAAGGCTACGTAGCCTCTTCAACCAAATCTCATAGATCAAGTTCCAATACGACTTATTTTCGATAATAAGCCTTGGCCCAGCAGTTGCGACGCTCCCGACACCACTGTTCAAAAGTACCTACAAACATTTGGACATCTTGCGCAGGAATTAGTTCTTCCGTTCGCTGCATGTGCACAATATCAGATATCACCGGATCAAAAGTATACGTAACAACCAGATGTTGTGGGATTCTTCGAATAATCCCACCGTTACGAGTAATCTCTAATCGCATCGTCTCCAGCTCAAGTTGAACTTGCGAATAAGTCTCTCTGGAGCAATAATCGACAACATCATACTGCTCATAACATCGTTTATACCAGGCATGCGAATTAGCCGGCAAATCATCAAATTCACCACGATTCATACGATTTCGAACAGCACGGCTAGCGCGCTTCTTTCCATAACCCATATGTGCTTTAAAAATTGGTGTGCTTTTATAAGAACGACTCATAATAATTGTGATGGCCGTCATGACGCGTTAACTAGTACGTATTTTTAAAATTAACAATGCCAGCCATTAACCTCTTCCGTGTACTTACGGAATAAATAAATTCATTGACCAGACCTCCTATCCCATCTGGATCGTGCCCCAAATAGAATACTAAAACATATCACATTATTATTGATGATGGCAAATAAACAGACCGAGACAAAAAAATCCACTTCATGAAGAATCCGTTACGCATTCTTCACGAAGTGGCACTACCCGCCGATATTAAGATAAATTTAAGCCAATAAAAAAGTCGTTACATCAAGATCCTAAGACCTGATTAACGACGAAAGGCGTAACAATTGGGCTAGCTGGGTTCGAACCAGCGCATCACGGGATCAAAACCCGTTGCCTTACCACTTGGCTATAGCCCAATAATGAAATGGAGGGGAGTGGATTCGAACCACCGAACCCGAAGGAGCGGATTTACAGTCCGCCGCGTTTAGCCAGACTTCGCTACCCCTCCGTAAATCATTCAACTATATTAGAATACATAATTTTGAATAAAAAATCAAGACTTTTTTCAAAGTTTTTTCAGTTTTTATTTCAAATCCAGAATTTGCGTATCTTGATACCACTCCGCCATAAAATTATTGGCTTGCCATTCATTGATACGCTTGAGTCCATAGCCCACTGCTTGGTCATAATAGGTGGTCTGACCAAACACCCGCGGTTGCGGATGGACGTGCAAATGACCAAATAAAACGTGCGCCACGTTAAACTGCTCCAACAGTTGTCCTAACCGGGGCGTTCCCATTAACGCGTTAGCCATATTCCAAAACCGATTATCATCAGAAAAACGCAAATAATCGATCCGGGGAACAAAGTGCGTCATAAAAATAACTTGCTTGTGATCCACAGCAGCCAAGTTAAGCTGCGCTTTTACTTGGTTGAGCATTAAATCAGTCCGCTCCTGATCGCTCATCGGCTGTTTAATAGCCCGGTCGATCCAAAACGCATTCTTCCAGTGTAAGAAGTCGGCCGCAGTCGTATCAGGGACCTGGGCAGCATACTGATAGTCATACCACCCATTATGTCCAATCACGCGCCAATCTGTACCAGAAATATCGATATACCGGTTATGCAGGTAGCCATCAAAATGCCCTGTTTCAAGCTCGTCAAACGAAATGCCATGGACCATGTCATGATTACCCGCAATCCAGTAAACACGCGTCTGTGCGCCTAATAGGGCCTGTAAATCGACGACAAACTGCTGACTACGCTGAAAGTCATTAAAAAGATCGCCAGCAATCAAATAAATCTGAACACCATTCTGTAAAAGATAGGTCGCCTGAGATCGCATCATCGCAGTCGCATCCACTCGATTAACATCAAAATGATTATCACTACTGAAAGCAATTCGTACGATGGTCAACCCCTCCAAAACAAAAAAGATATGCTACCACTAAGATAACATATCTTCGAGTAAATATTCAATTTAGCGAATGCCTTGCATCGACCGTTTAATCATTGGCACCATCATAAAGAGGATAATCCCTAAAACGACACTAACAATCCCGGTAATCGCAAAATATGGCACTTCGGTTTGCGTCGAGTAGAAACGGACAATCTGTGCATTAAGCGCACTACCAACCGAATCAGTTAGGAACCACATACTCATCATCTGAGAAGCAAAAGCCTTTGGTGCAAGCTTGGTGGTAACTGATAAACCAATTGGTGAAATCAACATTTCAGCAATTTCAACGACTGCCCAACTGGCAACTAACCACCATGGACTAACCTTCCCTGCAGTTCCAAAGAGCGCTCCAGGTACAGCCATCACTAGGTAAGAAGCCCCCGCGAATAGCAACCCAATCGCAAATTTAGTTGGTGAACTAGGTTGTTTTTTACCCCACTTAGTCCACAACCACACGAATGGTGTTGTATAAATCATGATGAACAATGGGTTTAGCATTTGGAAATCAGAAGCAGCTAGATGGGTAAAACCAAGATCCAAATTAACCCGATTAGCTGCAAATAACGCAAGTACGGACGAACCCTGTTCTTCAATTGCCCAGAATAAAGCAGCGGCAATAAACAATGGGATATAAGCCCGAACACGTGAACGTTCTGTTGCATTAGTCTTGTCAGACGTTAACATCAAAATAAAGTAAACGATTGGTGTCAAGATAACAAGCGTACTAATTAAACTAATAACATTTGCTAACGTAAGAGCATTCATTAATTGCATTAATAGTAGAATCAACCCAATCCCAACGATTCCTAAGATTGTCCACCGCATGATTTTTTTTAAATCACCGGGTTCTAATGGATCAGTTGGATAGAGGCTAGCAGAACTTAAATTCTTCTTACCATCAAAGTAGTATTGCAATAGACCAAAGAACATCCCAATCGCAGCTAAGGAGAAGCCTAAGTGGAAGTTAACATTTAAGCCGATCCGACCAACTAAGGCTGGTGCAACCAATGAACCTAAGTTAATCCCGAAGACGAAAATACTAAAACCAGCATCCCGACGTGTATCTTCCACTGTATACAATTGACCAACCATGTCAGAGACGTTTGGCTTTAATAACCCAGTCCCAATGACAATAAGTGCGATTGAAACAAATAGTGCACCAACTCCAAATGGCGTTGATAAAACGATGTGGCCTAACATGATGAAGACCCCACCAATAAAGACGGTCTTACGGCTACCCCAGACACGGTCACTTAGAAAGCCACCGAGGACACTAGAAACGTAAACTAATGCCGAATAGATTGACATAATGGATGCTGCGGTGACTTGGTCAAATCCAAGACCACCTTTAGCGACACTGTAGTACATGTAATAGATCAGTAGCGCACGCATCCCGTAGTAACTGAATCGTTCCCACATTTCAGTGAAGAACAACGTCCGTAAGCCACGGGGTTGGCCAAAGAACGACCGATCCAGCTTTTGTTCCTTATCCAATAGAGATTCCTCCAAACTTCTTAACCAGTTTGTATTTCGTTTAAAAGTAACAAGTTTTGTTTCTTAATTAAACATAATAACTATTATACTAGCCTTAATCTTAATCAACAATAGCACTAACCGTTTTCTAATCTAATAACCATTAATTAAATTAATATCCACCATACATAAATAGTCTTAAATCCTTTTATAGCACCAAAAACTAGTTGATAGAACATTTTATAAGGCTTTTAGCTTTCTAAAATTAACACTAAATTCTAATTTAATATAAAATAATTAATAGCATTCAAATGCTGAAAATACGCAATTGGTATTAAAAATCTAATTAAACAAAAAAAACAAAACTGAAATTATCAACAATAAAGTACCGCTATTAAAATGGCTATGATTGTTCGCAGCATGTAATTTACAGTTATTGCGACTAATTATAATAAACCGCAAGATTGATATGCTAAGCATACCTAAAAAGCAGTGGCGACAATAGGCATCATCCTACTAAGCCCTTACGATCATTTTGATACTTCGGCATTCAAATAGCTAACATTCTTATATCAAAAAAGCAGCTTTGCGTTTGCGCAAAGCTGCCAATCATTTTATGTCTATTTAAAAATAAAAAGGCGAGAACCACGTCCCACCTCACAAGTGCCGGCTACCAGAGTCGAACTGATGACCCTCGGTTTACGATACCGATGCTCTACCAACTGAGCTAAGCCGGCATGATATAAAAATAGATGTTAACACAATTGCCAACATCTATGTCACTCCGACAGGCGGGCTCGAACCGTCGACATCTTGATTAACAGTCAAGCGCTCTACCAACTGAGCTATGTCGGAATAATCGCATG